>CBDIHJ010000031.1:0-70238 GCA_965279045.1 Henriciella sp. | reverse complement strand
GCAGCGCAGTTCGTTTCGGTCTTGCAAATTGCGAAATGCGTTATGCAATTTGCAGTTTTCCGCTTGCAATTTGTCAAATTCGAAAACTCAAAAATATATAAACTACTGTATTTAAACAACAATATCTCTGTCATCGCATCTTGCAACCCAGAAGCTTCAAACAGGAGGCTTTTATGGCGAGCGTATGTATTTCTATCGAGAATGACACAGTCCTGACGCGTTTTCATCGCGCGCTCAATCAAGCTGGAACAATTGCCAGCGACATGATCGAGGTCAAAACTCAAATCATGGATGGTGCGGTTCTGAAGCTGGTGCGTACCGAATGCCCATGGGCAATCGCTGTTTTTCGCTCTTTAAGCACAATGGAGGTGAACGGTGGTTAGCCTCATCCAAACAATGATCCGCTTGCTTGCCATTATCGCCGTGATTGCCTTGGCGGGGTGTGCAAACTCATATGAACGCCCCCGGAACTTGGTGACCGTAAAGGACGCCCCCTATCAGGCGCAAAGACAATCTATGTCAGACTCTCCTGAGACCGCGATCCTGGTCTCTGCCATGTCGCAGAATCTGGGGCGGTGCCAAGATATGGACCTCGCGCTCTCCGGCCAACCCATCGATACCGGGCTGGCTGCGGCGTTTGAGGAGCCTGCAGTGTTCTCGCCAGGCGACTTTATTCGTCTGACGATCGTTCGCGGTGAAGGCTTCGAAGGTGACTTCGTCATTTCACCCGGCGGTTACCTGCGCCTGCCTTATATTGGTGATATCCCTGCGGCCGGCACCACGAAGAAACAGCTTGAAGAAACCGTCTCGCGCTTATTGGTCACGGGTGGGTTTTACACCTCTAATTTCGTTCAGGTCTCGGTCGATGTTATTCATTGGGCGGCCATTCCCGTTTCAGTTTCAGGGGCGGTCTTCCAATCTGGCGACGTCGTTTTGAACGAGCGCGGTGCAAACACAGACCCAGGAGCGCGTGTCGACGCGGCCGGTGACTTTACGTTGCAACGCCGCCTCAGCCGCGCGCTATCAGCCGCCTCTGGCGTTCGTCCAGACGCCGACATCCGCAATGTTGTTTTGATCCGCAATGGACGTCGCCGCGTGTTTGATATGACCGGCGTGTTTGATGGTGGACCGGTTGATGACCCGCTTCTGGTCGCGGGTGACCGCATCCACGTGCCGTCACGAGGATGCTTTCAGATGGCGCTGGCGCGTCCGTCTCGAATTACCCCACCTGGTATTCGCGTCTTCATGTCGAACTTGACCCGTCCGGCGGCGTCGAATGCGACCTCTGCGATCGGCGAGTACTCTACAAAGTTGCCTTATGGCACGCGCTTTCTCCAAGGATTGGTCTCGGCCAACTGCGTGGGTGGGATTCAAGCCACCAATGCGCGACGCTGGGGCGTTTTGATCTCGCGTAATCCGATCACGGGTGAAAGCGAAGTGATCGCGCGCTCGATTGAGGACCTGGTTCGTCGAGCTGACCGTGATGATTTCAACCCAGTGCTGCTGCCAAACGATGCAATTGCTTGTTACGACTCGCACGTCACCAATGTCCGCGATGTTATCGCCACTGTTTCGGAAGCGATTTCTCCGGCTCTGAATGCGGCCTTATTCGGAGGATTGATCCGATGATCCGTAATTGGAGCTTCCTAAAAGGTGGACCCAGCCAAGGTCGTTTTTTGCGATATGTCTTGGTCCTAGGCATCGGTTGGATGGCGATTGCGCTCCTGGCTGCTGCGTTCTTCTTCTTGACCCCAAAGACGTATAGTAGCGGCTTCACATTAATCCTTCCCGGCGCTGGGTCATCGTCTTCAGTGAATTTGAATTCGCTCGGGCAGGCGACCAGCAACACAGCCTCTCCCTTTGGCAGCCACAGCCTTAGTCCGACCGAAAATTACAAACGCCTGCTTCAATCGTTCCGCTTGCGTGGGAAAGTTGCGAGCGCGCTAGATTTACAGATCTCGGAAGTGCCCGCGCCCAGCATCAAACTCGCGAACCAGACCAAGCTTATGTATGTTTCGGTTAAAGCCGCGAGCCCCGAAGCGGCCAAGCAACTTGCGGATACGTGGCTGATCTCTTTTGAGCAAGAGTTGGACGCCTTGCGCTCAGAGGAACAGTCGCTGCGTGAAATGGCGTACCGTGACACTTTGGCTGGGTTTGAAGAGGCGGTTCGAGAGACGCAAGCAAATATAATCGCGTTTCAAAGCGAGTATGGCCTAATCTCTATTGAACAATTCCGGGAGCTCGTTGGACAGACAGAAACACTGCGCATTGAGCTAGATCGGTCTCAAGCTGAGATGGATGTCGCGCGCAGTGAAGTGACGCGTCTTTCGCAGATCATGGGCATCTCGCCTGAACAGGCGATTGATATTCTGACACTGCTGTCAGACAGCGCTTTTCAATCCATTGTCGAGGCGCACTCCAAAGCCACGACGACCCGATCAGAGCTCACCGACATGTTCGGGCCAAATCACCCTGAAGTGATCGCCGCCACAAACGAGCTCTCCGGGTTGAACAAAGGGCTGTTTGAACGCGGCGCCATTTTGATCGGATTTGAAGCCTTCGCCACTTTGGATCGCGCTTACTATACCTCAAAAGGCGAGCGGTCCGCTTTGATTGCACGTTTAGTGGATGCCGCCGTAAAATATACCGGCATCCAAAAGCGCCGGGACGCGGTTCGCGAGCAGCTTAAGAACACGCAGCAACGTGTTGAGGACCTTTCTGCACCCGCAACCGAACTCGACGGTCTTTTGCGTGATCACCAGGTTGCTGAGACGGTTTTCGCGTCGGCGCTCGCGCGCATCGATACAAACCGCACAGATGTTTTTGCGTCCTATCCGCTCACCCAAACGGTTGAGACCCCTGGTCTGCCAGGCTCACCCGCAACCCCATCGAAAAAGTTCATCATGCTGGGCACGATTGCCGGCATGTTCTTCTACGCAATCGGATTGGCCCTATTATGGATCAGACTGCCCATCATTCGCGCGCTCCTGAAGACCTTATAGTCGGCGTCGCGCTAGCCGCGACTTGGATCGTCTATTTGTTTGGTGGCTTATACGTGCTCGGTCCGGTGCTTGGCGTCGGGCTGACGGGGCTCCTCTTCGCGCGCTACTATTTGGCCAATGGCTCAGTCGCGACGCGAGCTGTTGCACCGATCCCGAGCGGTGTCTGGGTGTGGCTCCTCGGCATGCTGGTCATGCTGCTCGCGCTCGAGGTGGGGCACATGAACCAAAATCTAAGCACGGGGCAGACGATCAAATCGACTATTGGATGGGCGAAAGGTTGGGCCTTGCTCGCACTGTTCCCGTTGATCGGGGCGTGCATGCACGTCCGCCTTGAGACGATCATCAAAGCGGCCGGTTGGGTGGCCCTCGGCACATTGCTGCTGACCCCAATATTTCTTGTCGCCCCGATGATTGGGCTCCCCAAGACCTTGTTCGTCTCTCCCTTAAAACTCGTTGGCGGCCCAGGCCCTGAGTTCTTCTCGGTCTCGCTCTACTTGATTGAGCCGACGGATGGATCGACGCGGCTGCGCTATTTCACGCCTTGGTCTCCAGCTGCTGGCATGATCGGAAATATGTATCTGATCTTTGCTTTGTCGGATAAGCGAAAACTCTGGAAGTATATGGGCATCGTCTCAGCAATGGCGATGATCCTGACCTCGAAGTCACGCTTGGCGCTGGCCGCGGCTATGTTCGTTTGGCCGGTTGTGATCGCGGTTGGGGAAGCCAGACGTCCTGGAATGTGGTTTCTGGCAACTTTGGGATTGCTGCTGCTGACACCCGCTGCGCAAGCGATATTGGATTGGATCGATTCCACATTGAACTCTGTGAAGTCGATGCGCGCCGATTCAACCCGCGTGCGAGAACTCCTCGGCGATATCGCGGTTGACCGCTGGTACACAGAAGCACCGATCTGGGGACACGGCATTGTTGAACGTGGTCCGCATGCGGTCGAGTTTATGCCGATTGGTAGCCACCATACTTGGTACGGCCTTTTGTTCGTTAAAGGGATTGTCGGGGCGATTGCGCTGGCCATCCCGTTGCTCTGGAGCTTAATTGAATATGCGATCCTGGCGTTCACGAGATCGGCTGCCGGGCGCATTGCATTCGCCATGGTCTTGCTGATGACATTCTATTCGATCGGCGAGAACTTAGAGATCCTTGCCTATCTCATGTGGCCCGGATTGATTGTGATGGGCATTGCTGCCCGAGAGCTCCGAGACGCGGGGTCAGACCTGACGAACGCGCAAACCGTTCCAGCCGTGTGACTAACCTGAGAGCTTTAGACCGCGGCTTAGCGCTTCGGCATGATCTCGCAAATACTGCTTTGTCACCTTCGCATCAGGGGCCATTTGAAAGCCATGACAAGCGCCAGGATAGAGGGTCAATTCAGTCGCCACACCGGCTTTGAGAAGGCGTTGGGCATAGTCGATATTCTCATCTCTAAACAGATCGAGTGCAGCCGTGCTAATCCAAGCTGGGGGCAGGTTCTCAAGACTGTCAGCGCGCGCGGCTGCGTGTGGCGCGGCGGGCGGCGTCTCCCCTAGATAATAAGCCCAACCCAGTTGGTTGCGTTCGCGCGTCCAAACAAACTCCCCTGTCAGCGGGTCTCCGGGGTGAGCATCATTGCCAGTCCGATCATCAATCATGGGATAGGTCAGCTGCTGATGGCAAATCGCATAAGTTCCTTGATCGCGGGCAAACAAGGCTAAAGACGCGGCAAGTCCGCCGCCGGCGCTTTCCCCCCCAATCGCAATTCTTTTGGCATCGATCCCTAGCTCTGCGGCTTGCTCGTGCATCCAAGCGAGCGCTGCATAACTATCGTGAAGAGCGGCTGGCACCGGATGCTCTGGCGCGAGGCGATAGTCGACGGACACAACTATGATCCCGAGCGTTTGCGCTAAGTTCACATTGTGCGCATCGGATCCTTCTGGGGATCCAAGAATGTAACCGCCGCCGTGTAGGTGCAAATAGGCAGGAATGGCTGCCGAACTGGATTTGGGCCGGTACACTAAACAACGCACTTCAGGTTGATCGGCATATAGACTTGGAACTTGGATCTCATCTCTGACGACTCCGCGCGCATCGGCATCCGCAAGCTGCACCATTTGCGCGGCAGCTTGTCGAATTAAGGGTAAGCCTTCTTTTTCGAGTGAAATGTCAGGAAATGCATCCAAGGCTGGCAGGATTTCGGGGTCGAGGAGATGTCGCGTCTTCATCGGGAGATATGAATACGCTTTCGCACGCATCGCAAGATTGTCCTCGTGTGACCCTTGTTTTTGAAATTGACATTGAGGTCACTAAGACGCTTTGGAAACTTTCAATCTGGGAGGACGGAAAGACGCGCGATGGAGCTCGTATTGGTCATATAAAGCGGTCAGCAAACAAATCGTGCCGAACAGGATCACAACGCTGCTCCAAAGTCCGAAATAGGTCACCATCGAAGGGGGTGCGATATAGGCTAAAATGTTGCCGACCCCGAAGGCGAAGAGGCTGCGTCGTCCGAAAACCCGCAAGATGAGACCTGTCTTCAGCGCCAAAGTGTCATAAAGCAAAATGCAAAGCCAAGTCAGCCCTATAGCCCCCAAAATGCCAATGCTGAAATACAATGGATGGCTATCGATCCGGAGTGCGGCATCGACTAAGGCGTGAACGCTTGTCATGGGGTCGTGCCAGTCCCAGCACGCTGCGATTACGATACCCGTGCCCGCGACCATCCAAAGCGAAACTCTCGAGGAAACGATGGGTGTTCCATGGTCGGACAAAGTCGGTTTCAGCCCGTAGCCAAAAAGCATTCCGAAGCACACGAGAGACATGCCATGAACGATAGATGGGCCGATGAAGTCGACACCTTTGCCGTAAATAAAACCACTCATGTGTTGGAGATAATCTCGCCCGAAAATCTCGGGGGCAGGCGGCAATTGGGAAAGGATCGGATGCGCGATATGAACCAGCAGCGCCGCGCCGATCAATGGCCATAAACCATAGCGGACGCGCAACATGATCAAAAGCGGTGCGAAGACCAGGGCGACTGCGTAAAAGGCCAATAAGTGAGAGTATGGAACGCTTATGAACCCAGTAAAAACCAAGGGGAGAGATTGAGCAGAATAGGTCCCCATCAGACTGAAGAAAACTAAGATCGCGAGGCCATAATAGCCGTAGCATTGAAGAGCGCGCTTGTGTAACCGCCTAATCGTGTCGGCTGTCTGACCGCGTTCGAAACGAGGGCGATAGACAAGTTCCAGCATCGCCCCGAACAAGATCAAGAATGTTGGCGTGGCGAGTTGCATCAAGACTTCCAGCCCAATACCGACCCATCCCTCCAAATGCGCCCGCGCGCCAAAACTTGCCATGCTGTGCTTCCACGTGACCAGTAAGATGGCGATGGCACGCGCGAGGTCTATGCCTATAATTCTGTGGGGCATTTCAATGCGCTCCGTGGGATTGCGGTCTACACGATGATGGAATGATCGAGCGCTTGAGGACGCGCATCGGTTTTGCTCGCTTTCACAAAAAGCGCGAGCCACTGCCCTAGCATGGTCCGGAATTCTCCCGCAGCTTGGCGTCGGGCGGCTTTCGCGCGTGCATCGAAATCAGTAGCTCGTGCTGCCTTATGGATGGCGCGAACGAGGCTTGAAACACTGTTCGGCGCATGGGCGAAGGAGGCGCGATCAAGCTGATCCGCCAAGCCATCCACGCGCGCCGCAATAATCGGGCGCCCCGCCGCGCGCGCTTCGGTGCCTACCAAGCCAAAGGCTTCCCATCGCGAAGGAATGGCAACGGCATCGACGTCTGCCAAGAAAGCATCCGGCGCACGAAAGGGATCGCAAATCTGGACATGAGGCAGATCGCTTGCGAGCATTTTGAGGTGATTGATCTCTGGGCCAGAGCCGGCGATTTTTAGTTCAGCAATATGCGGTGGCACACGCTCCATGGCTTTGATGAGAAGATCGAAGCCTTTTTGTTTGTGGAAGCGGCCGAAAGCACCGATTTTAAGCGGCCCATCTTCGCGGCGTTTGAGCTTGAGTTTGAGCAGGTCATCGCTTTGGCGCGACTGCGGGATCGCGATGACTTTCTTAGCAGACGCGAGTTTGTGCTCAAGGATCCAAGCGCGTTGATTGTTCGAGACCGCAACGACCGTATCAACTAAGGCATAAGCGCATCTGAGCATTTGCCGAAATCGGACCTTCTGTTCGACTTCGTTGGCTTCAAAGCCTGCAGTGTAAGTATGCTCAATGAGAATGACTTTTGAAAAACCACCGCGCAGGCGCAAATCCAATAGCCATCCGAGTTTCTTCCAATTCGCCGTGAAATGCACGACCGCGACGTCATTCTTGGATGTGGCGCGGGCTTGATCTTGGCGGATATCGACCGTCTCATGCTGGCCTGCGAACGCCAAGCTGGGATGCTCGAAATTCTTGAGCGCGCGCATTACGCCGCCCATGGCGAGGTCGTCAAGTATGTGGACGATACGTCGTGCAAAAGTCATGACTTAACTCCGTTCGATTAAGGCTTGGAGAGAGTGGTTGAGGCGTTGTGGGCGAAACCGAAGGACGAACACTGCGGCCAATGTCGTGAGGGTCTTAGCGGGCTCTTCAAGAAGGATACGGGGGCAAGTTTGCAAAGCCTCTTTCATTAGAGACCAAGCGAGGGATCCTTCGCCCATGCGGAAACAGCGCCGCGCCAAATATCGCTTCTGGTAAGCTTCTGCGTAACGGCCCCATTTCGCTGCAAACTCAGGATTGAGCTCGGTGACGCGCGCTTTCACTCGCGACCAAGTTTCAAACTGTTTGACAACATTCGCGGAGAGCCCGCCTTCATTGATACGATACCGGGTATGAGCACCGGCAATGCCTTCAAATCGCCAATGGGTCATCAGCGCCATTCGACACCAACACTCGATATCCTCAGATTGGCGGAAGCTCTCATCGAAATAGTCAAGTTCGTTGCGGGCAACATTGACGAAGGCAATGTCGTCGAAGACGGCTTTTCGAATGACGGGCGCTGAACCATTGCCGACAGGGTTGCGCAGAAACACATCGCGCGGAGTGACATTGGTCAATTTCGGTCTTTGGACGATACGGAGAAAATTGCCGTCATCATCAATCATTGATGACGCAGCATAGCTGATGCCCACTTGCGGCGAACGCCACAGGTGGTCGACATGCTTTTCAAGCTTTTTAGCTTCCCAAAGATCATCGGAGTCGAGCAGGGCGATAAACTGACCGCGCGCCTTACGAATGCCAGTATTGCGGGCGCCCGCGAGGCCGCGATTGGCTTGAGAGATGATCCGAATTCGCGGGTCATCGAACGCTCGACATAGCTCAATAGAATTGTCTTGGCCGGCATCATCGATGATCAGGAGCTCGAAGTCTTCAAAGGTTTGAGCCAGTACGGATGCGACCGCGGACTCTACATATTTCGCCGTATTGTAAACCGGCATCACAACAGAAACGATTGGGGTAGTCATCGGGCGACAAGCTCCTTTAGGGTAGCATTTGGAAGACAGGTGACCAGCACGCCCGCGAGGGTGAGACCGGTGCGAACGGGCTGGCGAAACACCAGAAATGGGTCATGGCGAAGCGCGGCAGCGATGTATTTCAAGCCGGCCCTTGAATCCTTCATACGAATGGCTCGTCGCGCCAATTGACGGTGATAAGGACCCACCGCCTTTCGCGCAGCGCATGGGGCGGTTTCTGGAAAGTCGATACAGGCAGCACCGACCATCTGGACCCAGCCGTCGCGCATTGCGCTAAGATCAGCGGATTGGCTATGCGCCGAAGAGCGATAGAAAAACCACTCGGCATCGACGCCAACGATCCGGCTTTTGCCTTCAAGCGCAACCCGTAGAAGCCAGTCTTGGTCTTCTGCGTAATCCAAGCCCGGCGTGAAGCCGCCGGTGCGCTCAAAGACAGCCTTTCGGCAGATGATGTTTGATGTGCTGCAGACGGCGTTTTCGGCCATCAAGTCCACGACCGACAGGGATGAGACGTGAGGGGTCAAAGTGCCCGGCTTCAGCGTTTGATCATCTACAAACCGCGTCCGGCTGAAGGCAATTCCAACGCTTGGGTCTTGGTCAAAAAGCGAGAGCATCCCCAGCAGGCGTTCCGGTGCCCAAAAGTCGTCGGCATCAAGAAACGCAATCAGATCTGCGCGTGCCAAGTCGACGCCGCGGTTACGGGCAATTGAAGGTCCGGCATTTTGGCGTTGTATGACACAGATCCGCGCATCCTTTTCAGCCAATTCCAAGGCGATCTTACCGGTGTCGTCTGGCGAGCCATCATCAACAATGATGAGTTCCCAGTTTTGCAGGGTCTGAGCCTGCAAGCTTTGCACGGATGCTGTGATGGTCTCGCGGGCTTTGTAAGCGGGCATGATAACGGAAATGACAGGCAAGGCGTTCATGAGCTTGCTCCTAGCGTTTGTGGGGACGCGGCCATGTGCTCGCTGAGCGAGACTCGTGTGATTGCGATCGCAAAGGCGGATGCGCTCACAACCGAGATTGCCGCGACGACGAATAAACCTTGACCAGAGAACAGAGCGAACGGGATCAGGACGCTCGCTGAAAGGCCAAACGAAATCTGAAAATCTCGACCAGAATGGCCATCTGCGCGGGCTTTCATTCGGGCTGCATCGACGAGCAAACGGGCCGGACCGCCGAGGCAAAGGATTGCCACCAGAGGGGCGGCGACCGCCCAGCTCTTTCCAAAGACAATAGGCACGTAGTAGAGCGCCATTCCGGCTTGCAGGACGTAAAGCAGGCTGAACGGAAGACCGAGATTGATGATGGCTTTGCGATAGGCGGCGATGCGATCTGTGGTCGCGCAAAGGTGCGGATAGACCGCGTTGGTGAACGCGCGATTCAAAGCCGTTGAGACCCCAAGACCCGCATTGAAGGCGAAGTAATAAAGCCCAAGCGCTTCGACACCCAGCATGAACGAGACGATAAACTTATCCAGCTGATCTCGAAACGCACACATAAGCTCTGACCCGAGCACGGGCAGAGAGAATTTTAGGATGCCGGAGACGGCGGCGAAGCCTGCGGTTTTGTCTTGGGCCCATGCATTGGTACGCAACATGCCAATCAACCAAATCGGGGCTGTCAGAATTTTCGGCAGGACAATCGCCCAAGCACCAAAGCCGCAGACCGCGAGGATCGCTGTTAGAATATGGTCTGCGGCCACTTGGGCCGTCGAAATCGCGGCGAGCTCCTTCATGCGCTCAGCCCGGAGCAGGCAATAGGCGTGCATGACGCCAAAGGGCATGATCAAAAACACAAGGCCGAGTAAGGCGACCATCGCGCCGGCTTGTCTGCCTGGAACCGCCAACTCAACGATGAAACCCGCGCCGACTTGGATGGCAGCGAGGAAAAGACAAATGCCCCACATTAAGCGGTGGGCTGTGTTCGCCGTTTTGTGAAAGGTTTTCTCCTCTGCGCGAACGACCGCCGCTCCGATCCCGTTTTCCGTAAAGACGCGTGTTACTTCGAAAATGGTTAGTGCGATCGCTGCGATCCCGAAAGCGACGGCATCAAGTTGGCGCGCGAGAATGATCGCCGCAATGATACGCCCAAACCGACTGACCAGCTCTGCAGCGGTTAGCCAACCGATATTGCGTGTCAGCTTTTGTCCCGCGATTTGAGTGCCAAGCGTTTTGGCTTTGATAAAGGCAGACTTGATCATCGGATCGTCCTCGAAACTGATGCCAAACTTGTTTCAAGAATCGATGCGGTTCTGAGGTGGCGATCAAAACGCCCTTAGATCTCTGTATTTATTGAGAATAATTTTTTGGCATGCACCTTTTCGCATTTTGCAATTTGCGAAAGCCCACGCATTTTGCAGCACTTCGCAAATGCGCATTGCAAGATGCCAGGCCTGCTGCATCGCTCCGAAAGTCGGTTAGTATTCTGTATTTATTGAAAAAATAGTAACCGCGACTGAACGGAACGCATCCTGCGACTTGATCCTCAAGTTTTAACCGCAGGAGCGCAACGATGCGAACCCAATCTTCTACAGCCTTACAAATCCCAGCGAGCATCTCGGCGCGGCCAAGTGTCGGGCCGGCGGCTGAGCTTCCTTCGACCAAGATCCTTGGTTTTGATGTCGTCAATGCGGGCATGGCCGAAACCGTTTACTGGATTGCAAACCGTGCTCAATCGCGCACGCCAACACAGATTGCATTCTTAAACGCCCATTGCGCCAATATCGCTCGCAAGGATTGGCACTATCGCGATACACTCGAAAACGTCGACGCCTTGCTCCCGGACGGTTCGGGTGTTGCGCTCGCAGCCAAACTCGACCGCAAAGACATGAACGCCAACCTCAATGGCACGGACCTGTTTGGACCCCTCTGTCGTTGCCTCGCATTTCGCAAGATCCCGGTCTTTTTCCTTGGCGGCCGAGAAGGCGTCGCAGAAACCGCGGCTCAGAATGCGAAGACCAACTTTCCTGGCTTGAACGTCGCTGGCCATCAGCATGGCTATTTCAGTCCGCGTGAAGAAGACGCGATCATCGCCAAGATCAACGCCTCAGGCGCGCGCGTTGTGTTCGTCGCCTTTGGTGTCCCTACGCAGGATGTCTGGCTCGCTCGCGTGCGACATCGCTTGCATGCACCTGTTGTGCTTGGCGTCGGCGGTTTGCTGGACTTTGTCTCGGGCCGGATCCCGCGCGCACCAGAATGGATGCGCAAAACCGGCACCGAGTGGATCTACCGCTTAAAGTGTGAGCCACGGCGTATGTGGCAGCGCTACCTGATCGGTAACTTCACCTTTACCGCGCACGCTGCGAAATACGCGCTGGGGCAGCGTAAAAAGGCTTTCATTAAATCGATTGACCGAGGTTTGGCACGACTCATGGATATTACAGCATCTGGGCTCGGCATGCTGGCCTTGTCGCCTTTGCTCATCGGCACAGCCATCGCCGTTCGCCTCGAAAGTAAAGGTCCTGCGCTTTATCGCCAGATCCGGGTTGGCGAGAATGGCGCGCCTTTTGAAATTTACAAATTCCGGTCCATGCGGATAGATGGCCCATCGCAGGAAGAGCTGAGCAAGCAAAGCCACGACCGAGACGATGGTGTAACGTTTAAGTTGAAACGCGACCCAAGGATTACGCGCGTTGGCCAATTCATCCGAAAGTTCTCGATCGATGAGTTGCCGCAACTGTGGAACGTCTTCAAAGGCGATATGTCCTTGGTTGGGCCGCGTCCAGCGCTGCCGGTTGAGGTCGAAAAATACTCTGCCGTTGAACGCCGCCGGCTTCGCGGAAAGCCGGGTATCACCTGCTTTTGGCAAATCCAAGGGCGCGCGGACTTACCGTTTGACCGCCAAGTCGTGCTTGATGTCGCCTACTTGCAGAAGCGCTCGATCTTTATGGACATGGCCATTCTGTTGAAAACGCCAATGGCGGTCCTTACGGCGCGCGGCGCTTACTGACAAAACGCAAGAGAGTGTTGCAATTTGCGGCACTCTTATTTGCATTTTGCAAACGAACCTATGGCATATTGCAATGCATGAGCGGGCAACAAAAGCTCTTTAGATGATAAGCCTCTGTATTTTATGAGATATTATTCACTCAAGAGCCTGAATTGAAATTTGCATTTCTCCCAACTGAACCGTTCGGGGAAAGCAATGACCAAAGACCAAGAGCCGCAGAATCTGAAAAGCGGTGGGGATGCGCAAATGGCTGATGCCAAAAACACTCTAGTTGCGATCGAGCGCGACAGCGCTTTGCGAAATGCTGTGATCGATGCAGCGCTGGATTGCATCATTATGATGGATCAAGACGGCCTAGTGGTTGAGTTCAATCCGGCTGCAGAGCAAGTATTCGGCTACACACGTGAGGAAGCGGTTGGCGCCATGCTCGCTGATCTGGTCATCCCTGAAAACCTGCGCAATGCCCACCATACAGGATTAGAACGGTATTTGAAAACGGGTGAGCACGCGGTTCTCAACAAGCGCGTGGAAGTACCAGCAACCAACAAAGCCGGTGAAGACTTGCTCGTCGAACTTGCAATCTCGCCCGTCGAGTTTGGGGGCACCACCTTCTTTTCCGCTTACCTTCGAGACATTACAGAGGCTAAAGCCGCACAAGAAAAGCTCCTTGCCTCGGAAGAACGGTTCCAAAGCCTTTTTGAACTATCCCCCGATGCGATCGTTGTCATCAATAGCCGTGGCGAACTTTTGGATGCGAACAATCTTGCCTGTCAGCTCGCGGGTTACAGCAAAGAAGATATGTTGAACAAGCCCGCGATCGACTTCGTCGCGCCGGATAGCCTTGGCAAAGCGCTGTCCGGAATGAGCACCGCAAGCAATGGCGAAACGGTTCGGGTTCGCATGGATTTTCTACATGCCTCCGGCAAACGAGTTCCGACGGAGCTCCTTGGCCGTCGGATCGAAAGCCCAGACGGAGGGCTTTATTATGGCGTCGTTCGGGACATTTCAGACCGTCTTGCTAGAGAACAGCAGCTCAAAGACTCCAAAGAGGCGGCAGAAAAAGCGAACATCGCGAAGTCTGATTTTCTCGCCAATATGTCTCACGAAATGCGGACACCTCTGAATGGCGTGATTGGCTCACTCTCTTTGGTCGAGCGTGAGGGGATGAGTGAGCAAACTGCGGGTTTGATCCAAGCGGCCGAGCGGTCTGCTGAGACACTTTTGACCCTGATCGATGATTTGCTCGATCTTTCACGCATCGAGGCTGGCGAGATCGATATGGAGTATTCTGTGTTCGATCCCGCGGACCTCTCAAACATTGTCAGTGAAGTATTTGGTCCACTGGCGGAGAAAAAAGGCATTACGCTTGCGACGGAAGTCGACGCAGCTGGGAAGATGGTCAAATCCGATGTGGGTAAGATCCGCCAGATTTTGATCAACTTGGTTGGAAACGCGCTGAAGTTCACCCAACGCGGTGCGATTGCAATCTGCATTGATTATAGCGGCAATGACAAGGATGGACGCTTGTCCTTGGAAGTCCGTGATACCGGGATCGGGATCTCAAAGCGTGACCAAGCGGTTCTGTTTGACCGCTTCAAACAAGCTGACTCCTCGCGGTCCAAGTCGCATGGCGGCGCGGGGCTCGGACTGGCAATTTGTAAGCAGCTCTCGGATATCATGGATGGCTCGATTACGGTGAGTAGCGCGCCTGGCGTTGGGTCGACGTTTACGTTCTCCGTTCCCGTCGAACGCGCGGATCACGAGACTCATACCGCAGATACGATGTCGGACGACCAAAGCGTTTTGGCCGGCCGGGTGCTGATCGCAGAAGACTCAGAAACCAATGCCATGGTGGCGAAAAAAATGCTCGACCGCCTAGGGCTCGAATATGAGCATGTCGTCGATGGTGCGGCCGCAATTGATGCAGCGCTGAGCGGAGAGTTTGATGTCGTTTTGATGGACGTCTCCATGCCGAACATTGATGGGCTTGAGGCTACCCGCATTTTGCGCCAGCGCGGATACACAACCCCGATTGTCGCCATGACGGCGCATGCCCTGAAAGGGGACCGAGATCATGCCTTCCAAGTTGGGATGTCTGGTTACGTCACCAAACCGGTGCGTCCAAAAGCATTGCGCACGGCGTTACAACCCTGGCTTTCGACGGTTGAGCCACAAGATGCCGTCGATCCCAAACATCATGAAACGGAGCTGAAAATGTCTGCACTTGATCAAGACGCGATCCAGGAAGTCTGGGAAGGCGATTTGGAGACATACGCCGAGATTGGCCGGATCTTTGTGGATGAGCTCAGCTGGCGTCTGCCTGGACTCAAGGATCATTTCAATCACGATCTAGAGCACCACGCCCATTCGCTCAAAGGTGCGGCGTCGAACATTGGCGCGACCGAGCTGAGCCGTCTGGCTGCTGAACTCGAAGAAATGGCGCGCGTTGGTCGAACCGGTCGGATTGAACCGCTGGTCGATAGCATTGAAGCAGAAGCAAATGCGGTCAAAACCGAACTCGAAAAAGTTTACCTGGGAGGCTAAGCCATGGCCAAACTTGGACGTCTCCTGATCGTCGAAGACACGCCGTCCTTATCGCGAACTTATCAGGCGCATCTGCGCGATGAGTTCAGTGAGATCGAAATTGCGGATACGGGCGCGAAGGCCATTGCGGCGATTGAAGCGCAGGTGCCAGATTGCATTCTGCTGGATCTAAAATTGCCAGACGCAAACGGCTTAGACTTGCTCGATCGGTGGACGGACGCGGCGATTAACGCGCCGATTATCGTGATCACAGCGAACGGGTCCATGTCGGTCGCCGTTGATGCGATGCGCCGGGGTGCCGTCGACTTTGTCGTCAAGCCAACGACAAAAGACCGCCTACGGGTCACGGCGCAGAATGCGGTTGAAAACTTTCAGCTCAAGAAGGTCGTTGCAACCTATGAAGCTGAAATCGATCGCTCGGATTTTTGCGGTATTATTGGCAAATCCCTTGTGATGCAGGGGGTGTTCAAGTCGATCGAAGCCGCAGCGCCTTCTAAAGCGAGCGTTTTTGTCACCGGAGAGACTGGCACGGGCAAAGAACTCATCGCCCGGGCTGTGCATGATCTCAGCCCCCGGCGGAAAGCGAAGTTTGTTGCCATCAATTGCGGCGCAATCCCACGAGATCTGATTGAGAGCGAAATCTTCGGTCACGTCAAAGGGGCTTTTACTGGCGCCACGTCAGACCGGGCAGGGGCGGCGGAACTTGCCGAAGGTGGCACGCTCTTCTTGGATGAATTGGGCGAGATGCCGATCGAGCTCCAGCCGAAGCTTTTGCGCTTTTTGCAACTTGGCGAGTATCAACGCGTTGGGGATAGCCAGGTGCGAAAGTCCAACATTCGCATCGTCGCGGCCACAAACCGCGATGCTTTGGAAGCCGTTCGGCAAGGGGAGCTGCGCGAAGACTTGTATTACCGGCTCCATGTCATTCCGGTCGCGCTCCCACCCCTGAGAGATCGCGGCGCTGATATCTTATTGCTCGCGGAGAGCTTCTTGGCTCGCTATGCGAGCGAAGAGGGTAAGGTATTTGAAGGCTTCAGCCGCGATGCCGAAGAATGGATGATCTCGCACGCTTGGCCGGGCAATGTGCGTGAGCTCGAGAATCTGATCCGTCAGATGGTTGTTTTGAACGAAGGTGGGATGATTTCGTCTCAGCATTTCCCCGTGCACCAAACTCCGTCTGCGTCGCCAGCGCCCGCCATTTCAAACCATCAGCCCATCGCTGCTGCGGATCCTGCCATGGATTTCGCAGAGCCAGATTACGGACTTGAACCCCTTTGGATGACGGAGAAGAAGGCGATCGAACGGGCGATCGCCCTTTGCCGCGGTAATGTCGTTGCCGCTGCTAAGCAGCTTCAAATCAACCCATCGACGATTTATCGGAAGAAGGCCGCGTGGGGCCAAAACTGAAGCCGAGTGGTTTGCTGAGATGCGGACGCTCAGAATCAAAAAGGACCGGGACAGATGGCCCCGGTCCTTTTGTTTTAACGGCTTACGGTCTGTTATAGACGCGGCGGCGCATATTTGGTCAGATTGATCCCGTCGACAGCGGCCACATACTCGTCAATGCTTGGGGTTCGACCGAGGATTGTTGAAAGGACAACAACTGGCGTCGAAGCGAGCAAGGACTCTCCTTTCTTCTCGTCACTGTCCGCGACCACCCGGCCCTGGAACAAACGGGTAGAGGTCGCCATAACCGTGTCACCCTTGGCAGCTTTTTCTTGGTTACCCATGCACAAGTTACAGCCAGGTCGTTCGAGATACATGATGTTTTCATACTCGGTGCGGGCTGTGTTCTTCGGATTATCGTCGTTAAACTCAAAGCCAGAATATTTCTGGAGCACGTCCCAGTCGCCCTCCTCTTTGAGCTCATCGACGATGTTATAGGTCGGTGGGGCAACCACGAGCGGCGCTTTAAACTCCACCGAGCCATTCTGTTTCTCAATGTTTTTCAACATTTGCGAGATGATCTTCATATCGCCTTTGTGGACCATGCAGGATCCAACAAACCCAAGATCCACTTCTTTCGTGCCCTCATAGAAGGATATTGGGCGGATCGTGTCATGAGTGTAGCGCTTCGACGGATCATCATTATTGACGTCCGGGTCAGCGATCATCGGCTCATTGATTTTATCCAGATCGACGGTGAATTCCGCAAAGTATTCTGCGTTCTCGTCCGGCTGGAGTGGCAGCCGCTTGCCAGACCGGATCTCATCAATGCGTTGATCAGCTTTCGCGATCAGGCCTTTCAAGACGCCTTTCTCATTGTCCATGCCTTTTTCGATCATGA
Source organism: Henriciella sp. (assembly GCA_965279045.1). GTDB lineage: Bacteria > Pseudomonadota > Alphaproteobacteria > Caulobacterales > Hyphomonadaceae > Henriciella. Next base: position 52,978 of record CBDIHJ010000031.1, on the reverse strand, counting down.
TACCGATGCGGCTCTTAGCGATCTCAAGGGACTCAATCAGCGTTTCAGGTTCAGAAATACAGATCGAGGCTTTGGCTTTCATCTCCGCCGTCCAATCGGTGAAGGTGAAGGCTTGGTCGGCGAGAAGGGTGCCAATATGAACCTCAATGATCCGGCCTTGGAAGACGTTCTCGCCGTCAAATTCGTCAAGCATTTGCGCTTGAGTGGCGTGCACCACATCGCGGAAATCCATGTGATCCTTGAGCGCGCCTTTGAATGTGACTTTGACCGATTGCGGGATCGGCATGGTCGCTTCACCTGTCGCAAGGGCGAGGGCCACGGTGCCTGAGTCCGCACCGAACGCGACGCCTTTTGACATCCTGGTGTGTGAGTCCCCGCCAATGATGACGTCCCAATCATCCACTGTGATATCATTCAGAACTTTGTGGATCACGTCGGTCATGGGGTGATATTCACCCTTTGGATCGCGTCCTGTGATCAGGCCAAACTTGTTCATGAAGCTCATCAGCTTCGGCGTATTGCGCTGAGCCTTAAGGTCCCACACGGACGCGGTGTGACAGCCAGATTGATAAGCGCCATCAACGGTTGGCGAGATGACCGTCGCTGCCATCATTTCAAGCTCTTGAGAGGTCATCAGGCCGGTCGTGTCTTGCGAGCCAACAATGTTGACTTTCACGCGTACGTCCGAGCCGGCATGCAGGGTCTTGCCAGGCGTCACGCCGACCGCATTGCGGTTGAAGATTTTCTCAACAGCCGTCATGCCGCGACCTTCGTGAGAGATCTCTTTAGAGGTCGCATAAACCGCCGGGGCTTCGACGCCGAGGATCTCGGCCGCTGTGGTTTGCAGCTTCTTGCCAAACACAACGGCGTACGAGCCGCCCGCCTTCATGAACTCAACCTTTTGTGGTGTCAGCGCAGAGGCAATGTCGACCAGCTCTTGCGAGCCGTCTTCGTTATATAGCTTCTTGGTTTTTGTATTGATGGTCAGAACCGTGCCGGTATCGACCGAGTAAAGTTGTTCCAGAACCGGCTCGCCATCCTCATCGATGACCGGCGCACCATTATGGTTGACCTTGCGTACCCAGTTTTGCAGATCGATCCCGATCCCGCCGGTCACGCCGACTGTCGTATAGAAAATCGGCGAAATGCCATTCGTGCCACCAACCACGGGGGCGATATTGATGAAGGGGACATATGGGCTCGCTTGAACGCCCGTCCAGAGCGCGACATTGTTCACGCCCGACATCCGCGATGACCCGACGCCCATGGTGCCTTTTTCAGCCACCAGCATGACGCGTTTATCGGGGTGCTGCGCTTGCAGAGCTCTCAGCGCGGCTTGCTTCTCTTGGTCGTGTTCAAATAGGCATTTGCCGTGCAGCTCGCGGTCGGAGCGCGAGTGGGCGTCTTTACCAGGTGAGAGGAGGTCGGTGGACACGTCTCCGACCGCGACCACAAAGGTCACCACTTTAATTTCATCTTCAATGTCTGGCAGTTGGGTGAAGAAGTCTGCCCGTGCATAGCTTTCGAGGATGCCGGTTGCGGTCGTGTTTCCCGCCTTGTGGGCGGCAGCGAGACGGTCTGTATCGGCTTCGTACAGGAAGACTTGGGTTTTGAGCACTTTTGCGGCGTCCGCCGCGATGGCCGCATCGTCGCCGAGGGCGAGGTCGAGCAGGACTTCAACTGACGGGCCGCCTTTCATATGCGATAGGAGCTCAAACGCAAACGCCGTCGTAATCTCAGTGACGGTTTCTTTGCCAAGGATTATATCCTTCAAAAATTGAGCTTTCACCTCAGCCGCACTCGTGGTGCCGGGGAGTGTGTTATAGATGAAGAAATTGAGCGACTGATCGCGATGCTCATGGCCGGTCTGTTTGATTTGCTCAATCAGTTCGGCGACCAAAGGTGCGTCTTCAATGGGTTTGGGATGAAGACCCTCTTTTTTGCGCTGTTCGATTTGCTGCAAGTATTCAGTGTATAGGCTCATATCTGTTCAAATCCCTCGTTTTACATGATGCTGGCTGGCCGCAGCCCTAAAGCGCGCCGATTACCAGCGAATTTAGCGTTCATGTATTTGAGCTAGTCATCGGTTGCAAGATGATTAGGGCGGTTCAGGGACGCATTCTTAAAGACCATTGGCCGTTCCAGCTATCAGACCTTCGTTGGAGGCGCTCAACACGAGCGAAACTCGTCTATTTACAAGATATTTGTTTGCGGAACGCATGATCAAACTACCTGGCCGTGTGGAAAGAACAAAGCAGGCTCCAAATGACCTCTTACGCCCTCGTTCACATCAATGTGTTCCGGCCCCTTGGTGTGGTTTCCGCGGACGACCCGAATGCGCAATTCTTCTTCAGTCAGCTGCCCGGCATTTTCGCGGCCGCAGATGCTGAAGAGGATCTGTTTTGGCATAATCACGCTTTGCGAACACCGGACGGCGACTTCCTGACCTTTGAGGAAGTCTTTGCCGCCGCGGAGCAAGGCTTTGCGAGTCCGGATGTGATCACAATGGCCGGTTGGCGTGATGTTAACGCACTGCATAAGTTCGCCTATCGATATGCCCCGCATAGAGATGGGATGAAGGCGCTACGAGAGTGGAGTGATCGATCCGTGGGAGCAACGCTCGCCATGTGGTGGGCGCCAAAGTCCGAGCGGATCACGATCCGAAAGGGCTGGGAAAAGATGCTTCAGCTGCGCGAGGAGGGGCCTTCAGAAGAGGTCTTCACGCTCCAAACGCGGTTTGCTCCGCCCGATTAAGACCCGTGCGCGAACCGCTGGCTCGCTGCACGTCTCTCAGGCGCGACAAAAACCGATTGCCGAACACAGTCCCGCCAACTACCGCTTAGATCATGCGCACACGTATCAAAGTTTGTTGTATCGCAAATCGCTCTGAGGCGGATGTGGCGATCAATGCTGGCGCGGATGCGCTTGGTTTGGTCGCTGAAATGCCTTCCGGACCCGGGCCCATCTCAGACGATGAAATTCGAGCCATACTTCCCCACATTCCACCCCCCATTTCGGCCTTCCTTCTAACGTCACGAACGCAGGCCGATGCGATTGCCGAGCACGTCAAAGAAACCGGCGCGCGAACCGTTCAGATCGTGTCGCATATCGACAGTGAGGAGTCGCGCCGCCTCGCTGAGTTGATCCCTGAGGTGCAGCGGGTTCAAGTCATTCACGTTGAAGATGAAAGCGTACTCGAATTGATTCCGCGCTATGCTCCTTATGTCCACGCGTTTTTGCTGGACTCAGGACGCCCAAACGCAAGCGTTGTGACGCTCGGTGGAACGGGGGAAACCCATGATTGGGAAATCAGCAAAGCCTTTGTCGACGCCAGTCCGCGGCCCGTCATCTTGGCTGGCGGGCTAAACCCTAGCAATGTTCAATCCGCGATCGCCAAAGTCAGACCTTTCGCGGTCGATCTCTGCTCGGGTGTCCGCACTAACAGCAAGTTAGATCAGAATAAATTAAGTCGTTTTGTTCAGGCCGTCTGGGACATGGCCTGAAGGTCATCACCGCCCGGCTAAGTCCTTTTCCCTATTGCCATCGCTGTGTCTTCCCGCCAGCTTCGCCGAAAAACAATGGGAGGATCGACCATGGCGTCGACAGAAATCGCGGGTCACTATGATGTCTTAATCGCTGGGGCGGGTATTTCCGGCATTGGATCTGCCTATCACCTGCAAACGCAATGTCCCGGTAAATCTTATCTCATTCTCGATGCTTTCGAGAGCTATGGCGGAACGTGGCTGACGCATAAGTATCCAGGTATTCGCTCCGACAGCGATCTCTACACGTTCGGCTATCGGTTTAAGCCCTGGATCGGTCCGCCAATCGCGACGGCTGAAGAAATTTTGAATTATATGGGCGAGGTGATCGATGAGAATGATATCGATCAACATATCCAATACGCGCATACAATCACCGCCGCACGGTATTCTTCCAAGGACAAATTATGGTCCGTTGAGGCGACATGCGGGCAAACCGGCGCGCGGAAGACCTATACCTGCAACTTCCTTTGGATGTGTCAGGGCTATTACAATCACGCCGAGGGCTACACGCCCGAATGGGACGGTATGGAGGATTTTGAGGGCGAGATCATTCATCCGCAAACGTGGCCGGAAGATACGGTTCTCAAGGATAAGAAAGTGATTTGCATTGGCTCGGGTGCGACAGCGGCCACCCTCGTGCCCGCGATCGCTGGTGAGTGTGAACACGTAACGCTCCTCCAGCGATCGCCAACTTATTTCTTCCCGGCTGAGAACCGAAACGAACTTGCGGACGAGCTTCGCCGGATTGGTGTGTCGGATGAGCAGGTGCATGAGATCGCGCGGATGAAAGCGCTATTTGATCAGGATGAAACCTGCCAGCGATGCCTCACCGAACCCGACGTGGTGAAGGCCGAGCTCTTAGAGGCCGCGCGCGCCTATCTCGGTCCAGATTTCGACATCGATAAGCACTTTACGCCGAAATACCGGCCTTGGCAGCAGCGTCTTGCCTTCATTCCTGATGGGGACCTGTTCCAAGGAATCGCCAGCGGTGCAGCGAGCGTCGTGACCGATGAGATTGAGCGGTTCACCCCGACCGGAATTCTATTGAAATCCGGTGAGCATCTTGAAGCGGACATTATCGTCACGGCGACCGGATTTAATCTGTCAGTCCTTGGTGGCATTCCGTTTGAGGTTGATGGTCAGCCAGTCGATTTCAGCCAAACAGTGACGTATCGGGGCATGATGTTCACAGGTGTGCCCAATATGGTCTGGGTTTTCGGATATTTCCGCGCCAGCTGGACTCTTCGGGTCGATTTGGTGGCAGACTTCGTCTGTCGATTGCTCAAGCACATGGATGCACATGGGATGGATGAGGTGCGCGCCGAGTTGCGACCACGAGACAAGGATATGGCCTTGCTGCCTTGGATGGACGCCGACAATTTCAATCCGGGGTATTTGATGCGCTCCATGCACCTGATGCCGAAGCGCGGCGCCGATCCGATTTGGGAGCATACGCAAGACTACTGGAAAGAGCGGGATGAGCTGCCGGCGATCAGCTTAGAGGCTGAGGAATTTGTCTACTCCAAACGGTCCGTACCGCAATCGACGGCGGCTTAGTCTTGAGCGACAATCGACCTGAATTGCCAGAGTGGATCGCCAAAGACTGTCTCGATATTGGGCTGTTCACAAACCGTTTCGAAGAGATGCTGTCCTTCTGGCAGACCGAAGTCGGCTTAGCGTTTGATCACATGCTGCCGCTCGGTGGCGGGGTCCGCCAGCATCGCCACACTTTCGAAACCGCGATCTTGAAACTCAATCATACACGGACGCCTTTGGCGCCGCGAACACCCGGCGGTTTGCTGCGACTAATCGTTGGCAAAACAAACGTTTCAACGCCTAAAGACTTGGTGGATCCAGACGGCAACCAGATTCGCTTGGTGCCCAAAGGGCATGAGGGCGTGGACCATTGGGCAATTGAGATCGCGACGTCGAGCTTTGAGCGCTTCTTCGATCACTACGAGACGCGCTTGGGCTTGCCGCGCGATCGTGAGCGGCAGGATGCTGTGCGGTGCGGGCGTAGTTTAATTGTTGGGGTTGAAGCGCCGGACATCGCTGAGGAGACGAATAGCGGCGAGATGATGGGGCTTGGCTTTCGCTACACAACGATTCAGGTGTTCAAAACTGACGCTGTGCATCAACGTGCTCTCGTAAAAGGCGCTGCCGAGGGCGCCCCACCCAAGACCCTCGGCAAAACCGCGCGCATCTCGTTTTTGAAAGATGCGCACGGCAACTGGATGGAACTGTCGCAGCGTGCCTCGATTACGGGCTCCTTGGAGCCTGCATAAAGAGATCGCGACTTGTCGACTACGCGCCGATCACTTCGGGCAGAGCTTTACAGAAGCGCTCGACATCCGGAAGTTTGCCCATCGAGACACGGGTCCACTCATTATAGTCCATATATTGTCCGCGTACGGATATTTTCTTATCCGCCATCGCTTTCTGGACATCGTTCGCTTCTTTTCCCGATTTGAAATAGACAAAATTCGTTTGCGAAGGCAGGCGGGTCAGACCGAGCGTATCGACCGTCATATTGACCATTTCGCGGCCCTCTTGAATTTTCGATCGCGACATGGCGAGGAACTTCTCGTCATTGTAGCAACCGATCGCTGCGGCGATAGAGAGGCTTGGCGACCAGGACATGGCCGTCGAGCGGATTTTCGCAGCGGTCTCAGCCGATGAGATTGAGTAACCGACCCGCACACCGGCCATGCCGTAAATCTTGGAGAACGTGCGCGTGACAATGACGTCGTGGCCTGCATTGATCAGCGGGACACATGAATTCGCGTCGGGGTCATCGGAAAGCTCAATATAAGCTTCGTCGACCAAAACCGTCGTCTTGGCGGCCATGCGCTTCACAGCGGCTTGCAGGGTGGAGGCGTCTGAAACAAGGCCAGTTGGATTGTTTGGATTGCATAATTGAACCAGGCCGGTCTGGTCTGTGACTTTCGCCTCAATTGCCGGTAAGTCGATGCTCATATCTGCGGCGAGCGGCACACGCTGAATTTCAGCCATGCCAAGGTTCACAGCATAAAGCGCGGTGGTGTCCCAGAACAAGCGCGGTGCAACGATGGGGCCCTTCGGACCATAAATCAGCGCGATGGCGCATAGCACTTCGCCCGATCCGGTCGTAATCACAACTTGCTCGGGTGAGACGCCATTCTTCTCGGCGATCATTTCGACCAGCATGACCTGCGCTTCGCGAGAGGTATAGTAAGCGCCTTTGCTGGCTGCATACTCGATCATATCCAATGCGGACTTCGATGGCCCGAACGGATTTTCGTTACGAGACAAAAGCGCGACGCCTTCAGGCGGTCCGAGGAGATAAGGATCGATATCCGCGGATGGCGGGAAGGCGGCTTCTGCAACGGCGGGTTTAACCGCGCCCACGCTGCTAACACAAGCGGCAGCGCCGGCGATGGACGATCCCATGGCTCCAGTGAGCATAAGACGTCGGGTGAGATTGATAGTCATAGCTTGGGTTCCTCCATTAGAACTTTAGACGGCGCAATTGGCCTAATTGGATACGCGTACTCATGAGAACGAATTCCATAATACGATAGCTGACGTCGCGACGAGATAGACGCCGAAGACGCGTTTCAGAGACGGCGCGTTCAGCGCGTGCGCCGCCTTGGCGCCAAGTGGCGCAGTGATGAACGTCATGGCGGTAATGGCAGCCACAGCGATCAAATTTACATAACCAAACGACCCGGCGGGCAAAGCTTCTTCACCCATGCCGAGTGCGGCGAACCCGATGGCACCCGGGACCGCAATGATCACACCAAAGCCCGCTGCAGTCGCGACTGCTTGGTGAATTGGGCGTCCGCACATCGTCATGGTGAGGACCGCGATGGTGCCACCGCCAATGCCGAGCAGGGCAGAAAACCCGCCCAAAAATGAAGCAAGTCCAGCCCGAACAAAGCCGCGGGGCATTTCATCTGCGAGTTTCACATCGCGTAAAACCGGCGAAATGAAGTGCAGCCCCATTAAGAAGACGCCGATTGAAAAGATCCATTTTAGAGATCGACCGTCCATGAATTGAGCAAGATACAACCCACCGGCGACACCAAGCACGAGCCATGGGGCCCAGTCTTTAATGATCCCAAAATCCACCGCGCCTTTTTGATGATGCGCATGAACAGATCGAGATGACGTTACAATGATCGTGGCGAGGGAGGTTCCGATCGCCACATGGGTCAATACATCTCCATCCACGCCGAAGACGGTGAAAACCAAAAGCAAAGCTGGGACAACGACGAAGCCTCCACCAATGCCAAACAAGCCAGCGACGAAACCTGCAACCAGTCCCGCCGCCATTAACACGCCAATCAATTGTAGTAGTTGCAGGCTGTCGCCTTCTAGTCCGGGCATAAAACCGTCCGATTTGTTTATCTAATTAATGGTCGTCTGGGAGGTCGGGGGGCAGATCAATTCTGCCCCCCGAATTAGATTATTTATTTTTTGAAGTGCTCAAAAATTAGAACTTTGCGACCGCGCGGAGGTAATAGTAGCCGCCTTGCCAATCGACTTCACTCGCAGACAGGTAGATTCGACCACAGCAGCTATCACCGATGCTTGGATCTGCTTCATCTGGATACTCGTCGAACAAGTTCCGGGCGCCGACCGATAGAGTGATCGCGTCTGTGATGTCGTAAGAACCTTCAACGTCGATGAAGATCTCTTCGCCGAAGTCTTGGATGTTGCCATTGGCACCACCGCTATCGGAGTTTTCATACGGCCCGAAAATATTGGCCCGAGCGAACAGCGTGAACTTTCCGATTTCGTGCGTGGCCGACAAGTTTGCGCGCCACTGAAGCGGGAAATTCTCAAAGTCATAACGGCTTTCAGCATTAAACAAGCTGGTCACATCACCGTCGAACTCGGTTTCGTTCCAGTTAAACGCGCCTGAGAAAGCGGTCGATCCATTGGCGCCCCAGTCCTGATTATAAGTCAGAACAACATCGACCCCGGTTGTGGTCGTGTCGAACGCATTCTGGAAGAAGTTCACCCCGCCAATCGTGTTGGCGTTCGGAACACCGGCTGCGTCGAGCACAGAGGCATACTCATTTCCGGAGGGCGCTGGGCTACCATCATTGAGGGCCGGGAAGTCGATGTCGTTGATGATTGTAATCGTGGACACCGCGTTCACACGGTCTTCCAGATCAATCTGATAGAAGTCGACCGTATAGGTGAAGTCGCCAACGCTACCGAGGAAACCAAAGGCCAGATTGTCTGATTTCTCAGGTCCAAGCGGCTGTGCGCCGAGCGCGATCGCTGCTGGGTTGCTGGTTGGGAACAGACCCGTCGCAACCGGGACACCGTTTGGCAGACGTGTCGAAACGTTGGTCGTTCCGAGCTGACCGGGTGTTGGCGCACGGAAGCCGGTGCCGACGGACCCGCGAACCGAGAACATTTCGTTGAAATCGTACTGTGCGGCGAGTTTCCACACCGTCTCTTCACCGAAGTCAGAATAGTCCTCGAACCGGATCGCCCCTTGCAGGAACAGATTGTCGGTAACGTCCGTGCTGACATCGACATAGACGCCATACGAGTCGCGGGTTAGCGTGCCGACAGAATCTGGGCCGTAGCCTGGGAAGCCATTCGAGCCGACCCCAACGGTCCGGTACACCGGATCTCCGCCATCCGTACAATCCAGAGTCGATCCAGCGGCCATAACAGCCATGCCGGCGGCGGTTGCAGTACGGGTCGCAATATCATCTTCGTCCGTACAGAAACCAAACGGGTCCTGGGAGGAGAAAGGTCCGTTGGCGAAGGAAGCAGCATCGCCGCCGACAATTTCATAAGATTCGTCGAGATAGCTTGCGCCAAACGCGACAACGATTGGCGAAGCCGTTCCGCCTTCAAACTCGTAGGCGAAGTCCGCTTGGAGTTGTGTTTCTTCGTTGATCAGATCCCCTGGGCGGAAGCTGGTCGGTGTGGCCGGTCCAAGCGAGGGGTTGATCGTGTTGGCGAGTGTGTACTGGATCTCGTTAGAGCCATACCGACCCGACAGATCCCACGAAAAACCATTTTCCATGTCGCCTTTAATCCCAGCGAGGAAAGACAAGTCTTCAATCTCACCGAAGAAGCGCGGGGTGAAGCCGCCTGGGAAAATGGAGAGCGGCGAATAGACCGATCCATCTTCAAGACGAAGGTTTTCGATCGTGCCATTGCCTGGGAAACGATAGAAGAAGCTGCCATCGCTTTCAGACGTCGTGTAGTTACCGAAACTGTAGAGAGAGATATTTTCGGTCAGGTCGATGCCGGCATTGTAGAAGAGGGCGAGGCGATCCACATTCGGTGCGCCCCAAGGTTGCACAACATCGCCGTCGCCGATATTCGCATCCGGCAGACCCGCAATGTAAGAGGCTTCAGTGAAGCCAGCGATGGTGGTGTCAAAGCTCGTGCCACCACCCGCGAAACGTGGATCGTTGACGTCGGCACAAGCAAAGCCTTCGCAGTACTGACGGGCACGGACCGTCGCTTCAGCATCATAATACTCACCCGAAATGCTCAAAAAGCCGCTATCGCCCAATGGCAAACCGATATTACCAGCGAGCAGGTATTCGGTGCCGTCGCCTTCGTAATACTGGCCGGTTTGAGCGGTCAGCGTGATGCCTTCGGCATTGTCTTTCAGGATGAAGTTGATCACGCCTGCGATCGCGTCAGAACCATACTGCGCCGCAGCTCCATCGCGCAGAACTTCGACCGTACCAATCGCAGTCGATGGGATAGTTGCAATGTCGGGGCCCTGTGTGCCCGATCCCCCAATGGAGACCAGTGCCGCACGGTGACGGCGTTTTGAGTTCACCAGAACGAGGGTTTTATCAGTCGGTAGCCCGCGCAGCGTGGCGGGCCGGATAAAGCTCGCGCCGTCTGAGATCGGCTGACGCGACAAGCTGTAAGATGGCACCAGCGTCCGTAGGATATCGTTCGTATCGGTAAACGAAACCGCTTCGATATCGTCCGAGCCAAACACATCAATCGGAACCGGAGAATCGGTCACCGAACGTGGCGCGCCGCGGGCACCGGTGACGATAATGGTTTCTTGAACAGCTGTGTCATCCCCATCAGCTTCTTGAGCCGTAACGGATGGCGCGAGCATGAGTCCTGCGGAGAGGACCGCGCACGACATCAAATGAGTGCGTAGAGATTTTTTCATAATATTATTCCCTCTTCGGGCGTGATGCAGCACACGACCCGACATTCGAATTCACTTGGCATGGACGCGTTAGCGCAAGCGGTTGGGGTGCGAACGCAACGTGCACGCAACCGTCCAATTCTGGTTTAGGAGGAAGGCTCACCCCTGAGCCTCAACAGTGACCTTATGAGGTCACCAAGTCCGCGCGCCGTTGCGCGGCTTGAATGTGGTGTTCGTCATTGAACTGACACCAAACGTGTCGAGAGATTGGACGTTGAGACAGCAAAACTGATTCACTCATTAGCTTTTTTCTGAGCATGCTCGCGTTTCAAGCATGGTGAAAAATTCGCGATCAAGGATTGTGCAGGTGCGAACATGTTGCCCTCAGGGCAGGATGTCCGAGTACAAAATAAGAGTCTCGGCGACTTCTTTAATCGACTTGGACTGACGCATCGCGAGCTCGCGCAAACGCCGATACGCCTCTTGCTCATTGAGCTGTTTCTTTTCCATTAAAAGCCCCTTCGCGCGCTCTATCACCTTGCGTGCGGCCAGCTCCTCTTGGGATTTGGTCAGCTCATTGCGTAATGCTTGGTGGAGTTTGAAGCGTTCGATGGTCACTTCTATCAGTGTGGGCACCCGGCGCGGCTCAAACCCAGCCACGACAAAGGACGTAATCCCGTAGCGAATTGCAGTCGAGGCAACGCGATCACGATCGGTTTCGGCAAATAAAATGACGGGCATTGGCGTCTGAGCGATCAGGTCACGCCAGCTTTCCAGATAGGGCGCTGAGACGTCGCTCCGGACGATCAAAACGATATCCTGAGCGGTCTGAGAGAGCCCTAGACTCAACTTGTCTTCAATATCGGGAACCCGTTGCAAAGCGTACTCGCCATTCAACGAGCTTTGCAAACGTGTGTAAGCGTCCACATCAGATGTGATCGTTAACACTTTTAATCTTGCAACGTCAGAGTTCGCTTGCATTGAGGCCCGAAACTTGATCCGCAGTTATTCCCCTGATCAAACCCTGATGGCTCTCAATTCTGAAAAAAAGGTCTGAGTTCTGTATTTGGGGCCTTCACTCTAAAAACTGATCAAGAATTTCTCAGAACTGCTCACAAATAGCGCGGAATCCGGAGATCAATACGCATTGCACGCGAGCAAACGCACCAGATGATCAACACATCGTTGTGCAATCATCTGGCGCGTTTCGACTCAAGTCTGAGCCGTAATTAAGCCGAATTTATTCTCCGAGTTCGGTCGGATAAGGCGGTGCGTCTGTCGGCACCGGGCTTGGATTTTCATTGGCCTGGCGCAGGATTTCCGCGATCGCTGCTTCAAGCTGAGCGTCTCGGCCCTGATTGGTCAGCAATGGATCAAGCTGAACTTCGATGTCCGGCGCCACGCCTTCATTCTCAACCGACCACTCATAATCGGTGTCATAGAAGCGAAAATAGGGGACAACTAAGAAGCCCCCATCGACCAGACCTGGATTCGCAGAGATTCCGATCAAACCGCCCCAGGTGCGTGTGCCCATCAGCGTTCCAATTCCCATTTCGCGGAAGCTGTACGGCAAGAAGTCACCGCCACTGCCAGCATCCTGGTCGATCAGCATGAGCTTCGGACCAAACATCGCGCCCCCAGGCGTGTTGAAGGTCAGACCATCGCGGTCTTTCCAGCCGGACAAATACGTCCGGCTGAGAACGTCCGTGATATAGTTCGCGGCTTGACCGCCACCGTTTGAGCGCTCGTCAATGATCATCGCATCCTTGTCGGTCTGCGAGAAGAACATGCGATTGAACAGCGTATAACCAGCGCCTGCCGTGTTCGGGAGGTAGACATAGCCTACGCGGCCATTGGTTTGTTCGTCGACAAATTTACGATTGCCTTCGACCCAAGCCCAAAGGCGGATCATGAATTCATTACCAACTGGCTCGACCACGACTTGCCGCGCATCACGGCCATTGGCGCGCGCCGACACCGTGAGGGTCGTCTGCTTTCCGACAGTACCCGCGAGATGCTCAAAGATATTATCCGTCTCGCCGAGATCGCGCCCGTTGATGGCAATGATGTAATCGCCCTCTGACACGTCTAGGCCGGGAACCGACAAGGGACCTTGCAAATACGGGTTCCAGTTTTCGCCAGTATAGATACGCGAAATACGATGACGCCCATTTTCGCGCGCCAAGTCAGCACCGAGAAGACCGATCTGTGGGCCCGAGTCGCGCACGACATCGCCGCCGCCGACGCGATTGTGGCCAACTTGCATTTCAGCAATCATCTCAGCGAGCAGCCGGTTAAGATCTTCGCGTCGACCCACATGTTCCAAGAGCGGAAGATACTGATCATAGACGCCCTGCCAATTGAGACCGTGCAGGTTTGGATCGTAGAAAAACTCAGATTCCATACGCCAGACATCGTCAAAGATTTGGCGCCACTCTTTGCGTGGCTCGATCCACAATTGCAGGTCACTTGTATTGACCGGTTTTGGCTCGAACGGATCGGCAAGGCTGCCGGTGACCAGAGACCCATCTGATTTACGCGCCAAGGCATGCTCGCCATCTGAGCTTAAAGTGATCGCGGTAATGTCTTTGGCGATCGATTTGGCTTTTCGTTCGTCGAAGTCGAAGTGGATGAGCTCGGCGTCTGCTTGCAGGCGCTGTCCGGGCGGTGTGTTTTCGACCCCCGGCTGAACCGATTTGACATAATAGAGCTTGCCATCTTTGCCGACGCTCAAATCAGAATACTGAGCTTGTTCGACCGGCAGAGCCTGAATGCGCGACTTGGCGCCTTCGAGGTCATAAGTCAGCGTCGCTTCTTCTTCCTCATCTCCGTCCTCTTCATCTTTCGCTTCGGCTTCCTCATCTCCGGCTTTGGGAGCCAGAGGTGATTTTCCATCCGCGGTCAGAACGGCGACGTAGACGCCCGCGCGATAGGGGCGCTCTTGCGTGCTCATATCGAGGCCAACATGGGTTGGACCCGCATTGGTGGACGCGGTGAAGTAGAGCAGATCGCCTTCTGGGCTGAATGCAGGTGCACCAGCATCCGCCATCCCGTCGGTCAAAACCGTGCTCTGACCAGAGGCAAAATTATAGAGGTAGATGTTGCGATTAAAATTGGGCTCTTCGCGCGTATAAGCGAGCCATTCGCCGTTCGGCGATGTGCTCACTTCAGTGGCGCCAAAGCCCCACTGACGACGTGCATCTTCTGAGATTTGAACAGACCGTCCGGTCTCAGTGTCCATGGCATAGAGCTTCAAATGATTGTCGCGATAGATCAGATGCTGGCCTTCGCCGCCCCAATCTAAAATCGAGTAGAAACCCGTGCCGAGATCATACGTCGTCGGATCAGACAAGCCGTCTTGAGCTTCGATGACCAGGCGCTGCTGGCGATCACTCTCAACGATATAAGCGAGACGCTGGCTGTCAGGTGACCAAGTGGCATCGTACTCACGAACGCCGCTACTGTCTGAAATATTGCGGATCGAGCCATCTTTGGTCGGCACGCTGAACACTTCGCCACGTGCCGTGAGGAGCACCCGCTTGCCAGACTTAGACAAATCACCTGCAGTGATTTGACCGGCTACGTTCGTCCACTTGGCCTGCAGTTGCGGCAAATCTGGTGAGATTGAAATCGACAGCGGCGTCGCAACGCCGGTGTCCGTATCGAAAATCTTCAGCTGTCCGCCAGCTTCATAAATGATCCGATTGCCAAAAGCATCGACAGCCCGAATGTCCCAAACCGTCTCATTGGTGACTTTTGTGATCGTCTGCGTGTCTGTGTCATAGCGGTGCAGATTGAAGATTTCTGCATCGCGGTCAGACGAGAAATAGACATCATCGCCGACCCAAACAGGTTCGATGTCGTTGACCCGCTCACCCGGAATGTAGGTCACACGATCGCGGCGCATGTCCATGATTTGGATCGAAGGACTGGTTCCGCCCCGATAGCCCTTCCAGCCAGAGGACCCGCCATAGAGCGCATTATAAGCCGGGCCAAACGGAATGGCCGCGAATTGGCGCGCATTATCATGATAGGTTCCGCGGAAGATTCGCGCTTGCATTTGTCGCTCAGGCAATCCGCCATCGACTGAGACATGCCACAGCTGTGCGGACCGACCGCTCAGGCGCTGGCGCGCTGAGACGAAAGCGATTTCGCTACCATCGGGCGACCAGTCGATTGCTATATCTGAGCCTGGGTGAAACGTGTGCCTCGTCGGCTGACCTCCATTCACAGAGACAGAATAGACGTCAGTATTGCCTTGATAATCCGCCGTAAATGCGATGCGCGTTCCATCTGGTGAAAAGACCGGTCCACGCTCTGTCGCGACATGCGTCGTCAGCCGATGCGGTTCTGAACCGTCTATGTTCGCGGTGTAGAGATCGCCTGCATAGACGAACGCGATTTTGTTTTCGTGAATCGCGGGATCTCCAAGCAAAAGAGTCTCCGCAGAGGCGGTTTGCAGCCCCCCAGCAGCAAGCCCCAACACGGCTGCTGCAAGTTTTATCTTCACCATCATTATGCCTCCAGTCGTTTTGGCGGACAGTGCCGCCCCAGCGCTGCAGAGTCCACAGGGGACGCAAAGAAATCTTACTCTTGCGAAACGGATCGTTCATGGCTCTAGTTCATCCCTGCCATGACGCTGTTAGCGGTCTCACCTAAACGGCCTCAATTTGGACCAAGCTTTGCAGGCAGATTTAAGCGCAGACCGAAGTAAGAACGCACAATGATGAACCGGATCTTCCTCTCGGCAATTGCCGGCTCGCTCATCGCGAGCGCTGCTATGGCAGAGACCGTCCGCGTGAGCAGCGAAACAGCCTCTCCAGAGCTGTTGGCCGATCTCCAGCGCGAATTGCGGGAAGACGTGCAAGCCGATACTGTTTTCGAGGCGCGGCGGCAAAGTCGTCGCGCGGCCGAAAAGGCGGGGAACTATCTCAACTCGCTCGGCTATTTCGCGCCAGATATCTCTTTTGCCGTCGAGCCCGGACCCCCGCCTATCGGGCGCGTTCGAATTGAGCCTGGACCGAGATTTTCGCTCTCCGATATCAAGCTCGACACGGGCGCAGCAGCTTTGTCCGAAGATGCGACAGAGGCCTTAAATCAGGTCCGCACGCTGGAGCCTGGAGATGATGCGATCCCGAGCGACATCCTTGCGGAAGAAGCGGGCCTCATCGCCGCCCTGAAGGCGGTTGGCTATGCGGAAACAGAAGCGGCCCCTCGCGATGTGATCGGCGATCGACAAAACGGCACGATTGATCTGACTTACAATTTGCAACCGGGGCCTCGCATTCGCTTGGGCGACACGGTTTACTCTGAAGGCACGCGCACCCGGCGGGTCTATCTCGAT
Organism: Henriciella sp.; assembly: GCA_965279045.1. Classification (GTDB taxonomy): domain Bacteria; phylum Pseudomonadota; class Alphaproteobacteria; order Caulobacterales; family Hyphomonadaceae; genus Henriciella. Next base: position 36,951 of record CBDIHJ010000031.1, on the reverse strand, counting down.
CGGTTGATCCCTTATGAACCTGAAACGCTGTATTCACCGCAAACCCTATCGGCGTTTACACGCCGTTTGAACAGCACGCGCTTGTATCGCTTCTCAAATGTGCAATTGGCCGACGCGCCAACGCGCTTCACGGAAGACGGCGACGAGGTTCGGGATGTCTTGGTGCAGTTGGAGGAGCGTGAGCGCTATACGCTGACATCAGGCGCGAGCTTTTCCACGAGTGAAGGCCCTGGATTAACCAGCAGCCTGACGCGCCGCAACGCGACACGGCGAGGCGATACACTGACGGGTGCTATGACGCTCGCAACGCTTGAACGCTCTTTCGCGATCGACTGGCGGATTCCAAATGTCACCGCGTTTGATCGCACCCTGGTTCTCAGCTCTGATATTGGCCGCGAAGAGACCGACGCATTTGACCGCGAAGCGATTACGTTGTCAGGCGCATATGAAGTGCGAGCGTCTCGCCGCCTGACATATGCTGTGGGGGCGGCGAGCGAGTTTACGAGAGAAGAAGATGCGTTTGAGCAACGTGACCAACAAATCCTAAGCACGTCGCTCGGCGTGCGTTTGGATTATGCCAATGACCCCCTCGACGCCACACAAGGGTGGCGGGTCGATACGCGCGGTGAGCCGGGCGTGGTCATTGGAGATCGCGAGGCACAATATTTGTCACTGAATGGTCAGATAAGTGCGTATCGTCCGTTCACTGAAGAAGAGCGGTTCGTGCTCGCGGGGCGCATGCGGAGCGGCTTTGTATTCGGCGCGGCGCTTGAGGACTTACCCGTCAGCCGACGTTTCTTCGCAGGCGGCGGCGGCAGCGCCCGCGGCTTTGAATACCAGTCGGTCGGGCCTCAAGATGAAGACGGCACGCCAACGGGTGGCCGCGGGCTCTTAGAAGTCTCGGGCGAGCTGCGTTGGCGCCGAGAGGGGCCGCTCGGCTTTGTAGGGTTTTTAGATGGGGCGAGCGTTACGGCGGATCAGGGCGTCAGCTTTGATGATGTGCGTTACTCGGCCGGCCTTGGGGTACGATATGATACGATTATCGGGCCGATCCGCTTCGACGTGGCAACACCGATCGACCCGAGCGATGGCGATGATCCTGTGCAGCTTTATGTCAGCATCGGGCAAGCGTTTTGAGCTTGTTAAATATCTTCTTTGCCCATCGGTGGCGGCGTTATCTAAGCACCACGGTGTTGGTGATCGTTGGACTAGTCCTGGTGCTTCGACTGTTCGCAATGACCCCGATGGCGCATTCCATTGTGATCAATCAAATCGAAAGCACGCAGACTCGCGGACAAAGCATCAACGTGGAAGGCCTGCGAGGAGATCTCTTAGGCCGCTTTTCCATCGATCGTCTGACCGTTGAGGACGATACCGGCGTTTGGCTCTCAATCGGGGACGTGGATCTCGCTTGGGCGCCGATGGGTTTGTTCTCAAGTGAGCTGCGATTCAAAACGCTGAACGTGAATGAGATCGATGTCCGGCGTCGTCCGGATCTGCTGCCATCAACACGCGAAACTCAATCGAGCTTCGTTGATCAATACGAACTCGGCAAGATCAAGATTGACCGAGTTATTCTCGCCAATGGCGTGGCTGGACCGGCCCAAGCCTATACGCTCTCCGGAACTTTAGAGGCGACCAATGCCGCGGGTCAGGTTGCGCTGAACCTGCAACCGATCATTGCTGTTGGCGATACACTCGATGTTGATTTGCGTTGGGGGGAAACCGTTCCGCTGGAAGGAGATCTAATGCTCTATGGCGCACCGTCCGGCCTGTTCGCCACGCTTCTCGATTTACCACAGGGCCGCCCCCTAACAGCGACACTTGAGGCGGCCGGAGGATTGGAAGACTGGGATCTTGTCGCGACCGCAGCGGTCGCCGATGTCGAAACGCTCGATCTTCGAGTGACGCGATCCGGTGAAGCCTATCGGTCTTCAGGAACGCTTTTGTTGAGCCCGTTTGGACGCTTGGCGCCCGTCCTGAACCGTATTGGGCCGCGGATCAGCGGCTCGATCGAACGCGACACAGACGGTTTGCTGTTCGCCAATTTGCAAACCGACCGTGGCGGAATCGCCGGTCAAGGGCGTCTGATCGATGCCGATGATTTGACCCGCGTGGAGGACTTTGTCTTAGCGATTAGCAGTCTGGACGCCGCGAGCGTTGTTCAGCTTGAGTCGTTGGACGTGCCGTCAGCGCGCGCGACTGGCGTTCTCGAGATTGAAGCTCAAACGGTTCGGTTTTCAGGCGATCTATCTGTGCCTAATGCCGCGTATGGTGGATTTAGCGTCCAAGATTTCGTCAGCCGCGGTGAACATTCCTGGAGCGACGGCGGGCTCGAACTTGATGTTGCTTTGCAATCCGCCCGACCGAGCGGTTTGCCAAAGGCGGTCACCAGTCGCTTAGCGGACGCGTTTGCTTCAGACCTGCGGGCACGCTTTGACCTCGCCGCCCGGCGGCTCGACATCGCCAGTGTATCTTTGACGAGCGGCACCGACACGCTTCAGGTCAGCGGGACATATGACCTTGGCGGAGCCATCGATTTAGCTGGTCAGTTCAACCTTCAAAGCGTAACTCCGTTGGATACACTGGTATCCATGTGGAGGGTTGAAGGGCCGTCCCTCTCGAACCTGGATGTGACGGTCGAAGGGCGAGCAAGCCTCGCGAGTAATGCTGAGGCGCTATCTCAAGTGATCGGTGAGGCTGTTGATTTGCAGGTTCAGCTGACCCGCGAGGAGGATAGCGTTCGTTTGCAGGCCTTCCAGGCGCAATCTGAACAGATCCAAGCTCAAGCTTCGGGCCAGCTCTTACGCGATCAATTGGAGCTTTTTGGGGATGTCGGCATACCAACGTTGGAGTTGTCCGGCGTGTCAGCCCGCGGTCTACGGTTGGATTGGAACTTGTCCGGTCCATTCAATGCGATGCGTTTTGAAAGTGAGTTTCTCGCAGATTCACTCATATTCTCAGGGGAGCAAATATCGCAGATCTCCGTGCGCGCGGCAGGCGAACTGACTTCGGCGCGGACGTTTGACGTCGAAGCCGCCTCGATCTATCGCGACGCGCCGCTGACGGCTCAGGCGAGCGGTTCGCACCAAGACGATCGACTCGTCGTTGAGGCCTTGAATCTGTTATGGGACGAGCTCTTCGCTGATGGGTTTGCAAACATCGACCTTTCGGATCTGCAAAACTCAAACTTGTCCCTCAACACCAAAGGGCAAGCACCGCTTATTCGCGAGATTGATGGCCAGATCCAATACGCGGACGCCGCACTCGACGCCGATATCTCACTCGCGGACGCCGCGTTTGGGGGTGTCGACGTAAGATCTGCCAATCTCCAAGCCATGGGCACTTGGCCGAATTTTTCGGGCGCGCTCACTTATGCGGGAGACATCCCTTTTTGGAGTGGCACGGAACCGGTGACAGGGAGCCACGATTGGAGGCTCAACCCCGAAGCGCGCGCCCTTAGCCTCGGCGGCAGCGCAAGCTTAGCAGGCGAGCGGTTTGAAATCACTTCGCCAATCCAAATTCGCCTCGATGAAATGATTAAGGCCAACGGATCGTTACGGGCGCTTGGTGGAACGGTTGATGTCCTATTTGACAATTCTGGACGAAGCCCAACGCAGTTGAGCTTGGCCGGTCTGTCCATGCAGCGTTTGGGGAGCTTAATTCAGCGTCCAGGTTTGCGCGGGCGCGTGTCCGGCGCGGCGAACCTGACGATCGCGGAGACGGGTTTGGAGGGCCAAGGCGCGTTTCAAATTGTAGATTTGGCGCGCGGCGATTCAGCTCGGGCTGATGTCGATCTATCCGCATCGCTCTCAAGTGATGCGTTGGCTGTGGTCCTCAGGGCAGAAGACGCCGAGGACAGCTTATCGCTGGAAGCGGCTGGTGGAACACGCCTCGTCCATACTGGGTCCATTGCGAGCGTTCGCACGGCGCCAGATGCGCCTTTCCCGATCCAGATCCAAGGGCGCGGGCCGATCGCTCCACTATGGGCGCTGGCCGCGCCATCTGATCTGCGGCTCGACGGCATTTTCGATATTGATCTATCCAATGGAGACGGTCGCGCTTTTCGGTTTGCCGGATCTGCCTCGATTGAGGATGGTGTATTCGAAGATGGCTTTACGGGGCTTCACTTAGAGGAGATCAACGCACAGGCCGATCTGACACCAGACGCCATCAGCGTGCGCGAAGCCACAGCGCGTGGCGGCAACAGTGGCACTTTGCAAGCAAGCGGGGCCTACCGGTTCGATGGCGATAGCGATGTAACTCTGGTGCTCAACCGATTGAGTGCCTTGAACCGCTCGGATGTATCGGCAGAGATTTCTGGGCAAGCGAGTTTGGATCGCCGCCAGCGGCGAACCCATGTTGAAGGCGATCTGCGCGTGGATGAAGCACGGATCAATCTCTCAAAACTACCCGGCGCTGGATATACGACTTTAGATGTCGTGTTCGCAGATCCGGGCGAGCCCCTCGACACTTTGCCGCCAGAGCGCGAAGCGATTTCCCTCAATCTGAATGTAAGTGCTGATCGCCGTGTATTTGTGAACGGTCCGGGCGTGGAGTCGGAATGGGGGATTGCTGCGCGTGTCACGGGATCCCCAGGCGCACCGCAAGTAAATGGACGCGCGACTTTGGTCCGCGGCGAAGCGGATTTGCTCAGCCGCAGCTTCCGATTGACCGAGGGCACGGTGCGCTTCGCGGGCGATCCGCAAGACAGCGAGGTGGCTTTGCGGGCGGATCGGACCAGTGATGGGATCACCACCTCAATTAATTTGGCGGGGACGATCACAGACCCGGAGATCTCGCTGAGCTCTGACCCGTCTCTTCCAGATGATGAAATCCTGGCTCGCGTACTGTTTGGGCGATCCCCGAGTAATTTGAGCCCGCTGCAAGCCGCACAGCTCGCCGCCGCGGCGGCGCAATTGGCTGGTGGGGACGCGATCAGCCTGACCGGACAATTGGAGGAAGCGACAGGACTGGACCGGTTAGACTTCGGCTTTGATGAAGATGGTGAAGCCACGTTGTCGACGGGCAAGTACCTTGCGGATGATCTCTATTTGGAAGTCGAGTCCGGCGGTTCTGGAGCGCCAGGGGTCGCGCTCGAATGGACGCCGCTGGCGAATGTCGAGCTCGATGCGGAGATTGATCCAGAACTTGGTCCAAAAGTCGCGATCCAGTGGAAAAGAGACTTTGATCGACTTCCAGGCGAAGCTCCCGCGGAACCGCCCGCTCGCGCTTCGAGCAACGACTAAAAAAAGATCAACAAACAAGAGTATGACCTTGTCAGCGGGCAGGGTGTGTGTGTTCTACGCTCATGGTGGGTGAACGTAAATTTTTCGACGAAATGCACGGCTTCGGCGATGGAATTCGCGGGCCCTATAAAGAATTTCATAGCTTGCTCTCAGACATGGATACAGCAGGTCTGAAACGAAAAGCGATCAAGGCAGAGAACTTTTTTCGGCGAACCGGGATCACGTTCAATGTTTACGGGGAAGCGGAGGCCGAAGAACGGTTGATCCCGTTCGATCTTTTGCCGCGAATTATCAGTGCCCAAGAATGGCGAACCCTGACCCGCGGGATCGAGCAGAGGATCAAGGCGCTCAACGCGTTCTTGCATGATATTTATCACCGACAAGAAATCCTGCGCGCCGGGCGGATCCCGGAACATTTGATCACACAGAATTCGGCCTTCCTGCCGCAAATGGTCGGAGTAAACCCACCGGGTGGGATCTATACACACATTGTCGGCACGGATTTGGTGCGAACCGGCGCGGACGAGTTTTACGTTCTAGAGGATAATGCACGCACGCCGTCAGGGGTCTCGTATATGCTCGAAAACCGGGAAACGATGCTGAAGATGTTTCCTGAGCTTTTCTCGCATGTCGGTGTGGAGTCGATCAGCGATTATCCGGCTTTGTTGCGCCGGGCCCTCGCAGCCTCACCACCTCCGGCCTGTCAGGGCAAACCGACCATAGCGGTTTTGACTCCGGGTATTCACAATTCGGCCTATTATGAACATGCCTTTTTGGCCGACCAGATGGGCGTTGAATTGGTCGAGGGCCAAGATTTGAAAGTCGTGGATGGTCGCGTCGCTATGCGCACCACATGCGGGTTCGAACCGATCGATATTCTTTATCGCCGCGTCGATGACGAGTTTCTCGATCCGCTTAATTTCAACCCGGATTCTCTGCTTGGTGTGCCGGGCATTTTCGATGTGTTCCGCGCGGGCGGCATCACGCTCGCCAATGCGCCGGGGACAGGTATTTCAGACGATAAAGCGCTTTACTCCTACATGCCGGATATTATCGAGTTTTATACCGGACAAGAGCCGCTTTTAAAGAATGTCGAGACGTGGCGCTGTTCTGAACCGGATGCGCTCAAATACGTGCTCGAGAACCTGGCTGAGCTGGTCGTCAAGGAGGTCCATGGCTCGGGAGGGTATGGCATGCTGGTCGGACCGGCGGCGAGCAATCATGAGATCGAGACGTTCCGGAAGAAGCTGGAGGCCAATCCTGGCAATTATATCGCTCAACCGACCCTCTCACTTTCAACGGTTCCGATTTTCACCGAGTCTGGCCTTGCACCCCGCCATGTTGATTTGCGCCCCTTCGTTTTGGTTTCACCTCATTCCATCGATGTTGTCCCAGGCGGTCTCACGCGGGTCGCGATGAAAGCGGGATCTTTGGTCGTCAATTCGAGCCAGGGCGGCGGCACGAAGGACACTTGGGTGTTGAGCGATGACTAAGATGCTCGGCCGGACCGCGTCCGGACTGTTTTGGATGATGCGATATCTCGAGCGGTTTGAGAACACAGCCCGCTTGATCGATGCCGGCTTTCGCATGTCACTGACGCGGGCGCGCACCGCGCGCAGTGAATGGGAGAGCGTTCTGACCACTGCCGGCACGCGCGATCTTTATCTGGAGCAGTATGACCGGTTTAGCACGCGCAATGTGGTCGACTTTATGGTCACCAATCGCGAGAACCCGAGCAGTCTTCTCAACTCGATTGCGGCAACGCGCGAGAACGCGCGAATGACCCGCACGGCGCTCACCCGCGATGTCTGGGAAGCGATTAATGAGACCTATCTCCAGTGCAAACACGACTTTTCAGCTGAGAGTCATCGCAGCGATTTGCCAGACTTCCTAACGCAGATCCGGCAGCAGGCAGCGCTGGTCCGCGGGACGATTAATGGCACCATGCTGCGCAATGAGATCTTTCGCTTTGTGAAGCTGGGGTCCCTAATTGAGCGGGCCGACAATACCGCTCGGATCTTGGATACGAAATATTATGTTCTGCTGCCCTCGAGCGCCTCGGTGGGCTCGTCGCTCGACCGTGTGCAATGGGAAATGATTTTGCGGTCTGCATCCGCCGAGCGGTCCTTTCATTGGCTTTATGGCGGGGAAATGGATCCTGCCGCGATCGTTGAGTTCCTGATCCATGATGTGCGGCTGCCGCGCTCGATTGCGTATTGTTATGATGAGATCATCACCATCTTGGCCGAGCTGGAAGTCGAATATGACCGCCGCACTGCTTCACATGATCTTGCCGCCCGTCACGAAGCCCACATCACGAGTTCCACGAGCGACGCGATCATAGGATCGGGCTTGCACGAATTTCTAATTGACTTCATTGCGCGCAATGCGGCGCTTTCACAACAGATCGAAACCGACTACCGATTTACGAACTGATGCAGCTTTCAATCAATCATGTGACCAGCTTCCAGTATGATGTGCCGCCGTCCTATGGTCTGTTGCAGGTGCGCATGACCCCGCAGAACAGCGCCGCGCAGCGCATTCTAAACTGGGACGTTGAGTTTCTTGGGGCCGAACCACAGGCCAATTTCTTGGATCAACATGGCAACCGCGTTGATCTGATTGAAGTGCTGCCAGATGCCGAGAAAGTCGAACTCCATGTGAATGGGACGATCGAAACGCTGAGCGATGACGGCGTATTGGGGCGGCACATTCACCCCATGCCGCTTTGGTTCTATCGGCGTCATACGCCACTCACCGAAATCGAGCAGGGCTTGGATGATCTCCTTGCGGGTCTACCGGAAAATGGTCAGGGCGACATTGCCATTTTCCATGCCTTAAGTGAGCGCATTCGTGACCGCGTCGAATACGCGCCCGGACAAACGAGTGTCTCAACGACCGCAGGCGATGCGCTCACCCGCGCCAAAGGCGTGTGCCAAGATCATACCCACATTTTCTTGCGCGCCGCGCGAGAGCTCGGATATCCCGCGCGTTATGTGAGCGGCTATTTGATGATGACCGATCGCACGGACCAAGATGCCAGCCATGCCTGGGCCGAAGTGCACTTGGACGGGCTTGGCTGGGTTGGGTTTGATGTCTCGAACGGGATCAGTCCCGATAAGAAGTATGTCCGCATTGCCCAGGGTTTGGACTATGCTGATATCGCCCCGACCAAAGGTGTGACGCAGGGCGGCTCACGGGAAAATTTGTTTGTCTCTATACAGGTTCAGCAATAGATCAGGTCGTCTTGAGGACTGGGATCGAGTGTAGATGACTTATTGCGTAGCCTTGAAAATGGATGAGCGGCTGATTTTTATGTCAGACACGCGCACCAATGCTGGCGTCGATAATGTCTCTAAATTCCGCAAAATGTTTACTTGGTCTGTGCCGGGTGAGCGCGTGATTACACTCATGACCGCGGGGAACCTTGCCACGACGCAATCAGTGGTGAGTCTGCTTGATGAGCGCTCCAAAGCGCCCGAAGACCGCAACCCCTCGCTGATGCAAGTGCCGACCTTGTTTCAAGCGGCACGCTTGATTGGCGACACGCTCGCCGAAGTGGTTTCTTCGCACGCGGAGGACGGACAGACAGCCGAGGCTTCTTTTGGAGCGACGCTCATCATGGGTGGCCAAATCGCCGGCATGGAGCCGAGGCTCTTTATGATCTATGCGGAAGGAAATTTCGTGGAAGCGGGTGTAGAAACACCGTTCTTCCAAATTGGCGAAACCAAATACGGTCGTCCCATCATTTTGCGAGCCTTCGATCCAGCAATGTCGGTCGAGCAGGCGCTGAGGCTTCTTTGTGTGTCCTTTGACTCGACGCTGAGGGCAAATTTGTCGGTTGGGATGCCGCTTGATGTGCACGTTTATGAAGGCGACTCTTTTATCGAAGGGCCGCAATTCCGGATTGAAGAAAACAATCCGTTTTTCCAGTCGATTTCCGATCAATGGGGTGAGGCGCTCAAGCAGGCTTTGGATGGGCTGCCAGAATTTGACGTGCCGTCTAAATAGACGACAGGCGCGTCTAAACCTGCTGGCTGAAAATATTCCACCTCAGGTAGTATTTTGTTCACCCTAAACGGAGATATTTTGGCCGTCTGGAAATCCCTCTCGGAGCTTGGGTGGCATGAGTCCTGTGAAAACCTATCAGAAGGTTGGCATCAGCTTTTTAGCGGCCTTCGTCATCTGGCAATACTCGCTGGCAATCGGCGAAGTGTTTGAAACGAATAAAGAATATTTGTGCCTCACAGAAACGGCCCTCTATGCCGCGCCGAAAGTCGCGCAGCATGGCGAATGGACTGATCCACCGAGCCGCTTCCAAATTCATATCAAACCTTGCGAGACGTTTTGCTTGCCGCAACGCAGCAAGGATCGGCCGCTCAGCTTGCTCCTGAAAGAGTCCAAAAGTGAATGGCCGACAAAATTCGAAGGCTATTTCGGGCAGAACGATTTCCATGCCTCTTTGGGCGGGTCTATCGTACTCAGCCAGGATGATCTCACCGTGACCCGGACGATGATCGGATCGATCCCAGGCGCCGAGAACCGGGTCTCTTTGATCCTCGACGCACAGTGTCATCCGATTGATTGATCCTGCCCGCTAATGCTACAGATCGGGAATCGCAAAGACCATTGCGATTGGCAAAGCCGATTGACGGCGAGTGAAAGATAAGAGGCACAAATGGGTCGAGTTCTTTTGGCATTGCTTGCCAGCGCCTGGCTGGTCGCTTGTGCCAGTACCCCACGTCAGATCGCAGAGGCTGAAATCCTCGCCACTTGGGACCAGTTTGAAGCCTATTATAATGCAGGGGACATCGAGGGCGTGAAAAGCTTGCTCTATATTGCGGGTCTGGATGCAGAAGGGCAGGAGCAGGTGGACGCGGAGACCAGCGCTATGTCGAATTCGTCGGCTTGGATGATGTCGCCAAATGTCGGCATGCAGCTCGATGCAGATGTCAAAGTGCGCAGTGTCGAGGGGGATGAAGCGGTGTTGGATGGCACGCTCACCCAAGTGACGGGCCAATCGGTGTTTTTCAGCATGAAGCTCGCACGTATTGATGGCGCTTGGTTATTGGCCCCGGCGGGCGGACCGTCTGAGGCGTCATCTTCCGAAAGTGAAGCAAGTGAGGCGGGCGCGTTGCTTTAAAGCGAAACGCGCGATGTCGCCCCCACATGTGTGGGAGCGCTCGCAAGGTCTAGAGAACCGAATGCCAAGAGGCAGATGGAAAGCCGTTATGACTCGGCTTTATTGGGGTTGTTAAAGCGTCCCCAGCCTTCGTGGTTCATCTCTTTGCCCATTTTGGCTTGATAGACATGACCCCAGCCATGCTGTTCAGCTGTCTTACAATAGAAAGTTGAAAAATCAGGACAGGTCGGGAGCACCATCAATATGGAGCCATCGTCGAATGTTTTGACGCACTCAGCGACAAACATGTCAAGGAAGTTACCGTACAGATTACAGGCCGGGCCAACTTCATGACCGGGCACATGTTTCACAACAACATTCTCACGAAGCCAGTCCGTGTCTTCGATATATTGTTGTGGGGGATAAAGGTGACCGCCCATAGCGCCCGACAACATCATGTCGGCTTCGCGTGCGATCGGGATGGCCGTGACACAGGCGGCAAGCGACAAGGCGCTGCCCACGACCAGGGTTCGTTTGATGATCTTCTTCATCTGCAACTCCAGCTTCTCTAGGTTGAGTTTGATATATATCACGCAGAAGTTGTGCATTCGCGCACCGTGGCTCGTAAGTTTGGTTAATGCCGTTAACCAAACAGTAGGGGGCATTTCGGGGAGGGAATCGACTGTCGCAGCGTCCCGCGCCGACAGCGTGGTGCTTCGCAAGCAGCTTGCGGATTGCAAACACGGCTCGTCTGCCGAGGGTCAGCTTTTCCAGCGATTTCATAGACATACCCAACACCCAGGAAGGTTGATCCTTCTCTGAGCGATGATGGGTGCCTTAAAACACCCGAAAAGTCGTTATCCCCAGATATCGTTCCGGTTTCGAAACAAGAAAGGAGTTTGTGGCTCGCAGACAAACGCGATGAGTGAGGAAAAGCGCAGCCAGCGAGAGATCGGGTTAGAACCGTCTCAATGCGGACAAAAATTTATTCACTTATTGAAAGTAGAATCATAGTATGAATGCAACTTAGGAGGGAATTCTTTGCGCTGGGCCCGGATCATATTGGAGCGTTTGCGGTGGATGCCGACCGCTTCTGGTGTTCTGCCCGCAGATCGAATATCCCATACATCCTCTCCCCGTCTTTATTCGCGGACCGTTGAACCGAGCTTCAAATCCTATCGCCGCCCGCGCCCAGGGCGTAACGCCGTCCTGGTGTCGAAAAGCGTTTAAGATCGAACGTCAAAAGTATGACAAAGACCGCACCGATTGGGGCTTCGTAACACCGGTCTGGATCTTGTTGGGTTTGGTTTGCGTGATCGGGCAGATTGCTGCGATCCAATTCGCCGTGTCGGCCCTCGCTTAGGCCAGGCAGGCGCGCCGGAAGGCTTCCCCCATATCACTGACGGCAATCGCGCGTTTCTCCAAACTCGAGTTTCGGCGCAAGTTTGGGTCTTTTAGCCCTTCGACGCAGAACCGTTGCCGCATCAAATTCGAATAAGGGCGCGCGTCCTTGATCTTCACCCCCGTTCGGTTCATGGATGAGCTGAAGACGCATCAAATTATCTATATATTGCGGGATCCGAGATTTGACGCTGCACAACCGCGCTAAGGCCGCGGGTGCAATATTGCGTTGGACGCACTCGGTTCGGTCTCCCGGAAGATTGATCCACAGATTGGCCAAAGGCAGCAGGCGGCCATTGCTGGGCAGGGCGGCGAGGATGCGCACTTCGTCCTCTGTTAATTGGCGCAGGATGCTCAAAAAGGATGGATGCGCTTCATGGGCATGATCCGCGTCCATCGTCGTGGCAATCAGCCCAGCAATTTCATGGCGTAAGGGGGAATAACGCATCGCCTCGATGGCAGGGATGGTTATTTCGAGGCTGGGTGAACAAACCCGATGCTTCGGCACTTGCCGGCGTTCTAAGATCTCTTCGACGGTCCCCACGATATACGCTTGGACTTGGTTCATATCCCAGATCCGGGCGGAAAGGTCACTAAAGGTCGAGGGCAGAACCGCACCTCTGCTGACAGGCACCATTTGCCTGGGGGTCGCCCGCCGCGCATCATTTCGCGGTGCCGCGCGGCGCGGTCGTTCAGTCGGTTGTCGCTTTCTCATATGGCGTGCCCTCTGCGTCCCAACTAAGAGCATGCGCGTCAACATCTTCTGATTTTTCAGCGCGAAAACTATACACAGCATACCAACAGTGCTTACCAATAGCGTACGTGATAAAACACTATCTGTCACGGGACTTAGTAGGTGGACCCATCGTAAATGCGTTGCTCTGAGTGTTTTGCAGAGATGAAAGAAGGCCCAGATGGGCCGTATTGCGATGCCTGTGGTTTGTCGATGACGGCGCTCGTTGAGGAGGGGCAGCTATCTCAACCTGCAGCTCCAAAGCCGGTTTCGAAGCGACGCTGGGTGTGGGGCGTCAGCGCGATCCTGATCGCAGTCCTGGGCGGGGCCGGGGCGTGGGCTTACCAAACTGGCTTGATTGACACGTTCATCGCATCTGAGACCGAGGCAGTCGCTGCGACGATCCGGAGCCGAGACTTATTGCCAGCGATCCTTTCAACTTAATCAACGCGAATGTTCGTCTTGTATCTGACGAAACGCAGACTCAGGTGTTTGCGGGTGCCACGTGCCAAGCGATTGACCCTGAAGAGCGCGCGCGGATCATTGAGATTGAATGGATCGGGTTCGATGGCGAGACGCAGGCGCGGATCTCTCCTCAATTACCGGGGAATTGGCAGCTGCAGGCCGTATGCCGCAGTGCAGAGGGGCGCGTGTTTGCGAGCGCCAAGCTCGGGGATGGGGTCGCCGTCAGTGAACTCCTATCCGATGGTGGGCTGGCTTGGAGTACTGTTTTGCCAGTGGCTCGAGGGGCTGTTGCGAACACCGAGCTCTTTTTCGGAGAGCGCCAAATTCAAGTTTTGGCGCCGTCCGAAGCCCGCGGGACCTCTACGCTCACGGCATTCGGTTTGGATGGAGATCGCCTGTGGCAACGCACGCTCGAACGGGTCAGCCCTCGAAGCCGGCCGGTTGTCGCCACCAACCAGGTCGGTGAAACCGTGATGGCGTGGAACACACCGAGTGACGCAACAGGAATCGAAGCCCGTGTTCAAGCGGTCTCTCCTCAGAACGTTGGTGCCTACTCGATTGCCTTGAACGACAGATCGGTGGCGGTTTCCGGTTTGATCAGCGACGATCTCGCACAAAGCCTCCTCATAGAAGGGCAAGCTGGATTTTCAGTGCAATTTATAGATTCCGTCGGCACGCCCGTGTGGCGCCGCTGGATCGACGCCAATGCCCGTCCAATTGGAGCGATCCAAGATGGGTCGGACTATGTCGTCGCGGCGCATGACGGCGTGCGCGTTTTGATTTGGCGCCTGCGGGGCGATGGGCGACGCAGCCAGGCGATTGAAGTGGAGCTTTCAGACCCGGTTTTAGCGGGCGACCTGTATCCGTACGACAATCAGCGCGCAGCGCTGGCGCTGAATATGGAGGATGGTGCGAGCCGTGTGCTTTCGCTCAACCTCCAGCGCCTTCGAGAGGTGGCTGAGTTTTCCACGATCTCAACCGGAGAAGTTGACGCTCCGATTAGGCAGCAAGAAGCTCAGTTCGCGCTCGAGCAGCTGCCCTCGGAAGTTGAAAGTCAAACGCTGGATAATCCTATTGAGCCATCGGCTGGCCCGACTCCTGTTATTCGGAATCCGGAGCCGATTGAAACCGCGCCAGAACCGGCTACAGACCTTGAGCGCGCAAGCTTAGAACCGGTTGAACCTATTAAGGTCGCGCCGCAACCGGCTGCCCCGGAACCTGAGGCAAGTCCTCAAAGCGAGCGTGAGGTGTCGTGCACATTCCGGTGCGCCGCGATTGGAAACCCACTCGCAACCTACCCGATCTTGCAGACCCTCGAACTGGAAGAGGGGGAGGAACTCGATTCCGCCTCATCTCGTCTTCGCAGGTCGCACAAGCAACTGTGCGAATTAAGCGGAGGTCAACCAGCAGTGGAATCTTCACCCGAGTGCACTGCACGATAGTTGAGCAGGCTGGACACTGTTGCGGCAAATCCCTAGCGAATGTGAAGAGTCAGTGACCGAAAATTATTTTGGTTGACCTGAGAAAACAGGGCTGTAGGCGTGTTTTCTAAGACCTCACGGGAAGGCAGACCGCTTTCACCCTGAGTGCGGCAGCAATGGTCGAAACCACTTTTTGAGCAAAGCTGTGACAAGACATTTGTGTGTGGGAATCTCTTGAGCGTAACTCCAAGACAATTAGGCTCAACGCGCGCGGTAGCTATGCAAATACGTAGGTTGCTGAGCATTGATATCGGGTTGGATCAGGCTCGGGAGTCTCGGTCATGCATTTAGCGAACCGCGTCATGGTGACCGGCGGCGCCGGCTTTATTGGGAGCCATATTTGTGAGCGGTTGGTGACGAAGGGCTATGAGGTCCTTTGTGTCGACAATTATTTTACCGGCTCCCGCTCGAACGTCGCGCATTTGCTGGACGAAAAGACCTTTGAGTTGATGCGCCACGACGTGACCTTTCCGCTCTTTGTTGAGGTTGACCAGATCTACAATATGGCCTGCCCGGCAAGCCCGATCCATTACCAGTTTGACCCAGTGCAAACCACCAAAACGTCTGTCCATGGCGCGATCAATATGCTGGGCCTCGCCAAGCGCACCAAAGCGCGGATCCTCCAGGCCTCAACCTCCGAAGTCTATGGTGACCCGACGGTCCATCCACAAGAAGAGAGCTATTGGGGGAACGTCAACCCAATCGGCCCGCGGTCTTGCTATGATGAAGGCAAACGTTGCGCAGAGACTCTCTTCTTTGATTATCACCGCCAGCATAATCTCGACATCAAGGTCGCCCGTATTTTTAACACCTATGGCCCGCGTATGCATCCCAATGATGGGCGCGTGGTGTCGAACTTCATCATGCAGGCGCTTCGAGGCGATGACATCACGCTCTATGGCGATGGCCAGCAGACAAGAAGCTTCTGTTATGTTGACGATCTGGTCGAAGGCCTGATCCGCCTGATGGAAAGCCCAGACGGCGTCACCGGCCCGATCAATCTCGGCAATCCCGGTGAGTTCACGATTAAAGAGCTTGCCGAGCATGTGATTGACCTCACCGGATCCAGCTCGAAGATGATCAACAAACCTCTGCCGCAAGACGACCCAAAACAGCGCCAACCCGATATTGGCCGGGCAAAAGAACATCTAGATTGGGAGCCTAAGATCGCGCTTCGAGACGGGCTCACCAAGACCGTCGCTTACTTTGACGGCTTGCTCAAAGAGATGAGCTAAAGGTTTTTCGGGTGGGAATAGCTATCTATTCGATCGCAGCGTATCGCTGGGCGTGGACTAGTGAACGAGATAATTGACTCAGCTGAGCGTAGCGCTGGTGATCGAGCTAAGCACCTGCTGCCGCGATCGAAACAGCTCGGCGGTGTTGAGAGAGCCGACAACTTAAATTTGCTACGCATCGGACTTGCCGTCATTCTAACATGCATTGGGGTCTACTACGCCTTGATTTCTGTTGAAGCGCTGCCAGACCACCGGCTTGTACGCGGTTTCAATGATCTGGTGCTTCACGCCGGTCTTTTCGCGTTGATGGGGTTTGTCGTTCTGTCGCCTAAGAAATGGGTCATCACCAGGCTCGGGTGGCTCGTGGCACTGGGCAGGCGGTCTTGAGATCGCACAGCTGGGTGTTGAAGGTCGAGAGCCGTCTTGGAGTGATTTTTTCGCCAGCATGGCGGGCGTCGTATTCGCAGCCACGACGTTGTTTCTAATGCGCAGTCTGGCCCGTTTAATTCGTCAAGCCTCCCGGCCGGGCGACACATGATATCAACAACCAGAGAGATTAGATTTTGGATTTGACCCAATCGAAAATTGCCGTGCTGGGCCTCGGCTACGTCGGATTACCGCTGGCGGTAGAATTCGGAAAGCACCGTGAAGTGCTCGGGTTCGATCCAAACCGGACTCGGATCGAACAATTGCGCCAAGGGCAAGATCGCACGCGCGAGGTAGAGGCTGAAGAGCTTGTCGCAGCCAGACACCTGAACCTCACCGACGATCCCAACGATCTGAAGACATGCGACGTGTTCATTATTGCTGTACCGACACCAATCGATAGCGCCCGTCAACCAGACCTGTCCATGCTGCTGGCAGCTTCGTGGACCGTGGGTGCGGCCATGCGTTCCGGCGCCGTAGTTATCTACGAATCGACGGTTTATCCCGGATGTACTCGTGAGGCTTGCGTTCCTGTCCTCGAAGAAGTGTCTGGTTTAAAATTGAACACCGATTTCTACGTTGGGTACAGTCCAGAACGGGTCAATCCAGGGGATAAACAGCACCGTCTAACCACCATCACCAAGGTGACTAGCGGATCGACGGCCGAAGCAGCGGACGCCATTGATGCCTTATACAAATCGATCGTAACAGCCGGTACGTTTAAGGCTGCGTCAATTGAAGTCGCGGAGGCGGCTAAAGTCATTGAGAATACTCAGCGCGACGTGAACATTGCACTGATGAATGAACTCGCGATAATTTTCCATAAACTGGACATAGATACGACAGAGGTTCTTGAGGCGGCGGGGACAAAATGGAATTTCTTACCCTTTAGACCTGGCCTCGTGGGTGGCCACTGTATTGGTGTCGATCCGTACTATCTAACCCACAAGGCACAGCAGATCGGCTATCATCCAGACGTAGTACTCTCGGGAAGGCGAATTAACGACAGTGTCGGTGAACGTATCGCTGATCGGGTTGTACGTATGATGATGAAGCGGGGTTTTCCTGTCGTGGGCTCCCGGGTGCTAGTTATGGGCCTGACTTTCAAGGAAAACTGTCCGGACCTGCGTAACACGAGGGTGGTCGATGTGGTGCGTGCGCTCGGGGACTTAAACGCGAAGGTCGATGTTTGGGATCCATGGGTCGACGGCGAAGAGGCGCTGGAGGAACACGGGATTGAAGTATTGAATGGTCACCTGCCGGAAAAGGGTGTTTACGACGCGATGGTGCTGGCGGTATCGCATTCCAAATTTATTGATTTGGGTGCTGACACGGTTAGGGGCTTTGGCAAGCCCGATGCTGTTTTCTTTGATGTCAAATCGGCATTCGACCGTTCCCAGTCTGACGCACGACTCTAAAGTAGGAAGAAGCTGAACGCATGAAAATCCTAGTTACAGGCACCGCTGGTTTCATCGGGTTTCACACTGCCATGGCGCTGCTTGCGCGTGGTGATGATGTAGTCGGGTTCGATGTCGTCAATGATTACTACGATCCAGGGCTTAAAGAAGCGCGTCTTGACCTTCTCGAGAGCAGGTCAATATCCGTTCCGGGTTCGTGGGAATTCGTGCGTGCCGATCTTTGCGATCAGGACGCGGTCAGGGATGTATTCGCGCGCCATAATTTTGATCGTGTGATTCACTTGGCCGCCCAGGCTGGCGTACGCCACAGTCTCAGCCACCCCCACGCATATGTGCAGTCTAACATTGTCGCGTTCACAAACATATTAGAGGCTTGTCGCTATAATCAAGTCGCTCATCTCACGTATGCCTCCACGTCCAGCGTTTATGGTGCGAACACGACTTTGCCCTTCTCTGAGCATCAAAGCGTAGACCATCCCCTGCAGTTTTACGCCGCCACGAAGAAAGCAAATGAGTTAATGGCGCACGCCTATAGTCATTTGTTCCAGCTACCAACAACAGGCCTTCGCTTCTTCACGGTTTACGGACCTTGGGGACGCCCGGATATGGCATTGTTCCTATTTACAAAAGCTATCCTAGCGGGCGAGCCAATTAAATTGTTTAATTATGGTGACCACACCCGCGATTTTACCTATGTTGATGACATTGTGGAAGGTGTTGTTCGGGCGTCTGATCAGGTTGCCACACCAAACGAACACTGGTCCGGTGGGGCACCCGATCCGGCTACTTCTTCAGCTCCGTATAGGATTTTTAACATCGGTAACAATCAACCCGTAAAGCTGATGGAATATGTGGCGGCGCTCGAGCAAGTATTGGGTATGCAGGCAGACACGGTATCGCTTCCTCTGCAGCCGGGCGATGTTCCCGACACATATGCCGATGCAAATGCTCTCGAAGACGCTGTTGGCTATAAACCGGCCACACCAGTTACCAAAGGCGTGGCAAATTTTGTTCAATGGTACCTTGAATACTTTCGAGTTGTTTCCTCCCCAAAAGAGAAAAGACTGTTGGGGCTTAAGAAATGAGTGCCGATAGATTTCGAGAATTTTTTACGGATTGATCTTGGGAGAGGTTGATGAACGCTTGGGTCTGCGAAAAAACGCAAATGAATCCCATCTTAGCTGACGCCCAAAGCGCTGTGTCAGCGTAAAGAGTACGAAGCGCGTACCTCGAGAATGCGGTTAAGATATCTTAAAGTCCTAAAAGATGTGGGGCCTATCTACCGGAAGAGTTGGATTTGCAGCGAAGCAATTTCCTGAAACATGTTTTCAGGCGACGTATCCAGTTTGTCTCGGCCGCACATCACTACAGACGGATTCGAAAGCGTGCCATGGATTGACCGAATATCAGGCCTGTAGATTTCCTAATTCGGCAACTATGAAGCATGGCCCCGGTGGTTGAATTGCAGTCGAGTTATAAGTCGCCACAGAATAATGCGATTGTGCTGGCTTGTTCCTCTAATTTGACTATGGAACGGGCGGATAAACCCATACCACAAGGTTTGCTCGGCAAGAGCGTGTCGCTCGAAATCGAAAAACCGGTTGGGTGCTCAGAGTCATGAAATCTCAAAAACGCTTGGCTTATCGGCCCGAGATAGACGGCTTGCGCGCGGTCGCTGTACTTCCAGTCATCCTGTTTCATGCGGGCATCTCGCAGATGTCAGGAGGCTATATAGGCGTAGATATATTCTTTGTTATTTCGGGATACTTGATTACTGGGATTTTGGTTCGTGAACTGGAAGCAGAGCAGTTTTCCCTTTTAAGTTTTTATGAACGTCGCGCGCGTCGTATTCTACCTGCCTTATTCCTCGTACTTTCTGTAACGGCAGTGATCGGCGCATTCGTGATGTTGCCCTACGAATTGGAGGGTCTTGGGCGCGGCATCGTCTCGGTCTTATTGTTCGCATCGAACGTACTCTTTTGGCGCGAAAGTGGGTATTTCGCACCGGCTTCTGAACTCAATCCGCTACTCCATACATGGAGCCTCGCAGTCGAGGAGCAATACTATATCGTGTTTCCTGTAGTCATGTGGGCATCCTGGAGGTGGTTCCCACGGGCGGGAGTCTTACTTCTTGGGTTAGTTACGATCGGATCACTTGTTCTGGCCGAGGTCTGGTCTGTCCGAATGCCATCGGCCAACTTCTACTTGCTGCCGACGCGGGCATGGGAGCTTTTAGCAGGATCCCTTACTGCGCTTTATCTCTCGAGGCGCTGTGCGCCGAAGGGTGTGATGGCCGAAATAATTGGGATTGCTGGACTTACAGCAATTGTTTTCGCTATTCTAACTATCGACGCAACAACACCGTTTCCATCGCTTTGGGCACTTGCCCCCGTGCTGGGCACCGTCGCCATCATCGTGGCGGCGAACCCAGCAACGCTGGTGGGTAAGCTGCTTGGTGCCGCACCTTTCGTAGGTATCGGTCTGATTAGCTACTCCGCCTATCTATGGCATCAACCGCTTTTTGCCTTCGCACGTATGCTTGACCCCGGTAACCATCCACATCAGGGCGTTATGCTCATTCTGGCCGCTGCGTCGCTTATCTTGGCTTGGTTGAGTTGGCGCTACGTAGAGCGTCCATTTCGTAGCAAGAGCGCGGTCGCCCCTGGAGGGGTACTCGCCTTTTCAGGTGTTGGGAGCGTTGGCCTCGCGGCCTTTGCGGCTGTCGTGATCAGTTCAAATGGGCTGCCGGAACGTTTCCCGCCGGAAAAGCGGGCTTGGGTTGAAAATGGCCCACTGGAGTATGGGGAATTTGTTCGTGAAGCTTACCGGGACATCAACGGTGCTCCGCTGTCCGAAGATCGGCCAAACTTGATCTTAGTTGGCGATAGTTTTAGTCAAGATTTTTACAATATTGTCCGTGCAGCAGGAGCGTTTGAGGGGTACGCGATCTCAGCGATTTACGTTCCGGTAGAATGCCAAGTGCACTTTGGTCTCCCGAGTGAGGTTGTTGAGGCAATTATCCAACCCGAACATTTATATATGTGTGAGAATAGGATGTTGAACGCTTCCGATGTCGATAAAATGCAGGGCGCAAATGTCGTAATTTTTGCAGCTAGATGGAATCGATGGTCGGCAGCAAAGATGCATGAGTCACTAGCGTCTATGGCGTTGCAAGGAGAGGTAATTGTGGTGGGATCGAAGAGCTTCGAAAAAAATAGGCGCGCTCTTCTCAAATTCGATCCATCGCAATTAGAATTTGCGCGCAAGGCACCGAGCGAACGCTCGCGTGAGACCTCAGAAATTTTAGAACGAAATTTACCTGATGGACAATTTGTGAATATTCTGAAACGAATGTGTGTTACGACTTGCCCTCAGTTTACGGATGACGGTGAATTGATTTCATATGATGGTAGACATCTCACGCCCGCAGGCGCCGCTTATTTGGGGAAGTTAGTTTTTGATGAAGGGGCTCTTTCTCGTTATGTCCAAACAAGCGATGAGCGACGTTCAGAAAAGAACTAGTTCTTCCCCATCTTGGCTGAAATCTCTAGAGTCCCGAGACTGACAGCATTCGAACGGAAAAGGTGAATGTTACAACCAATAACATTGCCAGCATAGGACTTGGCTACTCTTCATAGCCGCATGAGTTAGAGTTTAGTAGGTTCCATCTCATTGTTTTGATCCGCACCGAAGTCTGCTCCGGGTAAAACCACGAGAGTGAGATCGAAACGAAAAAGCCCGGCCAGTCACGTTGACTGGCTTATCCTTTACGCGCGCGTAAATACTCCGCGCTTGCGCCCTCTATATTTAGAATAATGTTCACAAACGGGGATATCGTTACCGATGCAAATATTGCACATACCGGCTTCATCGTGCAAAATTGTGCACTGCTGCAGCGGACTATTCCGACGTGTTAATGGTGAACGACCCAGCGATGGATGCTGAAAAGCTTATGCATGAGCTATCATCGACCTTGACAACACGTTCAACACCGCAGGATTTGGGGAGAACGTGACCGTCATCGCAATCCGCGTGGTCCAGGAGCAGTGCGCCTCTATTGGTCGCGACATGGCACCTGAAAAACAAGTCAATTGCGATCTATACTACGTCTTTGCCGTGAATAAACGCGACTCGAGACACTCATGAAAGCTAGAAGAGTACCTGACTCGATCAACGGACAGCTCCTTGGGTTGAAGCACGATCTACGGTCGCAACTTCTGCGCGGAGGGGTTTCTGGTCTGCTGGTGAGGGCGGGTGCAATACTGATTGGGTTGGTTGCGTCGGTCGCCCTCGCTCGTTTTTTGGGGCCTGTGGCTTACGGGATCTACGCATTCGTGTTTTCTCTCATCACGTTACTGGGCCTACCAGTAAAGATGGGATTGCCTACGCTGATACTGCGTGAAACAGCCCGAGCGGACCAAGCCCGCGACGGGGCACTGATGCGCGGCATATGGAGTTGGTCGGATCGCGCAATGGTTTTAATGAGTGTGGCAGTCCTGGGCTTTAGCGGGCTTTATCTTTGGTTGGTCTCCGGGATAGAGTCCTCCCGAATGATCGCGTTGCTCTGCGGCTTGCCGCTAGTGCCGCTAATCGGCCTAACTGAAGCACGCGGTGCCGCCATCCGTGGGTTGCGCCGTGTCGCGCTCGGGAGCGCTCCAGACAAGATACTTCGTCCCCTGCTTCTGGTCTGCGGTGTTGCCGGGGTTGGTTGGTTTTCTGTTTCACCGCTGAATGCAGCACAGGTCTACCTAATCCACTGCGGCGCGGCTGCAATTGGTTTAGTCGTTGCCGCCTTTTTCGCCATCCGATTCCGCCCGCAACATCCTGGCGCCGATACCCCTCTGTACAAGTCGCGGGCGTGGATCTCAGCTATTGTGCCTCTTTCAGCACTTGCTGGCTTACAGATTGTGAACCATAACACTGACATCCTTATGCTTGGCTCCTTGGCCTCGAACGAAGAAGTCGGGCTTTATCGCGTAGCGCTATCGGGTGCCAATATCGCCTTGTTCGGTCTGACGACTATCAATCTTGTCCTTCAACCCTATTTCGCTAGGGCTTGCGGAGCTGGGAATCATCGCCAGTTACAGCGCCTTGCCACAACAGCAGCAAGACTCTCCCTGTTGGCGGGATTCCCTTTTCTAGCGATTTTTTGGTTAGCGGGAAGTTGGCTTCTGTTACTGATGTATGGAGAAGTCTATACGGGCGCTTACTGGACGCTGGTCCTACTCAGTATCGGTCAGGTCGTAAGTGCCTTCTTCGGCTCGGCCGGAAACCTGCTGACAATGTCCGGCCGCGAGTGGCTTGCTGCGGGGGGGCTTTTGCTATCGTCCATAGTCAATGTTGGACTAAACTGGATTTTAATCCCACGCTACGGTATTGAGGGGGCTGCTGTCGCCACTGGACTGTCGATCGCCGTTTGGAATATCGCACTTTGGTGTGCGACTTGGGTCACACTGCGTGTTGACAGCAGCCCGTTCGGCCTCCGAAGGTCACCGCCGGAATCACTGATCCGTCCGGAAAAAGTTGATGGCTGATGATGCACGCATGCCTCCGAGTGACGGACTAGAATCGGTAGGAACTGGGTTTTCCGGGCCCAACTTTTTCATCGTTGGTGCACCAAAGTGCGGCACCACGGCTTGGTCGACATATCTTGACGATCATCCCGACATCTTCGTGCCGAGCACTAAGGAGCCGCATTTTTTTAACACGGACCAACCGAATTTCCGTTGGTCAAAAACCTGGCAAGAGTACCTTGATCATTACCGAGGTCATGCAAAAGAAAAGGTAGTACTTGATGCTTCGGTTCAGTATCTCTATTCGGCGGAGGCGGCGCGCAACATCGCTGAGTTCAATCCTGGTGCGCGCATACTAATCATGCTGCGTAAACCTAGCGCCTTCATACGCTCTTACCACAACCAACTTCTAATGAATCTTGATGAGAGTATCGACGACCTGCGTACGGCGTGGGAGAAATCTGGGCATCGCAGCGTTGCCGATGTCTCCGCTACAAACCGCGAGCTGTCGTTTCTCGATTATAAGCGTGTTGGTCGATTCTCTGAGCAAGTCGCGCGCTATCTTGATGTCTTTGACCGTTCGCAGATTAGAGTCGTTTTCATGGAAGAGTGGACAAAGGATCCACGAGGCTTTTACTTGCGGCTTATGGATTACCTTGGAATCATTGATGACGGACGAGAAGAGTTCCCTCGTGTTCATGCTGCTAAGCATGTTTCGAATCATACCTTGCACAGGCTCACGCAACGCCCACCGAGAGCCTTGAAGCTCGCATCACGCCTAATCAAAATGTTGCCCGGTATGAGGAAGGTAAGACCGGCTCGTCTGTTGCGAAGGATCAATAGCCTTGAGGGGTATAGATCTGCTTCGGACGATGCTTTGCTGGCGAAAGAGATCGACGAGTATTTTGCAAAAGATCAGCGGCGATTACGGAGACTTCTGGGTATTGAGCTATGAAACCGTTCAGGATCGTTATGAACCGAGCAGACTTGGTTATTCGGTACGTATCGGGGCGAATTATTTTGGCCAGATCCGGTGTAGAGACCACGGGGCGCGTAGCAATCGAGCGTCATGTTCGTCTTCGTGCGACCGATGGGGCAATTGCCCGCTTAGCGGAAGGTGTAGTTATTGGCCGGTTGGCCGATATCACTGCGAAATACGGTCAACTGGATATTGGCGCCCGAAGTTACCTTGGCCCGAACTGTGTAATTTGCGCTCGTGAATCTATCACGATAGGCGCCGACTGCTTGATCGCTGAACATGTGACAATTCGAGACCAAGACCATCGCTTTGGGCCGGGTGCTATAACCGCACTGGCCGGGTTCGAGACGAGTCCTGTCACCATCGGCAACAATGTCTGGATTGGCGCTAAAACCACCGTCACTAAAGGCGTCACGATCGGTGACAACGCTGTGATCGGCGCCAATTCAGTAGTTACACACAATATCCCGCAACAGAGTGTCGCAGTTGGTGTCCCAGCGCGAGTAATCCGCACGATTGAGGAACCTTCGTGAAGATTCTTCACATTATAGACACCCTCACCCGAGGCGGGGCGGAACGTCTACTTGTTATGCTGTTGCCTGAACTAGCGCGGCAAGGCCACGACGTGGCGGTAGCAGTACGCAGCGCGCCCTATGATCTTCAACCCGAACTGGAGGCTGCTGGCGTTCCGGTATTTCGGCTGCCCAAACGCCACAAGTGGAACCTCATTGCGGGCGCACGTGACATTGCGCGTGCAATGCCCGATGTCGACATTTTGCACGCGCACCTTTACTTTCCCGCTGTGAACACGGCCATTGCGCGAATGGTAGGTCTGACTCAGGCGAAGACCATAGTGACGTTTCACAACCTTGCTTATGCGGGTGCAAATCGTGAGGGACTAAAGCTTCGCTTTCGCAAGGTCTTGGCGCGGATACTCTATAGCCGTGGGATACAGAAAAAGTTGGCAGTATCTCAGGCGGTTGCGGACCACTACGAGGCGGCTCTGTCGTTGGACCGCGTGGACGTCGTGTATAATCCAATAGATTTGTCTGCCATCGATGCCATTCCGAAAGTAGTTCGCGATGCACACGATCCTTTGCACATCGTGCTACCCGGTCGACTTGTTTCCGAAAAAGGGCACACAGATCTCTTAACCGCCTTGCGCGATCCGCGACTTCAGACCCGATTAATGAAAGTCACTTTTGCTGGGCATGGCAAGCTTCACGAGTCGCTACGCAAGGCCTCCCAGACACTTCCATTCGCGCTCGAAATTACTGGGAATCTAGACCACCGAACATTCCTCGGCGTGCTGGCGACTGCGGATATTGTGGTTATGCCCTCCCGATTTGAGGGGTTCGGGTTGACAGCCCTAGAGGCGATGGCGCTCCGATTACCGGTAGTTGCGAACCGAGTTGGTGGTTTGAGCGAGGTAGTAGTGGATGGTGAGACGGGGTTTTTGGTGAAGCGGGGCGAACCCACGGATCTGGCACAAGCCATCGACAAGCTCGCAGCGGATCGAGAACTTTGCGACCGACTGGGTGAGGCTGGCCGCGCACGCTCCGAAACTCACTTTGCGCTGCCGCGCATTGTTGATCGTCTGCAGCAAATTTATAATGAAGTTCTGGATAGAGGGGCAGTCAGCACGCCATGACAACAACTGAAGAGTCATTGGTTTTGGATAATATCCAAAACGCGCAAAAAAGTCGCGATGACATAAAACACAAAGGTAAATCGACTCGGGTTTGCGCGCGCGTTCTTTATATTTCATACACGGGGTTGCTGGATCCGCTTGGACAGAGTCAGGTTTTGCAGTACGTGCTAGGCCTCGCCCGGCATCACAGTGTAACCGTGCTGACCTTTGAAAAACCAGATGCGCTTAAAGACGCCGCCCAGCTCGAGGCAACAGCTGCGCAGTGCAGATCTGCTGGGGTCGATTGGCATCGATTGACCTACCACAATCGCTTAGGCATTCCAGCAAAACTCTACGATATTGCTCTCGGTAGACGTAAAGCGATTAAACTCGCGAAGGAAAAACGCGCTGATATTGTCCATACCAGATCATACATCGCTGGCATGATGGGCATGTCAGTCAAACGTGTAACTGGTGCTAAGTTGATTTTCGATATGCGTGGCTTCTGGCCGGATGAGCGTGTTGACGGCGGGATCTGGAGGGCGGAATCACGACGCTACAGATTTTTCAAGTATATCGAGCGGCGATTATTCACATCGTCCGATCACGTCGTATCCCTAACCCGCGCGGGCGTTCGTGAATTCGAAAATTTCGACTATCTCGCGGGGCGCGTGCCACCCTCAACTGTGATCCCGACCTGCACAAATCTCGATCTATTCCGCCCCATCGAAGCGCCCTTGGATCATGGGATAGGGTTTACGCTCGGTTATGTTGGCTCGGCCGGCAGCTGGTACATGTTTGACGAGGTCGCCCGAACGGTGCGGATGCTTTTCGAAATCCAACCAGATGCACGGTTCCACGTAGTCAATAAAGGCGATCACGAGTTTATTCGTAGCTGCCTTATTGGGCATGGGGTCGACCTCGAACGTGTTGCAATCTGCGCAGTGCCTTTCTCCGAGGTCGCATCGGAGGTAGCGCGGATGGACGCTGGCATTTTCTTTTACAAGCCAGACTGGTCCAAAAAGGCTACCAGTCCAACACGTCTTGGAGAATTTCTGGCTTGCGGTAAGCCAGTCCTCGCCAATTGCGATGTGGGTGATGTGGCAGAGAATCTGGGTGAAACAAAAACGGGCATCGCGATTAGCACTTTTGATAACGAAACTTTGCGAAGCGCGATTGGAAGTCTACTTGATCTGACTGCAGAACCAGGAATTTCCATGCGCTGTCGAGACGCCGCTACAGCACGTTTTTCACTCAAGCGTGGTGTTAGGGATTATAGCGCCATCTACGAACGGCTAATAGCTGGGTGAGATCAATCAGTCGACGCGATCAGAAAGGTTAGCTGTTGAAAATCCTCTTTCTAACTAGGTATCCTGTGGAGGGGGCAAGCAGTCGCTACAGGGTTTTTCAGTATATACCCCACTTTGAGGCACTTGGCGTTTCATGCAGGGTTCAGAGTTTCATGGATTCCGAGATGTACTCGCTTAGCTTCTCGCGCGGCCGTACGCTGGAGAAGATCTGGGCGACGTTAAAGGCATTGATACGCCGTCTCGGCACGCTTATGCGGTTCCGGCAGTATGATATCGTTTACATGCAACGGGAATTGATCCCGTTTGGCCCGCCCTGGTTTGAGAGATACATGAAGTGGCGTAAGGCCAAGCTAGTTTTTGACTACGACGATGCGCTATTTATTAAAAAATCCAGTCGTTACAACTTCCTGGCAACTCTCCTTCGTTCGCCACAAAAAACCCTCGAACTATTTCGGCTCTCCGATTGCGTCATCGCCGGTAACGACTGGTTACGAGATGCAGCAATTGAGCATGGCGGTCATGCTGTAACAGTCGAAGTGGCAGAGGATACAGAGCGGATTGTTATGCGCCCGCCGCACACCAATTCAGACGGAGTACTGATTGGCTGGCTGGGTTCGAAGTCGACCGTTAAGTACCTCAGGCTAATCGAGCCCACTTTGCGGCGTATCTATAAGATATATCCATATGTACGGTTCGAGATCATGGGTGGTGGTGATTTCGAACTTGAAGGCCTGCCCGTGACACACACAAACTGGTCGCTGCAAGGCGAACTCGATGCGCTGGCGCGGTTCGACATCGGATTAATGCCTCTGCCGGCGGAGAAATGGGCAAAGGGGAAATCAGGCGGTAAGGCGCGCACCTACATGGCTGCCGGCGTGCCGCCGGTCTGCTCTGCGATAGGATATAATCTGGAATTGATCGAGCCGGGAAAAACAGGTTTTCTCTGCGAATGCGAGGACGATTGGTTTGATGCATTGAGCCGGCTTGCCGAAAATGCAGACCTGCGTCAGCAAATCGGGAGCGCTGCGCGCGAAGACGTAATAGAGAGGTTTTCACCTCACCAGCAAGCTGAGAAAATACTCGAAGCGTGTCTAGACCTCCTACCCGAGTCGAAATTCGGCGAAGCGAGATCCATGATCGGTTTACAAAATTGACCGCTCAAGGAACTTACACAACGCCATGCGTGGTTCTTGGATTGTCACCGACCGGGCTGTATGCGATCCGAGAGCTGGGACGTGCCGGTGTACCCGTGATGGCCGTGGCCGCAGCGCCGGGTTGTGCTTCCAGCTCGTCCTTCCTGAAGTTTGCGCCGAGAGTAATTATAGAGCCAGATGATCATAAACGATGCGAATTACTTCTAGACGTTTTCGCATCTAGTGCGGATCGTCCCGCGATCATCCCAACATCCGATCAAGATATCGATTGGTTAACCAGGCACCAAGAAGCCCTCGCTAAGAAATTCGAATTTTCCGTGTCTTACCGAGATGGCACAGCACGCGAATTGATGGATAAAGATTCGCTTTACGCATTATGCAATCGAGTCGGAATCGATGCGCCACGATCCCAAACGGCACAGCGCGACGAAATATCAAACATCGTCGACGCGATCAGCTATCCTTGCCTTGTCAAACCGACTCGGATTGACCGGATTAAGGCGGAAATGCGCGGCCGAAAAGGATTCGTCATTGAGTCTCGACGAGATTTGGGTACGGTATGTGACACCATACCTAGGGGCGATACAGATTGGCTGGTGCAGGAGATCGTGCCCGGAGCTGAGTCTGAAATTTCCTTATGCGCGATGTTTGTGAGTCGGAGCCGATCCACCACTTTGGCGATGAGCTGCCAGAAACTGCGCCAGTTCCCACCGGGGTTTGGTTCCGCGTCGCTGGTTCGGTCCACGGAGGACGACGAAACTCTGCACCTGAGCAAGAAACTGCTATCAGCGACAAAATATAGCGGTATAGCGGCGACCGAGTTCAAGCGCGATCCGCGCGATGGAAAACTGAAAATAATCGAGATCAATCCGCGACCGTCGCTTTGGTTCGGGATTACTACCGCTGCAGGCATGCCGTTCGCACTATCGCATTATTTAGAACTTACTGGCGCTGGTGAGGCTGCGGAGAATCGCCAAAAGATGAGTTTAGAGTGGCGATATCTGTCAAGGGATCTCATATCCCAGCTGGTCTACCTTAAAGGCTCGGCATCCGGATTACCACCACCAATCACCAAGCGCTCCGGACCGATTGAAGGGACAATCGGCGCGGTATTTGCGAAAGATGATCCGCGTCCTGCACTCTCGGAGATAGCACATTCGTTCAAAAGACTAATGAAGAGGGCCATTCCAATCAGTAAGCCCTCGTGGAAAAAGTAATGATGAGGTAAAATATGGCGGGAAGTTTTATATTCTCATTCGATTTCGAGTTAATGTGGGGGGTTCGGGATCATCGTTCCACCGGCGACTATGGCGATGCGGTTCTAGGTGGGCGGGAAGCGATTCCCGCCATTCTGGCTCTCTTTGAGGAGTTCGAGATCTCGGCAACCTGGGCGACTGTGGGTTTTCTTTTTGCGAAGTCGAAACAAGACATTCTAGAGAACATGCCTGAAACTCTGCCCGACTATGACGACCCAAGATTGTCTCCGTACAATGTCCTTGATGAAGAAGTTGGTGAGGACGAAGACCGCGACCCCTACCATTATGCCCCCTCGATAATTGATCAAATCCGAGCCGTTGATGGACAGGAAATCGCAACGCACACGTTCTCTCATTTTTATCCCTTAGAAGCGGGAGCCACTATGGAGGCCTTCCGCTCAGATTTGCTTTCAAGCATGCAAATTGCTCGTCAAGCTGACTGTGACACACAAAGCATTGTTTTCCCTCGGAACCAAACCTCGGACGCGTGTTTGGAGGTTTGTCGCGAGGTTGGGATTACCACATTCCGCGGAAACAGGGATCATTTCGCGTATCGATCCGCCGCCAAAGACATCCAACGAAGTTCTACCGTAAGAATGTATCGCTTGATCGATGGTGCCGTTCCGCTTTCGGGGTCAGGTGTCTTTCAGAACCAATCTCGAGAATTGCGTCCAGGAAATGTTCCCGCTAGTCATTTTCTCCGGCCTGTGTCTAAGCGGAGGTCCATATTTAGTCGACTGCATGGTATGCGGATTCGCGCTGACATGACGCGCGCTGCGCGCAACGGAGGAGGGTTTCATCTTTGGTGCCACCCTCACAATTTTGGGCGAAACACCGAAGACAATCTCTCTCAGCTTCGCGACATCTTGATGCATTTTAAGTCACTTCAAGAGAAATATGACATGCAAAGCCTGAATATGAGGCAAGCTAACGAATTACAGCGGTCAGGTCGAGCTGTTGAAGCTCCACTCTAGAACAGATATGAATCATATGGTGTGTAGCACAGGTCAGCATGTCGTGATGTCGCA
Source organism: Henriciella sp. (assembly GCA_965279045.1). Classification (GTDB taxonomy): domain Bacteria; phylum Pseudomonadota; class Alphaproteobacteria; order Caulobacterales; family Hyphomonadaceae; genus Henriciella. The sequence goes on along the minus strand of CBDIHJ010000031.1, from coordinate 6,551 downwards.
AACCATACTAGCATATAAAGAAGATAAGCAACGAAGGGCATGAAGGCAAAGACAGCATCGTCCGACTTACGTTGGTTTACCCCACGTGCTGCACTAAGCATGTATAGTTGCAAAGTCGCCGCATAATAGCCGACTCTGTGGACAATCAGTGTCGACACGAAAAAGGCCGGAATGAGTAGAAATATTAGAAGCGATCCAAAACGGAGAAGCTGGAACATGCTTTTTTCCGCTTTTCGGAATCGTCTGATATAAACTTCAAAGAAAATAGCAGTAATAACAAGAAGGCCTAAGCGGAATACCGCGCCAAAAGACTCGATATCGCTCTCCACGTAACGCTCGACATAGACATCGCTCCGCTCTCCCATGAATAGGAACGCGACTGGAAGTGTCACCAGCGCTGTTGGGATTAAAGTCGCAAGGTTAACGGAACGACCGATCAAAGCTACCAGCGGCAGAAAGATAATTGCGCTGGTATGGAACGATGCGGCCGCGACCAACGCCAGCAAGTACCTCGCACGGTCACCTGCAACAAAAGCATTCCAGGCCAACAGCAGAATCGCGAGCGCTGTCGCTTGTCGGATGCCGGACATAGCCAGTTGCACTATGATGATTGGGAAGAATAATGTTAAAAGGCCGAGAGGATTAGTTTTATTTCTCGCGAACAGATAAAAGCATATGAAGAAGATTCCTGCGCAGGCTACGTTAACCCACATGTAGCTTCCCCCAGCCCCAATTATGAACTGGTTAAGATAAAGAAACCCGAACTCCGGGGTCTGGAAGCTCAACTCGGGCGAATATAATTGATAACTTTGGAAACGGCTCAAGTAGCCAGTGAAATCACAACCAATGTATTCCCGGGTGCCAACGAAAAGAAAGAGCGAAAAACACGCTACAAGCAACACAAGGCGTTGTTCCGTTCGGCGCCTGACAACAAAACTCGCGAGAGCTAGCACCAAATAAATAACAATATAAATCATGAATTTCTAGTGCAGCGTGAAAGGTATGTTAACCGCTTAAAGCAGTGTGCCGAGGCTGCCAACATCAAAGAACATGACGGAGATCCATGTTCTGAGATCGCGCTATTTCATTGCTTTTGCTCCTTGCGACCAGTAACGGAAGCGACCGCTAAGTCCGAGATCGCTTTATGCCTCTGACAATTGTATCGCGGATGTGAGATTTTGGAGGCAGGTGAGTTACGTCGACCGAAATTTGCTCAGCACAATATTCGCCAGCAAGGCGCCCATTCGTAACGCGATATGCTATTACTGCGAGACTCTCGATGAAGGACCTACAATAGAGCTTATGACCGCCCCCAGCATAGCCATTTCGATCAACACAGTTTGGAACATCGTTAATTTCCGAGCAGGACTTATCCGTTCGCTTCAGAATGCGGGCTATCGGGTAGTCGCGATAGCGCCTCCGGACAAGCATGTGGCACGGCTTGAGGCCTTGGGCTGCAGATTTTTACCGCTCGAGATGGACAATAAAGGCACGAACCCGGTGAGGGACTTTGGCCTGTTCATGCGTTATCGCCAGGTGCTTAAACAGGAACGACCGGCCGCCTTTTTGGGTTATACGATTAAGCCAAACATTTATGGCTCGCTCGCCGCGCAAGGGCTCGGCATTCCTGTGATCAACAACGTATCCGGGCTGGGCACCACCTTCATCCGTGACACGTTTATCACTAGCATAGTAAAACGACTTTATAGAACGGCACTCAAAGGATCCGAGTGCGTATTCTTTCAAAACGGTGATGACCGCGACCTATTTGTCTCCTTGCGCCTTGCAAGGACAGAGCAGTGTCGGCTTTTGCCGGGCTCGGGGATCGACCTTGAACAGTTTGCGCCGAGGGTGAGTGGGCAACGCGCTAATAACGAGGCGACACGTTTCCTATTGATTGCCCGCTTAGTGTACGACAAAGGTGTTGGTGAGTATGTCGAGGCGGCGCGACTTCTCCGCAACACATGCCCCAAGGCTGAGTGCCAGATTCTAGGTTTTCTAGATGTCGAAAACCGCACTGCTGTATCACGCAATGATGTTTATGCTTGGGTCGATGAAGGTCTCATTCGATATCTCGGATCGGCTGAAGATGTACGCACATACATTGCTGACAGCGATTGCATCGTGCTGCCGTCCTATCGAGAAGGTACGCCTCGTACATTACTGGAAGCCGCCGCTATGGGCAAGCCAATCATCACTACCGATGTTCCAGGCTGTCGTGAGGTCGTTGATGAGGGAGTTAATGGCTTTCTCTGTGAGGTGCGCAATGCAGAGAGCCTAGCAGACAGAATGCAGGCGTTTTGCGAATTACCCGACACGGAACGCCGTCGCCTAGGAAGTGCAGGGCGGGCGAAGATGGAGCGAGAATTCGACGAGCAGATTGTGATAGGTGAATATATGCAGGCGATCGCCGACGCGCTGGGGCCTCTCGGTTTGATAGCGCCGATCGACAAAAAGTCCGTAGACAAACCTGCCGATCATTAAACCAATGGAGCGGGAGATAAATTGGAACTATACAGATAATATTGTAAAACATATTTATACAAACGATCAGAAAACGCCTATATTTTCTGTACAATTATGACCTACATGTCGTTCAACTTAAATTAGAGTGTGCCAAATGGCTAGAGCTAAACCCGTTAGGCGGTAAATATAGTGGTTATTTGCGATATCCCTTTTGGGGATCTAGGTGCACAGCCTAAACCGATTAATACAAAGATTTCAGAGTAATCTAGCTGCCAACGCTGCCCGACGCGTTTGTGCATTTGTGGCTTACTAACTAGCTTACGTGCAACCATATGGTTTTATTGATCGGGCACCCAACTCAAGGAATGATATAACTCTATCTTCTGTCCAGGGAATCCACGTAGCTTGCAATCCTAGCAACCAGCATTTTAGAGCGCGCCTTAGCGTTGACCGTCACACCTCGTGGAACGCAAGTGGAAACGGGTAGCTTGCCTTGGTTTCCGCTACTCAGCTTTAGCAAGCGTATCGCAGTTGGAAGGAATAAACTATGGCGCTTACTCCTATTCGAGTTAAGTGCCTGGGCTGCGAAACCAAACTAATTTTATTCTTCTTTGGCAAGGCCGCTTATTGAACCTAACAAGGGTTGTGCTCAAAAAGCCAGCATGTCCTTCGAAAAGACCACACGTTCTGAGCAAAGTGCCTTGATGCGGCCAGAATTTGAAATTAACAAATACTTACGGGCGTATTGCAGGCGTTTTTATGCGGCGTAGACTTCAGTATTTCGTTTTACTAGCGGGGCTTTTGTGGCTTGGAGCGTGCGCGACAAGTGAAACGGCAGCGCCTAACCAGTCGCTGACGATACCAGATTCGACCACGTCGATTACAGCGGGTGATCTTCGCATTGGCCCCATGGACATGCTGGAAGTCACAGTATTCGGCGTAAGCGAATTGAATGGGACATATCAAGTCGACTTTACCGGTCAAATGAAGTTGCCACTTATCGGTGAAGTGCGCGCAGTTGGTTATAACTCGAGTGAACTCGCGGAGGAGCTCGAACGGTTATATGGTGAAACGTACCTGCAGAACCCTGACGTGACCGTGAGGATAGCCGAGAGCATTGGTCGTAGAGTTACGGTGGAAGGTTCAGTAAAAAACCCGGGGCTATTTCCAGTGCAAGGACAATTGTCACTTCTGCAAGCTGTGGCCCTTGCAGGTGGACCGACCGATGGTGCCAATCCCAGGAAAGTGGTCGTATTCCGACAAATCGAGAATGAGCGGCGAGCGGCTGCTTTTGACCTAGTCGCAATAAGGAATGGTAATGCCGACGACCCGTTGATTTACGGCAACGATATCGTTGTTATGGATGGATCTGAAGCGCGTCGTACATATGGTGAAATTCTGAGATCAATACCACTCGTCGCACTTTTCCTGGCATTCTAAGCCTACGAACCCGAATAAGGAATTGCCTATATGAGCTACAACAATCGGGGATATCCTGGAGATCGCGACGATAGTCTCGGTGGCGTGGTGCCTATACGCGATCACGACCAACAAAACATGCTCTATCCGCGAGAAGTTGGATATACCGAGCCTCAGGAAGATGGCTTTGACTTTTGGGGCGCGGTTCGGGTGCTCCTCGCTCGAAAGTGGATGATCCTTGCAATCACGATTGTGGGTTTGGCCGCGGCTTTCGCGCTGACATTGAGGGTTGAACCCCTTTACAAGGCGACCTCTACGATTGAGATCCAACGAGAGGAAGTTCAGATTTTTGAGGGGGCGGGCGTTGAACCTGCGCTCGTCGCAGACGCTGAATATATGGCGACGCAATACGAGCTCTTGCAGAGCCGTTCGCTGGCAGAACGCGTGGCCGAAGAGCTCAATCTGCCAAATGATGAGCGATATGCAGATCCCAATCAGCCACGCGATGTGCGTGTTCTTCAGGCGGCCAGCAAAATCGTCGAGAATTTAAGGGTCTCTCCTGAGGGGCGCTCTCGGGTGGTCAACGTCCAATTTATCAGCCCATATCCTGGCGAAGCTGCGAGGATCTCAAACGCTCTCGTCGAATCCTTCATTCAATCGAATCTCGAACGAAAATTCAATACGACCGCGTATGCTAGGGAGTTTCTTGAGGAGAGACTTGCGACCGCAAAACGCGCTCTAGAAGATTCTGAACGTGAAATGGTCGAGTATGCCGAGGCTCAAGGCATTTTGGACATTGAGACCGGCGGAGAAAACGTCGCCTCACTCGACGCAAATTCAATCCTCGCATTGAACAATGAATTGTCTGAGGCTGAGAGCGCCCGGATTGAGGCAGAGCAAATTTATCGCGCCACACTCGAACGGCCAAACTCCAGGGAATTGGTCGAGAGCAATGTTCTGACGAATATGCGTGAACGCCGCGCCGCTTTGACCGCTGACTATCAAGAAATGCTCGGCAAGTTTAAGCCGGACTATCCAGATATGATCAAGCTTCAGACCCGTATCGACGCCGTCAATAATGAAATCGAATCTGAAACACAGGCTTTAGTCAGCGCGTTGATCAGTACCCTCCGCGCAGATTACGAGGCGGCGGTTGCTCGGGAATCTTCATTGCGGTCGCGGGTGGCAGAACTTCGGTCTGGCCTTCAAGATGATCGCAACCGTCGTATCCAATACCGGATCTTACAACGTGAAGTCGATACGAGCCGGTCGCAGTACGAAGCGCTATTGCAACGTTCAAAAGAGATCTCAATTTCATCAGGGATAGGTTCAAGCAAAGTTTCGGTGGTCGATGAGGCATTGGTGCCCGGTTTACCCTTTGAGCCGAATTTGCGGCGGACTTTGCTCCAAGCTTTTGTCTTGAGCCTTGCGCTTGGTGTCGGCCTCGCCTTTGCGCTCAATTATATCGACGACACGATCAAGACCCCCGAAGATTTACGCGCAAAGCTCGGACTGCCGGCGATTGGAGTTGTTCCAAAACTGCCAGGCAAGAAGGACGTGGTTGCTGACGAGCTTGGTGACCCGAAATCTCAAATCTCGGAGGCTTTTTCTTCAGCGCGAACCGCGCTCGAGTTTGCAACCGTCGAAGGCGCGCCTCGTTCTTTGTTGGTGACCAGTACACGACCAGGAGAAGGTAAAACCTCAACCACGATTGCGCTAGCGACCACTTTTGCAAAAGGTGGCAAGAGCGTTCTGATCATCGATGCAGATATGCGTAAACCATCCTTCGTGATCGATACCAAAAAGTCGATCGGTCTGTCCGGTTTGTTGACAGGACACGACGCGCTTCAAGATCATGTCGTGGTCTCTAAAACACCAGGCCTCGCAATCCTGCCGAGCGGCGTCGTACCACCGAACCCAGCTGAATTGCTGTCGGGCCCTCGTTTGCGTGAGATTATCGAAACGGCTGAGCAGATGTTCGATATTGTGATCGTTGATTCACCGCCCGTGCTAAGTTTTACAGATAGCCCGCGTCTTGGCTCTATCGTCGAAGGAGCACTCATTGTAGTTCAAGCGGGTTCGATCCGAACGCCGGCGGCGCAGCGAACGGTGGCGCGCATGTATGAGAGTCGGACCAATGTTCTCGGCGCGGTACTTACCAAATTCGATGCTAAGAATGCGGGTTACGAATACACTTACTACTATTCTTCTTATGGGCGTCAGGCGTATGCCTATGTCGAAAATGACAATAAGAAAGCGGCATCGCGTCGTAAGGTTCTTATCGAGGCTGCAAAAGACGAACACGATACGGACGAGACGGAACGTTGGGCCTAATACCAATTGTAATGAAGGCGGCTATGGCCGCCTTTTTTGCCTTTGTGGCGGTGTATACGTTTAGCCTTGGTCAACAGCGCGGTGCGATTGAAGAGAGCGCTGCTGAAGACACTCCGACCTTAAATCCGCTTACGTCCAAGAAACTGCGCGATGAATTGATCGCTTTGGTCCAGGCGAATGCGCTCGGAAACTTTGATGAAGAGATCAGCCTACTTTCGAAGCGGGCACCCTTAGATGAATTGCCTTATGAGATCGAACTCACAAAAGCGCTCTCTCTCGGTGATGCAGTCGCTGCAGATATGTTCGCAAATCACGCTCTGGCTCGACAACCT
>CBDIHJ010000030.1:0-63404 GCA_965279045.1 Henriciella sp. | reverse complement strand
CGGCTAGACCCTTTCACGGCGCAAGCGCGCGCGTCTAATTCAGTTTCGCTTCCGCATCTCCGCGTGCGTCCCCCACCCAGCCTGCGAGATGCGATTGAACCCGTCAGCCCTTTTTGGGTTTGACGGGTTCTTTTTTGCTTTCCCGTTTTGGAATCGGATGAACCGCTATTCGACAGCCGCAACGTGGAACGTCAAAGACGTGGTGTAGCTGCGAATGTCGGTCTCGGCCTCGGGCGGTGCGATGGCCTGCATCCGTGTCATAATGAGATGCGTGCCCACATGTTCAAGCGGGATCTCGATCCGCCCGGCTTCGTCGGAAACAAAGGCGAGCCCCTCATCGCTTTCGCGATCTTTTTGACCGCTCCGCGTTAATAAGAGCGATTGCTCAGAGAGCGGCACACCGTCGAAGGCTAAGGTGACAGAGAATTTGTCCCCAACGGAGAGACTTGAGGGGTGCTGCTCTGGCGAAATCACTAAGCGCCCGATCGGTGCGCGAACGCTGTCCCATGTCGGGGCGCCAATGGTCACGTATGTGTCTGATACTGTGGCGGTCTGGGAGGACAAAATTGGAGTGCCATCCGGGACATCAATGGGCTCGGCGTCATCGCTATTGACCATGAAGTATTGCCCATCGAGCCGGACATATTCACCGCCTTTTCGCCCCAGGCGCTCGCCGGTCGAAATGCGCGTGGTGCCGGTCTCCGTGAGGGTTTGCTCCAGAATGGTACCATTGGCGAAGAACTCAATCCGGTCGGGTTGAGTTGTGCGGCCATCGGGTTGGATCACGGTGAACGCTTGTGAGCGAACCGGGTACTTTGGCACGCAGCAATTATCATTGAAGGCGGTCTCGATTGTAATCGTCTGATCAAGCTCAGGCGCATATGTGGAGGGCTCGATATAGGCGGTATCAGCCACCGCGACGTCCGCCAGAGCGAACGCCGCCGCGAAGGTGCAGAGTCGTAAAGCCATGCTTAATCGAGGCTGGCGAGCTGCGTGGTCGGACGCAAGCGTTCAGCCAGCGTCCCAATCTCCGGTGTCACAAAGCTCGAGATTACATCCCTTGCTTCAGTAAGCGCCACTTCAAGGTCCTTGTCTCCAGATTTTACCTCGAGTGCGAGCGCCAGGAGCGGATTGTAGAGCGCTTCGGTCTCCCCTTTGATCGTGATCGCGAACTGTTCGTTTTCAGCTTCGATGCGAGACCATTCGGCGCGAACGCCCGCCCAAAACTGTTCCGTCCCAGCCCAATAGTCTTCGGCCGCAGAGACCGGATAATCATTGAACGCCTTATACGTGTTGACGCCAATTTCGCGCACCAGAGCTTGTGGGTCGCCGTCGAGAATAAGCTTAGAATTATCCTGCTCGTGCACCCACCCCCAAGGCGTAATCACATGCCGATTGATCGCATCGATCACATGGTAATCGTCCCGCGTGGTCATGTCGCGGCGGGGAAGAGGGCGCCATTCCTGAGGCGGGGTCCACTCGGCAATTCCGTCTTCGTAGGTCCAGGTGCCGACCGCGCCCATAACGCGGCGCATCATCGACTTGGTAGACCGTTTGAGACCATGTCCCTGCCCGTTCGGACACCGGGACGTCTCGCCACGCCCAGGCGTTTCCACCGACAAAGGTCAAAACGCGTGCTGGCTCATACTGCCAGTCCTGCCGCCAGTGTTTGACCACGAAGGGCGCCTCATCCGGTCCAACCACCAGCAGATGTTGCAGACTGATAAAATCGCCGCGATCCTCAATCACGCGCACCGATTCGTGCCCCCCAGAAAGCTTCGGCTCTTTCAGCTCATATCCAGCTAGGAAAGAGACCGTTTCCGTGAAATCGAAAGAGACTTTGTAGTCCCCCGCCATAGCGAGGATGGACGCACGGTCTTGTTCGAAATTGGCGGCTATTGGGGTTTCTGCACTGACAAACGTCGCGCGCTCTGACGCGACTGTCGCGCAGCCAGTCAATGCAAAGAGCGCCAAGGCGGTGGCTGACAGTAGGCCAGATCGGATCGGGGCCATGAGAGTTCTCCAATGTTTCCAAGATCAGTAATTTTCACTTACTGCAAATGATAATGACTTGCAATTGCAGATTTCGCAGTATAGCAATCTTTTTGCGATTGAGAATGATTCTCATCAACCAAAGGAAGCAAGAATGTCCAACTGCGTTAGCCTCCCTGCCCTCAAAACAGCGCTTATTGCCTCAACCGCTTTATCCGCGTTGGGGGTGGTTCAAGCGCAAGATTTGTCCGGGGATGCGATGGAATTGCGGGCTGAAACGGTTACCGTTTACGGCACCTCCAATCCCCTCCCCGTGTTCGATTATCCTGGTCAGGTTACCATCGTCGATCGTGACGCGCTCGAAGCGCTTGCGCCCTCATCGATCTCTGATGCCTTGCGCGATGTTCCAGGTCTCGACTTTGTTGGCGGTCCCCGCCGGACGGGAGAGCTTCCGACCTTGCGCGGTCTATCGGGCCAAAACGTGCTAATTCTTTTAGACGGTGCACGGCAGAGTTTTACGTCTGCGCACGATGGCCGCTTTTTCCTCGATCCAGACCTGATTGGCACCGCCGAAGTCGTCCGCGGTCCGGCTTCAGCGCTTTATGGCTCCGGCGCGGTCGGCGGCGTCCTCGCCTTTGAAAGTGTTGATGCCGATGACCTCCTCAGAGAGGACGAGACCTGGGGCGCGCGCGTACGGCTCGGCTATCAGAGTGTCAATGAGGAGACGTTCAGCGCTATCACGACTTATACGCAACAAGGCGCTTTTAACGGCTTAGCGAGCTTTGGCTTGCGTCGATCGGGCGATATTGAACTCGCGTCCGGCGTCGATTTGCCGTCTGACGATGATATTCAGACCGCGCTGCTGAAAGGCCGTTACGATTTGAGCGACGCGCTCAGCATTGAAGGGTCCTGGCAACGTTTCACCAATACTGCGATTGAACCCAATAATGGCCAAGGCGTCGCCGGCACTGGCAACAGCATCCTAGATCGGGATGTCGAAAAGGACATCACAACCGATACGTTTCGCGTCGGACTTGGGTATAATCCAGCCGATAATGATTGGATCGATTTTGGCATCACCGCTTATCAGACCTCAAGCGAGGTTGATGAGTTCGATGCTAGCCTCCCTCGGATCACCATTCGAGACATAGAGACCACGGGCGTTACCGTCCGAAACGCAGCGCGCTTCGCGATTGGTCCCGCCGAAACAACGCTGACCATTGGCGGCGATTGGTACAAAGACGAGCAGACCGGCACCGACGACCAAACCATTGACGGCACGCGCGGCGGGGTTCCGAATGGCGAGAGCGAATTCACCGGCCTGTTCGCACAGGTCGAGAGCGTGATCGAAACGCCAGCCGGTCAGATCGTCCTCATTCCTGGTATTCGTTATGACGAATTCGAAAGTACCTCCTCCATCGCTCCGGATCAGGATAATTCGGACGACGCCGTCTCTCCGCGTTTGGCGGCGAGTTTCGCCCCGCAAGGCGCGAATTGGTTGCGTGTCTTTGGATCCTATTCGAAAGGGTTCCGAGCGCCCTCAATCAATGAGCTTTACTTGAACGGGGTTCATTTTTCGGTGCCGCATCCAGTGCTATTCAACCCCGCCATGGGCGACTTCACTTTCGCACCAAACAATTTCATTCCGAATCCCGATCTGGTTCCCGAAGAAACGCAAACCGTCGAGTTTGGGACCGGGATAGACTTCCAAAATGTGATCTTCGACACCGACCGCCTCCAGGCAAAAGTCAGCTATTTTGAAACCGAAGCCGATGACCTGATCAATCTCACAGTCAACGCCGCGCCCGATGCGACCTGTTTCGCGCCCCCCTTCTTCCAACCCTGCACATTCGGCACCTCAGAGTCGGCCAATGTCGATCAAGCCGAGCTCAAAGGCTGGGAGGGCGAGCTTCATTATGACGCCGAGCGCTTCTTTGTGCGGGCAAGCTTCTCGACCATTGAGGGTAAAAACCTCGCCGATGGATCAGACCTTGGATCGCTGACGCCAGATCGCCTTGCGCTCAATCTTGGCATCAAATTGCCGGAGTGGAACACAACCGTCGGCGCCCGCGTGCAGCAGGCGTCGGACTTTGAACAGCGCGTCGCAGATGGTGTTGGTGGTTTCACGCTGCAAGACGAACGCGATGGCTATGTCGTGCTAGACCTCTACGCGACCTATCGCCCGCACTTTATCCAAGGCCTGCGCCTCGATCTCGGCGTCGATAATGTCTTCGACGAAGATTATGAGCGCGTCTTCGCCGGGGTCTCAGAACCCGGCACAAACCTCAAAATCGCCGCCTCTTGGCAATTCGGACAATAGGAGCCTCCCCATGTGCATACCCCTCGATGACACCGCTATGATTTGCTGGCTGCGAACGCAAGTTCGTGTCGTTGAAGCCTGGCGCGAAGAACTCGCCTGCCGCCCTGATCTCGACGTTGAATCGGTCATGCGTTTGGAGCGGCACTATGCCTGGCTGACCTCAGAAGTGGCACGATTGGAAGCGCTAAACCCACGGCAGGCGGCATAAGCTCCCCTATTCGTCCGCCATTCTAAGTCGCAGCCCCACTCATTCGCGTTTCCTCCAACAGGTGGGGTTGTGGCTCTTTTTTGCGCACTATGGTGAGAGACGGTAGCCGCCGGCCTCAGTGAGCAAGAGCCTTGCATTGGCAGGATCAGGTTCGATCTTTTGCCGCAGACGATAGATATGAGTCTCTAATGTATGCGTGGTCACGGCCGCATTGTATCCCCAAACCTCTGACAGAAGCTCTTCGCGCGCGACCGGTTTGCCGCCAGCGCGGTAGAGGTATTTCAGGATATTGGTTTCTTTCTCGGTCAGGCGGATCTTCCGATCGTCTTCTTTCACCAAGAGTTTCATGCTTGGCCGGAACTCATAAGGCCCGACATCGAAAGTGGCGTCCTCACTTTGCTCAAAGCTGCGCAAATGGGCCCGAACCCGCGCCAACAGGACAGAGAACTTAAACGGCTTGGTGACATAGTCATTGGCACCGCTATCGAGCCCTAGGATCGTGTCGGCATCGCTGTCTTGACCGGTGAGCATGATGATCGGCGCGCGTACGCCGCGGGTCCGCATCAGCTTACACGCTTCGCGTCCGTCCATATCTGGCATATCGACATCGAGTAGGATGAGATCCGTACGTTCCGCCTCCGCCATTTTGACACCGGTCGTTGCGTTCTCGGCTTGCAGCACAGAGAAGCCTTCATAAAGATCGAATTGTTCCGCGAGCGCCTCGCGTAGCTCATTATCATCGTCCACGAGCAGGATGGTTTTTGTCACCGCCATGACTTTCTCCCTTGTCTAGTGGGCAGCAGATAGAGAATGAATTCAAAGACTTCATTACACGCTTCTTCAGCTGATGTCACAAAAAGGAGAGCGGCGCGTGACCGAAACAGTTTTCATTGCGACCTCATCAGGCACATTTTACGCGGGCGACCTCGAATTCGCCTGCACACTCGGACGCGGGGGCGTCATTGCAGCCGACGAGAAACGCGAAGGAGATGGCGCCAGCCCAATCGGCCTGTGGCGTCTGAAACGTGTTTTCTATCGCGCCGATCGCCTGGATCGCCCGGCGACGGGTCTGCCGGTCACGCCGCTGACCCCAAATGATGGTTGGTGCGACGAGCCCAATCACGCGCTCTACAATCGCCCCGTCACTCTGCCCTTCGCGGCCAGTCATGAGAAACTTTGGCGCGATGATCACGCCTATGATGTGATCGTCGAAATTGCGCATAATGACGATCCCGTCGTGCCCGACCATGGGAGCGCGATCTTTCTCCACCTCGCCCATGATGACGGGCGCGAGACAGCGGGATGTGTGGCGCTTGGACGTGAAGACATGTTGGACGTGCTGAAGCTGGCGACCGCGGGAAGCGCGTTGGAGATTGCGAGCTGAATGTATCCGCCGCGCAATAAGTGTGGACCTGTTGCAGAACCAGGACCGCTTTAGCGTCAAAGCGGACTTAGACCGTGGGTTTTCTCAATCAGCCTCATCCTGAGCGCAGTCGAAGGACGGGTCGGGCTTTCCGGAAGCCAGGCCCTTGATCCTTCGACTGCGCTCAGGATGAGCCCCTATCGGATCTTCTGTCTCCTGCTGCCCCAAAGCAAACCGGAGCCAGCCATTCGAACACCAACACGAGCCTGTCCAATCGCCGCGAACACATTCCCGCCACACGAATCAACGAAACGTTAATGCGGGGCGGGCTTCGTAAGGAGGCTGCATATGTTTCAGCTGACTGAGTATTCGCCTGAGCGTCCCGAGTTTGGGAGCTTTTACCTCGTCACCCCGACCAGCGAGCATGGGCCCTATGAGACCTATGAGGAGGCCGTCGACGCCGCCGAGCACCCCCCCGCCAATATGATCGGGTTTAATGCGCGCCGCGGCTATGTTGTGGTCGATCGGAGCGAACCGGACGAGCTCTAGGCGATTTGCGCCATATATTCCTGCAGCTTCATTACGGAAGGCACGGAATGGTCGCGCAGGCGTTTGAGGATGGCGAGTTTTTCGACTTCGTCTTCTTCGATGCCCGTGGTGAGCTGCGAATAGCCATCCAGGCGATTGTTGCGAAGCCAGCTGCGCAGGTCTTTTTCCTGAGACCAATTATATTGGTTCATCATGAAAGCGTTCTGCATGCGGATCCAATCGGTCGCATGGTTGGGCAGCGGGACCACCTGACAAAGGCGGTTCTTCTCCTCTTCGGTGTCGCGCGTTAGCTCGATATGGGCGATGAAGGCGGCGCTAAACACGGGCTGCACGGTCCGAACCGTTTGCAGGTAAATCGTATCGCCCTGGAAAACCGTGGTCTCTTCTGAATTCCCAACCGCGCAGGCTGAGCAGTCGACATAGAGCGTGTCAGGGTCGCTTGGGAGCACCCCTTCATCCATAATGATTTGATCCGGCTCGATGCGTTGAATGCGGCCCATGCGGATGACATTTTTGACTTTGCGCAACTCTTCCAGTTCGGGGTCTGAGATGGTCGCGCCGTGGAACATGGCGGGGCGCACGCTCTCGTCAATACGGACAAAGATGCCGGCGGCTTCGATCTTGTCGAACATGTCATCAATGGAGGTGGACGTTGCAATCGCTTCCATTTGCGCTGCTTGCGCGCCCATGGTCGCCTCGAAGAAGCGCGGATCGGGTTGCGTGTTCTCCCGGCGCATCAGCCAAGCATCGCGTGGGCGCACCCAGTGGATCGCGTCTGGATCAACATGATTTTCTAACAGCCAGACAACCGCATCAATGCCGGTCTTACCGCCGCCAATAATCACATAGCGAGAGGGTTGCTCCATGACTTTCGGAAGATCATTGAGCGGCATCATCTTGACGCCATCTGCGACTTCGAAATTTGGCGTATGGGTCGACGGCACCGTGGTCTTGAGCCAGGTCGCATCAACAATCTTCTCACGCGCGGTGACATGATAGGTTTTATCGGAGGTCAGCGCGGTGATCTTTCCATCACCTTCATATTTGCACATGGGGAGGTAAGTGACGCGGCCGGTCGGCAGGAATTGGTAGCGCATTACTTCATCAAAATAGGCCATAATCTCAGGCCCGGTCGCGAGGTCTTGAAGCCCCTTGTTGAGGCCGATTTCATCAATCACACCTTTGGAGAGTTCTTTTGAGCTCACGCCATAATAGGCGGACGGCTGATGCAAGGTCACGAAAGGATACGCATCGTTCCAGTGCCCACCAGGCTTTTGATGCATGTCGACAATCAGCACTGTCTTATCGCTTTCGCTTAAAACGATGTCGGCGAAGGCCATGCCCATCGCACCGGCCCCAATAATCAAATAATCGACTTCGATAGTGTCCGTCGCCATGTTTGCCTCCGACCAAAATTATGCGCTTGATAACAGTGTTATGATCTGCTAATAACACTGTTATTGAAAGTCAAGTGCCAAGTACCCATGATTGAAAGTAAGGCGAAAATCCTAACAGCCGCTTCAGAGCTGTTTGCCGAGTCTGGAACGACCGGATTGAGCGTGCGTGCTATTTCAAAGAAAGCCGGTCTGTCGACGATCGGAATCTACAATCACTTCAATGGCAAACAGGGCATTCTGGACGCGCTCTATATTGAGGGCTTCCAACTCGTTATGCGCGCGATTGACTTAGAAACGGACGCGCTTTCACCGCGCGAGGCCGTCTTGCAGGGATTGTCAAATTATATCGACCTCGCACGCGAGCATAGCGGCCATTACCGGCTCATTTTCGGACGTGGCGACCCGAACTATTCGCCCTCGTCGGCGGCAACGGCGGTCGGCGAAGAAGCATTCAATCGCCTGACCCATTTGGTCGCGCTCGCCCTGCCGAAAGACCTATCCAGTCGCCAAAAACGCGAAGCGGCTTTGCAACTTTGGGCGCTCACACATGGCTATGTCAGCTTACAAGATCACGAAGCCACGGAGCTGATCCCAAACACCGCTTGGCGTGACTTGATTATGAAGGCGGTATCGACACACCTCGACGCCATTATCGCCAAAAGCGCCGCTTAGGAGTCTCGCGCACCGAAAAACGCGGTCCCAACGCGAACATGGGTCGCGCCCAATCGCGCCGCGAGTGCATAATCTCCGCTCATACCCATACTCACCACGGGCAGCGCATACTGATCCGCCAGCTTCTTTAAGAGCGCAAAATGTGGTGCAGCCGGTTCGTCGGCCGGCGGAATGCACATGAGACCGGTTACCTCACCCGGATAAGTTTCTCGAGCCTTCGCCAATAGAGAGGCAAGCCCGTCAACGCTGACACCGCCCTTTTGGGGTTCATCGCCTGTGTCGACCTGAATCAACAAATCTGGCGGACGGATGCCCACCTTTGCCACGGCCTTGATCAAGGCCTTCAAGAGCTTTTCCCGGTCCAGCGTCTCGATCACGTCAAACAAGGTGACCGCATCTTCCGCTTTGTTGGTTTGGAGCGGACCGATCAGGCGCAGCTGCAAGTCGGGATAGGTGTCTTTTCGCGTCTGCCAGCGGGTCTGCGCTTCTTGAACGCGGTTCTCACCGAATACGCGATGCCCGGCTTCGATTGCGGCTTCGATGCGCGCTTCAGGCTGGCGCTTAGACGCGGCGACCAAGGTCACGCCTTGACCAATTTCAGAAAGAATGCGCGTGCGGGCTTCGCTGATGGAAGTGGGCTGTGTATGGACGGTCATTATGGAGTTGAAACACCAAGCCGTCTCCGCTCGCAAGTGGCGCGCCGCAATCCGGCAGATCGTGTCGCACTTTCCAAATCACCTGCCTCCGATCCTGTTCCTAACCGACCCCGACCGAACCCCCGACCCGACCTCTATCCTACCTCTTTTGCCGCTCGGCTCGGGTGTTATCTATCGCCATTTTGGCGCGGACAATCGTTTTAAAGTCGCACGGGAACTCGCGGATATCTCGCGCGCTCGCGGCCTCGCGTTCTTAATTGCTGCTGATCCACACTTAGCGCTGACCGTGGGTGCCGATGGCGTGCATTGGCCAGAAGCCAGATTGTCGGAAGCTCGGCGCTGGCGCGGTCGATTCCCCATCCAAACCGCCAGTGCCCATTCACGACGCGCTATATCGACCGCAACGCGTCAGGAGATCGATGCCGTCTTGGTGTCGAGTGTGTTCCCGTCGCAAAGCAAAAGCGCGGGTCGCCCTTTAGGGGCTCCGCGATTCCGAGCGCTCCTCCACAACTGCCAGGTCCCGGTTTACGCGCTTGGCGGCATCAACGCTCAGAATGCCAGTCGCATCAGCCGCGTCGCTGGCCTAAGCACGGTTTCTGGATTTAAGCGTTAAGACGTTCGACGGCGAAGTTCCGCGTCCAACTCAACCCCAAATGTATCCATATAGGTTTGGAAGCGGTTCACGCGCAGCCGAGTCGATTCAACAAAGATGGCGGTCGCGAACAGCTGGCGTTTGAAGCTTGCATCACCGCACGCCTCAAGCATTGAAACATTCGGCGAGAGCCTGATACCCTGCATTAAGTCCGTGAGATCGGCATCCACGAAGGGGTGCTTCATCACGTGCTGATCCCAACGCAGGCCTGCATTGAACCGCAATTGTTCGCGCTCTTCCTCAATCTGATTTGTATAGACCCCGAGCGCCGCGCGGAACTCTGGCGTCAGGAGGTCCAGAAACTGATCACGGCGGTTCAACTGTCCCAACGTATTCGCCGAAAGTGACGGCGAGAAATCACCGGTCAAATCATTCAGTGTGGTGTTTAGATGATCTCGAGCGGTGGGCGTGTCTTCGCAGGTCTCTATGGCACGAAGCGTTTGGTTTCGAACCTGTTCGCCTTGTGCGACGCGTTCTCCAACGCTTGCGATCACATTGGTGTTCAGCTCAAGCTCGGTTTCGAGACGCCGCAACATCTCTGTGAGTTCGCGCTGATTGCGGTTTACAGTGTTCCAATTGTCAAACTGAAGCGCGATCAAAACACCCACAAAGACCAGTGACAGCTCAATGAATACCACCACCCAATCTTGTTTACGAAACGCAGCGGCGATCCGGCTCGTGATCATGACAACTCCCCAGGGGTCATGATTACAAAATAGACCTAACTGACAGCACGCACAGCCTCAGCAACGGTTTCCACCGCTGTATCCATTAATTTTGCATCATTCGCTTCAGCCATGACGCGGATCAGAGGCTCCGTCCCCGATTTGCGGATCACGAGGCGCCCCTTCTTTCCAAGCTTTTTCTCGGCCGCCGCAATCGCCTCTTGGACCGACTCTTCTTCGAGCGGCGCACCATCCTTGTAGCGTACATTGACAAGCTTTTGCGGCACCGGATCGAATACATGTGCGATCTCAGAGAGCGGCTTTTCCATTTCGACCATCACGGCGAGCACTTGCAAAGCAGCCATCAAACCATCGCCTGTTGTCGAGTAGTCGGACATAACGATATGGCCGGATTGTTCACCTCCGAGATTGAAACCACCTTCGCGCATGCGCTCAACCACATAACGGTCGCCGACCTTGGTCCGCTCGAGCGCTAAGCCCAGGCTTTCAAGGTGCTTTTCCAATCCAAGATTGGACATGACTGTCGTCACCACGCCTGGCTGCGCCAGTTGTCCGCGCTGTTTCCAGTGTGCCGCGATAAGGCCAATCAGCTGATCCCCATCGACCTCGTTGCCTTGCTCATCGATAATGATGCAGCGATCGGCGTCCCCATCGAGTGCGATCCCAATATCGGCGCGATAGGTTTGTACGGCCTCTTTCAAAGCTCGCGTGTCCGTCGACCCGACTTCGAGATTGATATTGAAGCCGTTTGGCTCAACGCCGATTTTGAACACTTCTGCCCCGAGCTCATAAAGCGCCGAGGGGGCCACTTTGTATGCTGCACCGTTCGCGCAATCGATACAAATCCGGAGACCTTTGAGATTCATCCGCCGCGGAAAACTCGCTTTGACGATTTCGACATAGCGCGCTTGCGCATCATCAACACGTTTCGTGCGGCCGAGGTCTTCAGACGCCGCAAGTTTGTCATCGAGCGCGCGGTCCATGCGGCTTTCGATTTCGAGTTCGATCTCGTCAGACAATTTATATCCGTTTGGGCCAAACAGCTTAATTCCATTGTCTTGATAGCTATTATGGCTGGCCGAAATCATGACTCCAAGGTCGGCGCGAAGTGAGCGCGTCATCATCGCAACCCCTGGGGTTGGCAAGGGTCCAAACAGGGTCACGTCCATCCCCACCGAAGTGAATCCCGCCACGAGCGCCGGTTCGATCATATACCCCGATAGACGCGTATCCTTACCGATCACCACGCTATGTCGGCGCGGACTGGTGGTTCGAAAGTACTTCCCAGCTGCCATTCCAAGCCGCATCGCGATCTCTGGAGTCATAGGAGGTGTGTTCGCTGTGCCACGGATTCCATCCGTTCCGAAGTATTTGCGTGTCATAATGCGCTAAATCCTTGCTTCGTCCCCTTTGACGGTGGTTTGCTACCATCACACAGGCGCATGCCATAGTTTCACGAAGAATTCCAAGGGCGAATTTACCGTTTCATGGCATATCTTCTGCATAAATGCCTGCGTTGGGGATAACAGAGGACACGCAAAATGCGTATTAAATCAATGCTGGCAGGCAGTATGCTTGCCATAACACTCGCGGGATGCGCAACAGGGCTTCCATCAGATATGACGGTCGCAGAATACTGCGCCAACCCAGATCGCGCTGCGGAAAGCGTTTGCCGATTGAAAGTTGAGATCGATGGCAACGCTACTGCGCTGTCAGAGACTAATATGAGCTTAAGCGAAGCTCGCCAGATGGCGGATAGCGCAATGTCAGCGGCGGCCGAAGCTCAAGCGTCTGCCGATGCCGCGCAAAGCCGAGCAGACGAAGCCTTTTCGATGGCCAACTCGGCCCTATTGTCTGAAAAAGATCTGGACTGCAAAACCACGACGATTCAAAAATCAAATATCGGGACCTGCGAACCGGGTTACACGGTTATGGGTTGCGTACAAACACGTTATACGCACCGTGCTGGCGGCCTCTCCTTCTTGCGGGAACTCAACAATGAGCAATGTCGCTTCAATAGCCGGGTCTTGGAAATGCAGGTCCGCTGCTGCCGTGCCGCCGGCGCGGACGATATGGAAATGAGCGGTTCGTAAGCCGTTTTCCTAAGAGTCATTTGATCAGATCAAAGGGAGCTGTTTCGGCTCCCTTTTTTTCTTAGTTTCGACAAACTCTTAGACACAATTCGAAACACGATTTGCAATGACGAAAATTGGCGGCCTGGTCTAGGTGGACGCGGACGTTGACGAGTGGCGTGGAGTTTTAAAAAATGTGTGGAATTATTGGCATTCTCAGTCGGGAAGGCTCAGCAGCCGATCGTGCTATGGAGGCGTTGAAACGATTAGAATATCGTGGATATGACAGCACCGGGATTGCGACCTTGAATGAAGGCCGCCTTGACCGCCGCCGCGCCGCTGGAAAGCTAAGCAACCTTCAATCCACCTTAGTCGATTCCCCCTTGCCAGGCACGATTGGGATCGGACACACAAGATGGGCAACGCACGGCGCGGCCAACACCAAAAATGCGCACCCCCATGCCTCTGGCCCCGTGGCGTTGGTGCACAATGGCATCATCGAAAACTTCCGGCGCTTGCGAAAAGACTTAGAGCGCAAGGGTCATGTTTTTGGAACAGAGACTGATACTGAGACGATCGCTCATCTAATACATAGCGAGCTGAAAGCCGGATCGGACCCAATTGGCGCGGTCGGCACGGCATTAACCCAGTTAGAAGGCGCTTTCGCCCTCGGGATCTTATTCGAGGGGCATGAAGATCTCCTGATTGGTGCACGAAAAGGCTCGCCACTGGTGATCGGCGTCGGAGACAATGAAATGTTCCTCGGCTCAGACGCGCTCGCTGTCGCGCCTTTCACGGACCGCGTAATCTATCTTGAGGAAGGCGATTGGTGTGTGCTTCGGCATGATGGTTACGAGATTTTCGACGCCAGCGGCGGTAAAGTCGAGCGGCCAGTTTCACGCGTTCAATCCGCCGGCGCGACCGTTGAGAAGGGCAATTATCGCCACTTCATGCAGAAAGAAATCTTCGAGCAACCTGACAGTACCGCGCGCACCATTGGCGCCTATGTCAACGCCCTCGACCAGACCATTGAGCTCCCAACCGCAGAGGATGCGATCGACTGGGCCTCTGTCACTCATCTTCACATGGTGGCGTGTGGTACGGCTTATTATGCGACCTGTGTGGCCGAGTATTGGTTCGAACAGATCGCCGGATTGCCCGTCAAAACCGATATCGCCTCCGAGTTCCGCTATCGCCAACCTGCCCTCCCGAAACAAGGCGGCTTGGCGCTGTTCGTTAGCCAATCTGGGGAAACGGCGGATACGCTCGCAGCCTTGCGCTACTGTCAGGACCATGGCCTCAAAACAGCCGCGGTGGTGAACGTGCCAACCTCGACGATCGCCCGCGAGGTCGATCTTGTCTTGCCAACCCTAGCCGGTCCCGAAATTGGTGTGGCATCGACGAAAGCGTTTACGGCGCAATTATGCGCGCTGGCGGCAGCTGTGATCGCGGCTGCAAAAGCGCGCGGCACCATTGACCATGCCCGTGAGATCGAGCTCGTGAAAGCCTTGAGCGGTGTTCCGCGTCTGATCTCTCAGACCTTTGCTTTAGACGCGCCTATCGCGACTTTGGCGCGAGATTTGTCGAAAGCCAAAGACGTCATCTATTTGGGCCGCGGCGTTCACTTCCCAATCGCTCTGGAAGGGGCATTGAAGCTGAAGGAAATCAGTTACATTCACGCCGAAGGCTATGCGAGCGGTGAGCTCAAGCATGGGCCGATTGCGCTGATTGATGAAGAGACGCCCGTCGTGTTCGTCGCGCCGCACGATTCACTGTTCGACAAATCTTTGTCGAACCTCCAAGAGGTGGCGGCCCGACGTGGTAACGTCTTGCTGATTAGCGATCGGAAAGGTCTTGATGCTGCCGGTGACACACCGGTGAGCACGATTGAGATGCCGGAGTGCGACCCGTTTATTGCCCCGATCTTATATTCGCTGCCGGTGCAAATGCTGGCCTATCATATCGCGGTTGAAAAAGGCACAGATGTCGATCAACCGCGGAATCTGGCTAAATCCGTAACCGTTGAATAGTCAGATACTTAAAGAGTGATCGTGGCCCGACCTGCAAGGAGAACAGGCCGGGCGCTCGATCAAGCTCAAACGACGCTACCGAACAAACCGAGAGTCAGGACCGCGCCGAACACGGCGAGCGGCAGGGAAAGGGCTGTTGCGATAAGGCTCGTACGAGCTTCGGCTTGGGAGGAAACACGCATGGGATTAGTCCTTCTTAGCGTTGCGAGGCGCGACCATTCGCTGCCTACAATTGCCATGTAAGGACGGAAAAATAAAATTCAATGAATGATTTGAAAATTATTCAGCGTTCAATAACTCACGCGTCTTGATAGGAACGCTTAACCCAGCCAGGATGATATCCATGACGCCATCAAGCTCCCGCTCAAGCTTCGGCAAGGTCAAACGCGACCAGAGCTGTGGGTAGCGAAACTTCATCGTTGCCGATTGCATCATTTCCGCGATGAAGTTTGGGTTTTCCATCGGTGCGAACACACCCTCGGCGATGCCCTGCTCTAAGAGTTGAACCAAGTACACGCGTTCTTGAGCCATTTCTTCGTTTGCGAAGGTCGGCCGTTCGCTCGAGAGCACCTCGGCGATCTCCAGAACCTTTGCATCCTTGTCGAGCTTCTCGAACGTTTTGGTGAGCGCCGTGTGGTGGAATAGACGCATTTTCTCAACCGCAGAGCCTTTGCCGCGAACCAAAGCCGCGTTTTGCGCGTTAATTTCCATATTGAGTTTTCGCGCCATGGCTTCGGCAATGTCTATCTTCGACGCGAAGAATCGATAGATATTACCGGCGGACATTCCGCAATCACGCGCGATCTCCGCCATGGTCGTCTTGGCATAGCCATAGTGCATGATACGCTCCATAGCGGCATGGAGGATCTGCTCACGGGTATCAAGTTTATCGGTCATGCAGATAGAATAATGGAAAAGTGTGAATGATCAACAAATTGTTCAATTTCACATACAGCAGAAAGAAACACTTGTGACAGAATTCACGCGCATTGGCGTGCTTGGCGCGGGGGCTTGGGGCACAGCTTTGGCCGCCTCGCTCTATGCAAAGGCCGAAAGCGATACGCCGGACATCCCGGTTTGGGCGCTCGAACAAGAGGTCGCTGACGCGCTCTCGAACGGCGCCGGAAACCCGATTTACTTAGCCAATGTCGATCTACCAAAAATGAAAGCGAGCACCGACCTTGCTGTGCTCGCAGGATGCGATGCCCTGCTCGCTGTTGTGCCCGCACAGTTTGCAAGGGCGACCTTCGAGAAGTTGGCCCCATATGTTGAGCCTGGAACACCGATCTTACTTTGCTCAAAAGGCATTGAGCGCCAAAGCCTCAATTTGATGACCGACGTTTTGACGCAAACGCTCCCGGCTTCGATCCCGGCCGTCTTGTCAGGTCCGAGCTTTGCCGCAGACGTCTCGCGCGGACTCCCCACCGCGGTGACGTTGGCCTGCGCTGACAAAGCGATGGGTGAGAAACTCATGCGGGCCGTCGGGCAACCCGGGTTCCGTCCGTATTGGACAGATGATTTGATCGGGGCCGAAATCGGTGGCGCAATCAAAAATGTCCTCGCGATTGCTTGCGGGATTGTTGAGGGCATGGCGCTCGGAAAGTCCGCGCACGCCGCGCTGATTGCGCGCGGGTTCGCGGAGATGACCCGGCTCGGCGTTGCCATGGGCGGGCGGGCGGAAACCCTCGCCGGATTATGCGGACTTGGAGACCTGGTGCTCACTTGCTCTTCCCCACAATCGCGGAATATGAGTTTTGGTCTCGCGCTTGGGCAAGGCCGGTCCGCAGAAGATATCTTGAAGGAACGCAAGGCCGTCACTGAAGGCGTTGCAACCGCTCCGGCCCTGGTGGAGCTGGCTCGCAAAAACGCGGTTGAGATGCCAATCACTGAAGCCGTGCACGCTATTCTCAGTGAACAGCTCACCGTTTCAGAAGCCATGACCGCGTTGCTCGCGCGTCCGTATAAGGGAGAATAGAATGCCGCTTTTTCTGATCAATGCGCGCGATAAAGCCAACAGCACAGAGCTTCGTCTTGCCAACCGCGCCGCGCATCTCGAATGGGCAGGCACATTCGGCGATCGGATCGCCATGGCCGGACCTGTTTTGTCGGAGGATGGCGAAACCATGCGCGGTTCAACCTTTGTCATTGAATTCGACACGCTTGCTGACGCGCAAGCTTGGGCGAAGGACGACCCTTATGCCAAAGCGGGCCTGTTCGAGACCACAGAAATCATTCCTTTTAAGTGGCTCATAGGCGATGGCCCGAAGGATGGCTGAGACCTCTCAACCTTTTTGGGAAACCAAACGTCTTGAAGAGATGAGCCCCGAAGAATGGGAGTCTCTATGTGATGGCTGCGCTAAATGTTGCCTCATCAAACTCGAGGACGAGGACACCGGGGAGATCGCCCTTACCCGCCTGCATTGCAAACTGCTCGACGCTGAAACGTGTCGCTGCAGCGATTATCCCAATCGCAAAACGCATGTCCCAGATTGCGTGATCTTAACGCCTAAAGATGTTTCAGAGCTGCGCTGGATGCCTGCGTCTTGCTCGTATCGCTTAATCCACGAAGGCAAGCCCCTACCCGACTGGCACCATTTGGTCAGCGGCGACCGCGAGCTGATTCACGATCGCGGGGCCTCGATTATGGGCCGCACCTTGAGCGAAGACACCCTCTTCGATCCGGACGATGTCGACCAGATCGAAGCTTGGATTGTCGATTGGGAGGGTAACGAGCCTTAGGGCCCTTCGATTGTGTAACCCTTGTCCCGCAGCATTGTGATCACGCTATCTGGCCCGGCAAGGTGACCGGCCCCAACGGCGATAAAAACAGAGCCAGGCTCCTCAAGCATCGCCTCGATTTGCGGAACCCATGCTTTGTTACGCACGACCAAAAGCGACTCATAGGCCGCATCCGTAAAGCCATAGCCTTCAGGGTTGGCGACCAAGCTGCCAATGCCGCTGACATCGCCATCGGCCCATTCATCAACGAGCAAATCGAGCATACGTGGCGACTCTTCGAGCAAGAGCGCGGTCTCGTAGAGGATCGAGATTTGTTCGTCTTCGGGCAACAAATCGAATGCATCGGCTTGCTGCGAAATCGTTTCGAGATAGCCAAAGGATTTTCCAGATTCGATCGCCTCGGCCTCGAGTACGGTTTCAACGCCAGAATTCGGATCATAGCCATCATTGACCAGCTGCATGACACCAAGATTGACCGACGCCATCCACGGCTCGAACGTGTTCATTGCGTCAATTGGCACGCCGAGCGAATCGAATGCCGCGCTGATCACCGCTTCGTCTTCGTCGTTCAGTACTTCTTTCAGTGTGCGGCCATCTTGGAACATGCCGCGGGCCAAAAAGTCTGTCGCGATGGCACGCTGCGCGGCTTCGCTTTTCATATCGACTTCGAAGACAACCTTATCGGCCGCCGAGAAGGCGGTGTCGAATGTGTCCGAACGCCACTCCAAATCCGGGCGAAGCAGATGCACCGTACCGAAAATGTGAATGGTCGTATCATCGTCAGCCAATGTCCAAAGTGCTGGAGCCCCAGGGCCTTGCGTCGCCTGCGCACCTTCAAGCGCCTCATCAAAGCGTGCCAATAGCGTGTCTTTTGTCGGACGCACGGTCGTTGTCGCGGTCTCCTCGATCACGGTTTCGGTTTCCGCTTCGGTCGTTTCCACTGGATCCGTGGTCGAGTTTCCACATGCGACCAAACCCAAAGCCAAAAGGCCTGCGCTCGCAAATAAGAGTGGTTTCATCATCATTTTCCCTAATACGCTGCTATGGTGCCTATAGTCGTATAGCTTTCAAGATCATTACACGCATTGAGGTAATTGCATCCGCAAACAGGTTCGCGTATGAGGCGCTTGGAAGCACCTATAGCTCAGCTGGATAGAGCGCTGCCCTCCGAAGGCAGAGGTCAGAGGTTCGAATCCTCTTAGGTGCGCCATCCCCTGATGCGCCATCCCCAAAGAGACAAAGCACCGGCCGGAATGACCTGTGCTTTGAATATGTCGCGTCATTCTCAGATCAACGCTCCGCCGAGTCCTAAGGTCGTGGAGCCGGGCTTGAGAACGCTGTGCCGAAGAACAAGCTGTTCGAAAACAGGCGCTTCGTGCCGAGCCAATAGGCGCGGAAATTGGGGTTATCCGCAAAAAGGATCACCGAGCCCGCGCCGACGCGTTCAGCCGCCAACATGCCTTTGCCAGAGAGTCGCTCGAGGTTCGTCGCAGACGCATAGCCCGACGCTAATGGGTCTTCGCTATAACGCACGACGAGCCCGAAAGGATTGTCGCCGGGCTCGAAGCCTTTTGCGCCTTCCTTATGGATGAAGATCTCCGCGCTGTCATATCCAAAACCTAGCGGATGGGTCGGATCCATGATTCCGGTGAACACAGCGCCCGTAATCCGCTCTTCTCGATCATAGTCGAGCTTATCTTCATAAGCGACGGGTTCTGGCGGCCCTTCTTCCTCGTCTTCGTCCTTGGCCTCATCCGTTTCGACCTCGACGCCAAGCATTGAGATCTCTGCCAGACCTTTAGCCACGGCCCATTCTGCGCCTTGTTGGGTGCCGATGAAAACACCACCACCACGGATCCAAGTCTTCAGCGACTCAACAAACCCATCAGACAGCGCACTATAGGACCCGCCGACGGCGATCACGTGCGTATGGTCGGCGAGATGGCGCGCATTGACGTCGGTGATGTCGATCATGGTCACCGGAATGTGCAGCATCTTATCGAGATAGTGCCAAACCTCACCGGCATCATTGTCGGAAACGCCGCTAAAGCCAGCACTACGGCCGGTCAAAAGCAAAACTTTCGGCGCGGTCAGCGCCTCTGTGCTAAAGCCACCAAGGTCAGAGCCTGACGGTGTGTTGGATGTGATCGCCGCGTGGACAGTGACCCCATCTTCTTCCACTGCGCGGACGACGAGCGCATGAATGTCGTCCGGCGACATATCTTGGCGCCGTGTTGGGACGATGACCGCACCGCGTGGGACTTCGACAAAGCCATTCGGGGTTTGCAGCGTCATCGGGTCCGGGACCACTTGCGCCCGTAAATCATACCGTAGGAGGCGATTGACGGAGCGCGGTGCATTGAAGTGCGACCAATCGACAACATAGGCGAGGACATTGTCGCCAGGCGCGGGTGGCACCGCTGGCTTTGCCAATCCATCTGATGTCGCTTGAGCACCAAGATTGATGCGAGAGGCCTGTCGCGCGGTGAGCGCCGCATGATTCAAGCCAAAGGCATGCGGCAAGGTCCAGCCGGAAATATCGTAGAAGACCACTTGGTCTTCCGGCGGCGACTGTCTCGCAAAAATGCCCTCAATGAGGGAGTAGCGCGGCTGGTTCAAAGACACGACGGCGCTGCGCCTTGCGGGATAAACCGCTCCATCAATAGAAGTGGTTTCCTCAAGCAGCCGCACATCAATGCTGTGAGCATTCAAAAGATCGAGGAAATGCGCGAAGCGGCCTTGGTCGCTAGACGTGAATACATAGGCCTTAGTTGGGTTTTGCCGTGCTTTTTCCGCAGAACCCGCGAACCAGCGTTGCTGGAAGTCTTGTAAGCGTTGACGCTGCTCAGCCGCGGCTCCGAGCAGCGCGATGGCGGCCTGGAATTGCTCAGAAATCGTATCGTCATATCGCTTCAGGCCATTGTCCGTGTCCTGCACCATGCCGCGCGACGAGCCCTGTTCAAACAGGAACGGTACCGCGCCGAGCAAGGTCGGATAGCTCGAGCCGTAGCCAAGATAATAGTTCGGGAAGAACTCTTGGCTGA
Source organism: Henriciella sp. (assembly GCA_965279045.1). Taxonomy (GTDB): domain Bacteria; phylum Pseudomonadota; class Alphaproteobacteria; order Caulobacterales; family Hyphomonadaceae; genus Henriciella. The sequence continues at coordinate 43,024 of CBDIHJ010000030.1, read as the reverse complement.
CCGACAATTGGCCGATGCCATCGAACACGTCATAGAGCGTTTCGCTCAGCTCTGCGGTGATCTGGTAAGCTTCTTCGGCGAATAGCGGATTGATCTGATCTTCCGCGGCCGGACTGAAGAAGAAGGTCGAGTTCGAGCCCATCTCATGCTTGTCGACAACCAAAAGGGGCAGCCATTCTTGAATGTGCGGGACCAATCCTTTGTGCTCTGGCTGCGCGACCGGCAACCATTGGCGGTTGAGATCGAAGAAATAGTGATTGGTGCGCCCCCAGCCGAAGAACCCTTTGCGTTCACGATGCGCCGGATAAGGTACCGCGACTTGGCCGCGATGCGCATTGACCCAGCCCGCCATACGGCTGGCGCCATCGGGGTTTAGAGTGGTCATCAGAATAATGAGATTATCCTGAAGCAGCGCCTCTGTGGCGGCGTCTGTTGCGGCCGCGAGATGATACAACATCAAGGGCGCAGAATCATAAGACGATGGCTCAGATCCGTGCACGCCATAATTGATCTGATGGACCCCGAGATCGACCCCGGGCGCCTGCCCGCTGAGAACAGACGCACGTCCGGCTTTAATCTCATCCAGCCGTGCTAAATTCTCAGGACTTGAGATATAGACGGCATAGATCGGACGCCCGAGATGGCTTTTAGAAACGAGTTCGATCTCGACGCGATCTGACGCTGCTTCGATGGCGCGAACATATTGGATCACCAGTTCATGCGGCCAAATAATCTGACCGACTTCATAACCGGTCGCTGCCGCCGGCGTCGGAATCGCCGGTTCATAGGTTGCACCTGTGTTCAGAAGGTTTTCCAGCGAACGAGGCTCATAAGGCTCTTCGGCGGATGCCATGAAGGCAAAAACAACACTGAAACTGAGGATAATGAGTAATCGCGACAGCACGGGGGGACACTCCATTCTTGCTTGGGCCATTCTGGCACCTAGGCCGAGGCGATACCGTATCCACCCTGCTTAGACAATTCGTGTTCTTTTGATATCAGCTCAAAGCGTGACGTCTTTTTGGAAAACACCTCTGCTCGGCCCTATGGCTTTTGCCATCTGGTGCGCCGACGCGCGTCGTAAATTACAGCTCGCTTCACCCTGGATCGCGCCGACTGGTCGCTTGCTAGAAATTGGATCCGGGCCCGGCAGCGTGTTGCAAGAGTTTAGAGCGGCGGGCTTTGACATCGATGCGATCGACGTAACCGACAGCAGTTATGATGAGACTCTCAAGCCCGTGCTTTATGACGGTGAGAGGATGCCTTTTTCCGACCAAGCCTATGATGCCGCGCTCTTGCTCACCGTCTTGCACCATATCGATGACCCAGAAGCCGTTTTGTTGGAAGCAACGCGCGTCGCCAAGCGGGTGATCATTGTTGAGGATGTCTACGAGTCGGCTTGGCAACGCAAATACACGAAGGTGGCGGACTCGATCACCAATCTCGAATTTTTCGGGCACCCCCATAGCAACCGCTCTGATCCAGAATGGCGGGAGACATTCGATCGCTTGGGGTTTCATCTGGTGCATGGCGAAGTGCGCCCCTTCGCGCTGTTCTTTCAACAAGCGCTTTATGTGGTCGACCCCAAGCCCAGTTAACTAAGCCGCGTCAGCCTCAAGCAGTTCAATCGCTTGTCGTACGGACAAGATAGCTGCGGGCTCATTCACCATGGCGCGGTTGGCGAAATAGATGAACCCAGACAGATATTGCTCGCCATCCCGAAACCGGATTTGGGCATTGCGATTGTTCAAAAACACTTCATTCGCGCGCACTTCATTGAGAGCTTCATAGGCTCGCGCAATAACGATGAGGTCGCTTGGGGCAACGCGTGAAATGACCCCAGAATCTGTTGCCAGCTGATAGGCCACATCGGTGATTTCAGGCACATTATATTCGGGAAGAATTTGGGGGAATTGCCCTGAATCCACGAACTCGTCCAAGGCCGTGATGTAGCCCTGCAGCATATCTTCTCGTGTGCCGGTCAATTGCTCCAATTCACTCAGGTTTTCAGTCAGCTCCGTGCGAACCAAAACTAGGATCGCATCAGCGCGGCTGCGTTCATTCATATCGTCACGCCATTGATCGGCGGCGAAGGCGAGGAGCACACTACAAAAGATGGCGATCGACTCGACCAAAAGGACCGGGGCGCTAACTCTCGAAAACTTCATGGCTACCACTTACTTCTGCGCGCAAAGCATAATTTCATTGCTCTTTATACGGGTGCGCGCACGAATTGGTTCAACGCCTTCAAAGAATGAAATTATAGGTTCGATCAAATTCGTAGGATTTGATTTCGCTTATTTTAGGCCGCCTCCCGCAAACATGCTCAAAGCTCCATTTGGGGATAGCCGACATGACTCGCGTGACTGCGTCTTTGTTGTTGAGCTTGTTGCTGTTCGTCGCGAACTGCAGCGCGCCTGAAACCTGTGTTGGAAATTGTGAGCAGATTTGCGCAGGCAAACTGTTGGAGACCAATCAGTGCGCAGCAGAGTATACACGTGGTTTCAATGCAGGATTCTGCGCCGGGGTTCTCAACATTAGTCGCCGCGGCGACACTCCCGATGGCCCCTTTGTGGCAGGCTATTGGGACGGCTATTCCGAGGGCTCGTTCTTGAGGTTGGAATGGTTTCAAGAAAAATGCATTGGCTAAGAAATTGACCCGTTTATGCGGATAAAAGGCCCCGCTCGATGAAGGTCTGTTTCATCTCATCAAGAATAACCGGATCATCAATTGTCGCCGGCATTTTCCAAGGCTCACCATCGATCATCTTACGCACCGTGCCGCGTAGAATTTTCCCGGATCGCGTTTTCGGAAGACGCTCCACTTTAATGACGGTCTTTAAGGCCGCGACAGCGCCGATTTTTTGCCGGACCAGCTGAACACATTCAGATTCGATTTCCGCGGCGGCTTTTTCAGCGCCATCTTTGGGAATGATAAAGCCGATCGGGATTTGACCTTTGAGCTTGTCAGCGATCCCAATCACGGCGCACTCCGCAACGTCGCTATGTGCAGCGATGATCTCTTCCATGCCACCGGTCGACAATCGATGCCCCGCCACATTGATGATGTCATCCGTCCGAGCCATGATCGAGATGTAACCATCCTCATCGATAAAGCCGGCATCGGCCGTCTCATAATAGCCCGGAAAAGTGCTCAAATAGCTTTCGCGGAACCGATCATCCTTGTTCCATAAGGAAGGCAAGCACCCCGGCGGCAAAGGCAGTTTGAGACAAATATTTCCGAGCTCACCGGCGGCGAGCTGAGTCCCACCATCGTCCAGGATTTGGACATCATAGCCAGGGATCGAAACGCAAGGCGAGCCATACTTCACGGGAAGCTGTTCAATGCCCATCGGGTTGGAGGCGATCGGCCAACCGGTTTCAGTCTGCCACCAATTGTCGATCACCGGAATGTCAAGCAGCGCCTCCGCCCATTGGATGGTGTCCGGGTCGGCCCGCTCCCCTGCCAGAAACAGCGTGCGCAAAGAAGACGTGTCATACGTCTCCAAGAATTTTCCGTCGGTATCTTCTTTCTTGATCGCGCGCAAAGCGGTGGGCGCGGTGAATAAGGTCGAGACTTTGTGTTCCTCAATGATCCGCCAGAACGCGCCCGCATCTGGTGTTCCCACAGGCTTGCCTTCGAACAAGATCGTGGCGCAGCCCTGCAAAAGCGGCCCATAAACGATATAGCTGTGACCGACCACCCAGCCGACATCCGAGGCGGCCCAATACACTTCCCCAGGATCAGTGTTGTAGATGTTTTTCAGGCTCCATTGCAGCGCCACCATGTGCCCGCCATTATCGCGCACCACACCTTTGGGTTCGCCCGTCGTTCCGGATGTATAGAGAATATAAAGCGGGTCTGTTGCCGCAACTGGGACGCACGGCACCAGAGTGTCTGTGTCTGCCGCGTCGAGAAACGCGTCCCAGCTGACATCTCTGTCCTGACCAAGATCGGCCTCTTCTTGCGGGCGCTGAAAGATAACGCAGGCCTCAGGCTTATGCGTTGACAGCTCAATCGCTTCATCCAGGAGCGGTTTATAAGAGACGATCCGGGTCGGCTCGATCCCGCAAGACGCGGTCAAAATGACATTCGGCTTGGCATCATCAATCCGAGTCGCCAATTCCTTGGCTGCAAACCCGCCAAAGACGACCGAATGGATGGCGCCGATCCGCGCACAGGCCAGCATGGCAAACGCCGCTTGTGGGATCATTGGCATATAGACAATCACCCGGTCCCCTTTTGTGACCCCGAGTTGCAGCAAGCCCGCCGCGACGTCTGACACCCGTTTTTGCAGGTCTTGATAAGAGTAGGTGATCTTCTGGCCTGTGACCGGGCTATCATAGATGAGCGCAGCTTGATCGGCGCGTCCGCGCTCAACATGCCGGTCGACGCAGTTGTAACAGGTATTGCACTCCGCCCCGACAAACCAGCGTCCATACACGCCTGCCGCAGGATCAAAAACCTGATCTGCCTGTTTAAACCAATCAATCGCTTTCGCTGCGTCGCCCCAAAACCGTTCTGGGTCGTCCTGCCAGCTTTTGTAAGTGTCAGAATATGTCTGTTGCATGCGGTTATCCTCCACCGAGATCCAGCAACCTTAAGCGAGACCAAGTCAACTCAATGCTTGGCAAGCTTTAGCAGACTGACGCTGGGGACGAGGAAGGCCGACTTTAGTCTAGGCGCCGCGTCGCGAAGGCGAGCGTGTTCGCATTCAAAAGAAAAATGGTGCCCTCGGCCGGACTTGAACCGGCAAGCCCAATAACGGGCGGCGGATTTTAAGTCCGCTGTGTTTACCAATTTCACCACAAGGGCACGCGCGCTCTGACTAGCGAGGCTTGCGCTGTGAGACAAGCAGGTTTTCAGCGACCCCTCGAAACTTAACGAATTCCTAATCGGCACACGCTATGCATGTGAATCACTATGCCGCGCCCGATGCAGAGAAAGCGTTACAACGCCGTCTTAGTGACCCTTGTGTGTTACGGTCCGATTCTTGTCGTTCTCGGCGGAGTCGTCGCGTGGATTGCTTTATAGCAAGCCAATACGTCGCGAATGCTTGCAGTTGATTCAATCAAAAGATTGCTGGTCGGAACGGCAGGATTCGAACCTGCGACCCCTTGCCCCCCAGACCAAGACTCTTTGGTTTTTATCTCAAATACATCAAACGATTAGAAGGTTTCAGGTGTAAAATGGGCCGCCTAAAGCCCCTTAAAGCCATTGCAGTCTCAGCGGTAAGTGTAGAATGCAGAATAGCTTTTTGATAGACTCTATTTTCTACACGAACGATACATCAGCTTTGACTAGATTGAGCTGCTGGAGCGTATTGGAAGTGGTCACCAGATTGAAAGCGGATGGCATCATTGAGATCGTGAGAAACATATCTCGGGCTGAAGACGTATACATTGATCCTGATAATTTCGTTGAAGACAAAAAATCGATCGACACTCTGAACAAGGAAGCTTGGTTAGATGTGTCATCTACTCTGGCTGAAATGTCTGGAATGGCAAGCGTGTTCGATAAACCCGAGGTGGCGGCAGTACTCGAAGACTACGCTAATCGGGAAATACCGTTGTCCCAGGACTCGTTCTACATCGCGCTAGACTTTTTCATGAAAGCGATGGAAGGCAGCACCGTCATTTTTTTGAACGATGGCATGCACACTCATTACATGCAAATGTACTACTTCGAAGTCGAAGTAGAAGACGCCTTTCCATCCGCGGGACCAGATATTCAAGACTGCGGCTCGGCCTACGCTCTTGGGTTATATACCTCATCTGTATTTCACGCACTCAGAGCGCTGGAAATTCCCTTGGTGCTCATTGCGAACAAATTCGGTGTGACGCGTTTTGACAATTGGAACCAAGCTTTGAACCAAGTCGAAGCTCTGGTTCGAGATCGTGACAACTCCAAGAAAATCCCAGACTGGGAAAACACAAAAGACTTTTACACGGACGCGATCAATCATCTCTTTGCGGTGAAGAATGCCTGGCGAAACTACACAATGCACAACAAACTACGGTTCGCCCAATCGGAAGCAGAACTGATAATCATATCGGTAAAGGCTTTCATGCAGAAGGCAGCAAAAGTGGTTCAGGAAACTTGACTAGTTCACTCCGAACGCAACCGGTTTTACCGGAACATCACCGAAAACACCCTGGAACATCAGTAGAATGTGTAAAATGGGCACCCAGGGCGCCAAGAAAAAATCTAATGAAATCTGGTCGGAACGGCAGGATTCGAACCTGCGACCCCTTGACCCCCAGTCAAGTGCGCTACCTGGCTGCGCTACGCTCCGAACCAGGGCCGGAGGTATAGGCGCCTCGCTGATTTTATCAATGGGCAAATGCGGAATGAGCGAGAGACGCGCGAGACACCAATATCTCTTCCAGCAAGGGCTTATAGTCCGACGCATGCATCCTTTTGCTCAATAAGCGCGTGAGCGGGTGGACCAGCCATGGCGGGAGCCGCCGCGCCGGAAGCCATATTTAGGGACGTCGCGTGCGCCGCGTCACCAATGAGCACCGCGTAACCCTTTGATGGCGGGTCGGCCATCAGCTCTTTAATCCCGCGGCGCGCTGCGTTCGTGGGATCCATCCCTCGCGTCTCGATCTACCGTTTTCATCCTTCGACTTCGCTCAGGATGAGTTCAGGAATGCCGCGCTCATCCTGAGCGAAGTCGAAGGGCTGAGCGAAGTCGAAGGATGCGTGCCTGGACGGCCTTAAGCCGCCTTTTTTAGACGAACCGCGTCGAGGCGGGCCTTGATGTCGGTGAGGTCCGAGAGGATCGTTTCAAGACGTTCCGTCGTGCCTGTGGCTGGGGTGGTAGTGGGCGTAGCTTCAAAAGCTTTGCGGACGGTTTCTTGCATATCTCTCGCCGGGCTAGGTGTGGCTTGGATATCCCCTGAGTCTGCCGGCGCGACAATCCTTGCCTCGCCGCCAAGAACGCTCTCGACGCCTTGCTCATTTAGGAGCTTACTGGCGCCTTTTAGTGTCATGCCCTGATCATGTACGAGCGTCTGAATCGCGCGGAGGGCAGACATATCTTCTGGCCGGAACATGCGCCGTCCATCGCGGCGCTTGAGCGGCTTCACAAATTTCGAAAACTTGGTTTCCCAATAGCGCAGCACATGTGGCTGCAAACCCAGCTCTTCAGCTGCTTCCCCAATGGCTCGATAGGCATCAGCAGACTTTTCAATCTTACGGGCAGCAGAACTCGGCATGGATCAGATCTCGCGTTTAGCCTCCGACGCGGTCTTTGAGCATCGGAGAAGGTTTGAATGTGACAACCTTGCGCGCCGAAATTGTGGCTTGGATCCCGGTCTTTGGATTGCGGCCCTCGCGGGCTGCTTTTCGCCGGACATTGAAATTACCGAAGCGGGATAGTTTCACCGCTCCTTCACCTTCCAAGCTCTCGCTGATCATTTCCAGCATACGGTCGAGCAAGTGAGAGGATTCCTGACGCGTCAGACCGACCTCACGCACAATCGCGTCGGTTAGTTCTACCCGGGTGAGCGTTGTTGTGGTCACGTATCAGCTCCTCTTCGTTAACAATACGGCGACATTTATTAACGAAGTCCAAAGGACTAAATGCGGAAAAGGCTCGCGCCCCAAGAAAAACCACCGCCCATTGCTTCGCTAAGCACCAAATGCCCTGGCTGGATGCGACCATCGCTGACTGCTGTATGTAAAGCAAGCGGAATCGACGCGGCCGACGTATTGCCATGATCCCCGACCGTGGAAATCACTTTGCTTTCGTCTAAGGACATTTTCTTCGCCACGCCGTTGAGAATGCGCTGATTGGCCTGGTGCGGGACGAACCAATCGACATCATCGGAGGTCAGGCCGGTCTCTTCATAGACGGCATTGATGGCACTTGAAATATTCGTGACCGCATGACGGAACACTTGATTGCCCAGCATGCGGACATGTCCGATCGTCCCGGTAGAGGACACGCCGCCATCGACATGCAAAAGCTCACTCTTGGTGCCATCGGTCCGAATGTGATGTGTGAGAATGCCGCGATCGCCTGCATCTGCTTCGGATTCAGCCGTGAGCACAACACCGCCTGCCCCGTCACCAAAGAGGACACATGTGCCACGATCTGACCAATCCAAGATGCGGGTAAAGGTCTCCGCGCCAATCACAAGCGCGGTTTTAAACAAGCCGGTTTTCAGCATCGAATCAGCTGTCGCAAGCGCGAATAAAAAGCCGGAGCAAACGGCTTGCACATCGAACGCCGCGCCCTGCCCCATCTCCAAATTGGCCTGAACCGCTGTCGCCGTGGCTGGAAAGGTCTTATCCGGTGTGGTCGTCGCCAGCACGATCAAATCGACCTGGTCGGCCGCAATCCCAGCGTCCTTCAAAATACTGCGCGCCGCGTGCGTGGCGAGATCAGACGTCATCTCGCCATCTGCTGCAATGTGGCGCTGCCGAATGCCAGTGCGTTCTTGGATCCATTCATCCGAAGTCTCGACGATTTCAGACATTTCGGCATTGGTCAGGACGCGTTCAGGCAAATACCCCCCCGTCCCACGAATTACACTGCGGATGCCACTCATTCTGAGGCCTCGCTTAAACTAACTTCAACGCTATCCCGGCGCAGACCGGCTGCGACTTCTTCCATATAGCGACTCGCGGCGAGGTCAGCGGCCAGTTGAACAGCCGTCGCATAGCCCTCTGCATCCGTCCCGCCATGACTTTTCACGACCACGCCATTCAAGCCGAGCAAGACGCCGCCATTGACGTTGGACGGGTCCATTTTCTCACGCAGGCGCTTCAAACCCGAACTCGCCAAGGCCGCGCCCATTTTCGAAATTACGCCAGACGTCAAAGCCTCGCGCACATAAGAGGCCACCAAACGCGCAGTGCCTTCCGCGGTTTTCAGCGCAACATTGCCGGTAAACCCATCCGTGACGACGACGTCCACAGCGCCCATGGCAATGTCATTGCCTTCGACATAGCCGCGAAAGTCGAGGCCGAGTTCCGGCTCGCGCAAGCGTTCTGCCGCCAGTTTCAACGTGTCGCGCCCCTTGTCTTCTTCCGACCCAATATTGAGCAGGCCGATGGTCGGCTTTGCTTTGCCCGTTACTGCACGAGCATAAGCCTCTCCCATGATCGCAAAAGTTACGAGTTGGTCAGAGTCGGCATCCAGATTGGCGCCCACATCCAAAACAATAGAGCGCCCTTCTATGGTTGGCCAAATGGCCGTCATAGCGGGGCGATGGACCCCTTCCATTTTGCGAAGCGCCATCATCGAAAAGGCCATGAGCGCGCCGGTATTCCCGGCAGAAACTGCGGCGCCCGCCCGTCCAGATTTCACCGCCTGAACCGCTCCCCACATGCTGGTCGTCTTCGCCCGGCGTAGGGCTGCTGAGGGTTTTTCGCTCATCGAGACTACATCATCATGATGCATAATCTTACAGCGATCCATCAAACCGCGGCTTTCAATCGCGGGGGTAATATCCTCGGCCCGTCCATGAATCTCAAACACGACATTGCTGCGGCGATCCGAGAACAGCTTCAAACCATCAAGCACGACGGTTGGCGCGGCATCGCCGCCCATTGCGTCAATTGATAGGATTAGGTTGGCCATGTGCCGGGGACTCCACGCCGCCTCTGAAGACGGCGCAACCTATGCGCGACCGCATAGAAAGGCAACGCATGTCTTGGAGTATCGAAACAGGTCATAAGTCCCCCGCTTAAATCGCGTCGGGACCGGCGAGCACGTCGGCATCGGACAAACGATCAACACGCTCGCTCAGGGAAATCAGGTGATCCGCAAGCTGCAGGGCTTTGGCTTCATCCGGCTGAACGTTGCGCCGGATCACTTTAGCGACTTCTTGCTGAGGCCCACCGAGGTCGAGGGCGGCGTCAATCGCATTTGCTAATCCATAAAACTCTTCGCCCATTTTGCGGATCCGCCGGGCGATTGAGGCATCTCCAACGCCATTCTCACGCAGCGCATGATCAAAGTCAGAGAAGAGCAGCTCGGAAAACGCTTTCGACAGCGCTTGTCCCTCGCGCCCTTGGGTGCGCAAGCGCCGCATAGCGAGGGTTGCAACCAAGGCAACCATATTAAAGCGCCCATAAATCGTGTCTGTGATCCAGCCTTTAAGATAGGGCTCAGGCGAGCGCGCCTCTGTTGTCACAGCGTCCCGCCATCTTCGTGCGGCCGTTTTGTCAACCGCGCTGCCTTTAAATAAACCAAACATGATTGCCCTAATTTAGACGTCTCTTGGGTGTTTCCTAGTGCTTGCCAATTAGCGGAATTCCGCTTTATCTCCAGCGCAAGTATCAGGAGTCCTCACATGGCGCGACGTGTCATTCTTGCTTCTCTAGCGCTTTCGGCGCTGACCACAGCCTGTATCACCCCGATTGATGATTATCACGGCTACACCGCAGACGAAGTGCTCCCCGAGAATATCAAAGTCGGGGAAGACACGCGCGCAAGCGTGCTCGCGCAGCTTGGATCCGCGTCCACTGAAAGCGTTTTTGACGAGAATACGTGGTTCTACATCACCACGCGCCGCGAACGGATCGCGTTTCTGACGCCGCGCACGGTGCAGCGGAGCATCACTGCAATTAAGTTCGGTGAAGACAATGTGGTTGAGGAATTGCTCACCTATGACGAGACCGACGGTCAAGTCATTCGATATGCCTCACGTGAAACCCCGACGCGCGGGCGTGAACTTGGATTGCTCGAGCAGATCTTCGGTACCGTGGGCGCTGTCGCACTACCACAAACCGACGAGCGGACCCCAGGCAACCCAACAGGGCGTCGCAACTAATACTCAACGAAGAAAAGGCACAGCCGACAGGCCGTCGCCTTTAATGACCCAGCATCGCTGTGATTGTTTCGCGCTGGCCTTGAAATTGAGGGTCCTCGGCGAACAAGTCCGCGCAAGAATAAGAGTCATCTTCGAATGGCGTATAAGAAACGCAGGCATACTCTGCCTGAGCGCTTTCGCCGAATTTTGGACGCCCCGTCCAATCCGCCATTCTTGGGACCCCCGTCCATGCGCTAATAAAAATATTTCCAGGATGGGATGGAACCTTTGAGCGATCGCGTGGCGAGCGATAATGCTCCTCGCCATTTACGAACCAAATGATCTCATCCTCATGCCATTCAAAGGCATATAGGTTCATGCGATCGGAGATATCGAAGGCGAGCGGTTCCCGGCTATGCGCTCCGGTTTTACCGCTCTTCCAATAATTGTATTCCACCGATTTTGGGCGCTTGCCGATAAACTCGATATCGATTTCATCTTGCGGATCTCCAGACCATGGCCCCGTATAGGTAAAGAAGGTCGACACGATGCCGCTCTCAGTCGATGGTCGCATAATGACTTCATAGCGACCGTATCCATATTTCTGGCGCGATTGCATCTCTGCCATCGTTGGTGGCGCGCCATCCCGTCCTTTCATGACCTTTAAAATCAGCCGATCCGGCGTCTGAACGATGTTTTCTGGCAGCCATGGACCGCCATAGAACGCGTGGGCCTCATCATTTTTGTGGGTCGATAATCTCCAAAAATTTAAATCGAGCGGGCGACGCAGATCAACAAAAGCCGCGCCTTTTTGGATCGGCCGGGGCCTTACTGCCATCTCTTCAACTGGATCAGGTTTCGTCCCCTCCAGAGGAGGCTCCACTTCCAAAACGGCTGTATCAGCCATGTCAGCCTCGGGAGCTAATGGCGCGATCAAATCGTCAGACTGAGCAATGATCTCGTCATCGACCTGCGCGTGAGTCTCGAGAACCGGAAGGTCGCTTGCGCCCTGCGCAGCGAAATGGCTTGCCATGAACATGGTCGCCAAGAACCAAGTGAATGGGGCAAGACCATTACGTCCGTAAGAACGCTCTGACCGCTGAAGGCTGTTTAGGTCGACAAATGACATTTTACGCAGATCCGAGATATCCCCGAATGTTCAGCAAGTATCAGACCATTTCGGCACAGGCCTCGCGCCCAGAATAAAAAAACCCGCGCCGAGATGACGCGGGTTCCTTCGATAGATTATTCAGCGTGCGGCTTTAGTGACCGCCCGCCAAGACCGCGAGCATCAAGAGCGCCACAATATTGGTGATCTTGATCATGGGGTTCACCGCCGGACCAGCCGTATCCTTATAAGGATCTCCAACCGTATCTCCGGTCACAGCCGCTTTGTGAGCCTCAGAGCCCTTGCCGCCATGATTGCCGTCTTCAATGTACTTTTTCGCATTGTCCCAGGCGCCGCCGCCTGACGTCATCGAGATCGCCACGAAAAGGCCGGTCACGATCACACCGAGCAGCATCGCCCCAACCGCAGCAAGTGCCGCAGATGGACCCGCAATCCACCAGATCAGCAAGAACAGCACGATCGGCGATAGCACGGGTAGAAGCGACGGCACGATCATTTCCTTGATCGCTGCGGAGGTGAGAATATCCACCGCCTTGCCGTAATTCGGCTTCGACGTACCAGCCATAATGCCTGGATCGTTCTTAAACTGGCTACGAACCTCTTCCACAACCGCTTGCGCGGCGCGGCCAACGGCCATCATCGACATACCGCCGAAGAGGAAGGGCAGAAGGCCACCAAACAGAAGACCGACCACGACATAAGGATTGGCAATCGAGAAGTTCACGACGCCGATACCGTCAAAGAAGCTCCCTTCTGCGGCATTCGCAGCGAAGTATTTCAAGTCTTCATTATAGGCTGCAAAAAGCACCAGAGCGCCGAGACCGGCTGAGCCAATGGCATAGCCTTTGGTCACCGCTTTGGTCGTGTTGCCCACCGCGTCGAGCGCGTCGGTCGTATCGCGGACAGAGCTTGGCAGCTCTGCCATCTCAGCGATACCGCCCGCATTGTCGGTCACTGGACCGAACGCGTCGAGCGCCACAATCATCCCGGCCAAAGCCAGCATGGTGGTGGTCGCGATGGCAATCCCGAACAGGCCTGCCAGGTTAAAGGTGAGAATGATCCCAGCGATGATCGTAATCGCTGGCAAAGCCGTCGATTCAAGCGATACGGCGAGGCCCTGGATCACGTTCGTTCCGTGACCTGAAGCTGAGGCTTCGGCCACCGACTTCACAGGGCGATAATCAACCCCGGTATAATACTCCGTTACAACAACGATCAAAGCCGTCACAACGAGACCCGCGACGCCGCATAGGAACAGATCCATGCCCGTCACGATCGCGGCACCGCTGCCATCTGCGGTCGTCAGACCAAGCGCAGCTCCGGCCCCTGCAAGTTCGCCAAAACCGTTTGGAAGCGCGTACTGAACCGCAATGGCAAGGCCGCCAAGGGTCAACACGCCAGTGGCGATGAGCCCTTTATAAAGCGCGCCCATAATGTTGGTGGAGCCTTGGCCGAGCCGGACAAAGAACGTCCCGATCACGGAGGCCACGATACAGACCGCACAAATGGCGAGTGGGAACAGCAAAATGCTGCCTAGATAGTCCATGCCGGCGAAATAAATCGCGCTCAGAACCATGGTCGCAACAATCGTCACCGCATAGGTTTCGAACAAGTCCGCGGCCATACCGGCACAGTCGCCAACATTATCACCGACATTATCAGCGATGGTCGCCGCGTTGCGCGGATCATCTTCTGGAATCCCCGCTTCAACCTTACCGACCATGTCGCCACCGACATCCGCCCCTTTTGTAAAGATACCGCCGCCGAGACGTGCGAAGATCGAGATCAAAGAGGCGCCGAAGCCGAGTGCAACCAGCCCATCGACCACTTTCCGACTGCCTTCATCATAGCCGAGCGCGCCGACCAAGAGACCGTAATAGGCCACAACACCGAGCAGCGCCAAACCGACCACTAAGAGGCCCGTCACAGCGCCTGACTTGAACGCCATAGAAAGCCCATCTTGCAGCGATGTACTCGCGGCTTGGGTCGTCCGTACGTTGGCTTGAACAGAGACTTTCATGCCGATGAAACCGGCTGCCCCAGACAAAACCGCGCCGATGACGAAGCCGAGCGCCGCTTGCCATCCAAGCAGCAGGAACACAACGATCGTCACAACCACGCCGACCATAGCGATGGTACGATACTGACGACTGAGATACGCATTCGCGCCTTCTTGAATCGCCGCAGCGATCTCTTTCATGCGGTCGTTTCCGGCATCCGCTTTCATAATTGACTGACTTTGAAGCCAGCCAAAGCCAATCGCGAGCACAGCCGCAATTAAGGCTATCCAAAACCAAAGGGTCATACTTGCCCTACCTCCCTATAAATGTACGGGACACTCCTTGCCCCGTGTTTTTTGTTTGTGGACTATGACTGCAACAGCCACAGCGCGTTCGCAAGGATTATCGCGCTGAGCGCGAGTCAGAACTCTACAACTGGCCCTAATGCTCAAACCCAAGGGTTGATGGAGGGTTAATTCTTTGCCCGTAATAGGCGAGTTGCAGGCCTTTTGATTCGGTCAGGTTTCCGATTTTAATGAAGCCTGGAATCTCAGACTCCGGATCTGCGCTGATCAGGATTCGATAATCATCGCCTGCCGTGCATTGCGCGAGAAGCGAGGCGAGTTCGGTCGTCGGCGCGGCGAGCGGAACCCGATCTAATTCGATGGACACGCCGCAGTCAGACGCGGTCGCGAGACGTAAAGCGTCGATCAGCAATCCATCGGAAACATCCATGCTGGCCGAAGCGGTATCAGCAACCAATTGTGCTGTAGTGGACGCGCTTATCTCAGGCACGCGGTACCGCCTGATCGCGTCAGGATCTCCCTCACTGAGCGCGGCTTGCAATCCAAGCCCACCCCAGCCGATTTCGCTCGTGACGAAGACCCCTTGCCCGGCTGATCCACCCGATCGCCGCACCGGTTCATCTTTTAGGCAGCGCCCGGTCAAGGTCAGGGTCAGCGTGAGCGGCCCATCCGTGCCAACCAAATCTCCTCCAATAAGAGACACGTTATAGGCTTCGAGATCGTGTCCGATCCCCGATGTCAGCGCACCGAACGCCGATTCCCCTCGTCCTTTCGGCCAAGCGATGGACAGGAGCGCTTCGCGCGGCAGGGCCCCCTTCGCATAAATGTCAGAGACATTCACCCGAATGAGTTTTTGGCCAACCGTGTCTAGCGGATCGCTTGGCAAAAAGTGCACGCCTTCGACGAGCGTATCCATGGTCACGATGGTCGGACCTTCGGCCGTGAGGAGCGCCACATCATCCCGCAGCTGATCGGCCCCAGTCGCTGTGACCAATGGCTGGATAAAGCGTTGAATCCAGGTCGCTTCGTGCATGGCGCCTCCGAGAAGAAAGCTAGACCTTAAGCTTCTTCTGGTCGCAAGTCTTTTGAGACATTGTCGAGCACGGCGTTGACGAAATTGGCTTCCGTCTTGTCAAAGAAATCGTGCGCGAGCGAGACATATTCATCGAGTAAGATCCGGCGCGAAAGCTCTTGATGCGCGACCAGTTCCGCCGTCGCCGCACGCAGGATCGAGCGGGTCGTAGAATCTAATCGAGACAGCTTCCAACCTTTAGACAGACGCGCCAGAATAGCCGTATCGACGGTCGTCTGGTGTTCAATCGTGGCATTGACGATAGATTTAAACAGATCAGGATCGGCCTCTTCGACCGGGTCTTCATCCGGACCAACGCCTAGACGATCATCCATCAAATCGCGGATGGCCGCTTTACCGCTCTGACCCGTCTGCTCCATCTGATACAGCGCTTGTACAGCGGCCAATCGCGCCCCTGCCCGGCGGGCACGGATCACTTCAAATGGGAGTTTCTGTTCGCTCATCGCGCGTCCATGCCACTGGTGAACATAAAAGGCTATTGGGAAAGATAAGTTTTGCTGCGTTTCGATGGATACACACCACCAGCTCGCACCGTACCCGCCCTTCGACTTCGCTCAGGGTGAGCGATTGCAAGTGATAGTGATGTTGCAAGGTCCGGCTCATCCTGAGCGAAGTCGAAGGATGAGAGCTAATGTGACCTAGCGAACGAACTTCTTCCGAAGCTTGAGCATTTCCAGACACGCAACCGCAGCATCCTTGCCTTTGTTTTTCTGAGTGCGTTCGGCGCGCGCCAGGGCCTGCGCTTCGTTTTCAACCGTCAGAATACCATAACCGATCGCCAAGCGCCGGTCGGTGGACAGGTACATCAGCCCTTTTGCGCTCTCGCCGCAGACATAGTCATAATGCGTGGTCTCACCGCGGATCACGCAGCCGAGCGCGATATAGCCGTCATATTTGGCACTGTCGGCTGCCATTGCGATCGCGCCTGGAACTTCAAAAGCGCCCGGCACCATGATCGTTTCGATCTCACAAGGTTCACCGGATGCTTCCAGGGCTTCGCGCGCGCCTTTCTCCAATTCCTCAGAGATGTGCGCGTAATACGGAGAATTCACGATCAAAATACGGTGCATGGGATTAGTCCTTATCAGAGAGCGGTCGCCAGCCTTCGATCGAAAGGCCATAGCCATCGAGACCAGCGACGCGGGTCGGTTCTGTGTCAGAGAGGTAAATCATTTTGCGGACGCCAAGCTCACGCAGAATTTGCGCTCCGACACCATATTCGCGCAAGGGCGCATGGGTGTCTTTGGGATCAGAAGACTTCAGACCCAGGCGCTCCGCCAGCGCATTCGGGCGCATCGTGTTGACGAACACGACGACCCCGGGTTCTTCGGCTTCGGCAATGATTTTCATCGCCCGCTCGACCAAGCCTTCGCGTGGCCCCTTCTCGCCGAGAATATCCGCTAGAACATCCGTGCGATGAACGCGAACAATGGTCGTGGCGTCTGGCGTGACATCGCCGTGAACAATCGCGATATGCTCACTATTATCGATGGCATTACGGAAGATCACCGTTTTGAAGCCTTCGCCATATTGGCTCTCAAGCGTCGCTTCGACGCGGCGCTCTAAGTAGCGGTCATGTTTACGGCGATACTCAATCAGGTCCGCAATTGTACCGATTTTCATCCCGTGTAGCTGGGCGAATGAGACGAGCTCCGGCAGGCGGGCCATGGTGCCATCATCATTCATAATCTCGCAGATCACGCCCGCTGGATAGAGCCCTGCCATGCGCGAAATGTCGACGGCCGCTTCGGTATGACCGGCACGGACCAAGGTGCCGCCATCCTTTGCGATGAGCGGAAAGACGTGCCCTGGAGAAACAATATCATCGGCATCGCAAGTTGGATCGATGGCGACCATCACAGTGTGACTGCGATCATGCGCAGAAATGCCGGTGGTGACGCCTTCTTTGGCTTCAATCGAGACCGTGAAAGCGGTGCCCATACTCTCGCGATTTTCCCGCGCCATCATGTCGAGATTAAGCGCCCGGCCACGCTCTCCTGTCATCGCCAGACAAATCAGCCCGCGGCCATACTTCGCCATAAAGTTCACCGCTTCTGGGGTCGCAAAGCTCGCCGGGATGATCAGGTCGCCCTCATTCTCGCGATCTTCCGCATCGACCAAGATGTACATCTTGCCGTTACGAGCATCCTCGATGATTTCATCGATGCTTGAGATTGCGCCGGAAAAGTCTTCAGCCATCTTTGCGTCCTTGCGGGTCATGCGGGGTTGGCGCGTCGACGCCGATCATCCGCGCCACGTAGCGCGCCAGCATATCGATCTCAAGATTAACGCGGGACCCTGGCTGCAATTCCCTCAACGTCGTCACGTCCCAAGTGTGCGGAATGATCGCCACTTGGAAATCGCCATTCGGGAGGGCCTCTGCGACGGTGAGCGACACCCCATTGATCGCCGCCGAGCCCTTCTTGGCAAAATATTTGGCGATCTCAGCGGGCGGGCGAATGGTGATCCGATAGCTTTGGCCTTCCGGCTCCACTGAAACAACCTCGCCGACCCCATCGACATGTCCGAACACAAAATGCCCGCCGAGCTCTTGTCCGAGCTTCAGGCTTTGTTCGAGATTGACCTCACTGCCCTCTTCCCAGTCGCCGAGTACAGTCAGGGAGAGCGTCTCTGGAACCGCTTCGACGGCGAACCAGCTCCCGTCTCCAGCTTTCCCAAAATCAACGACGGTCAAACAGACGCCCGCATGCATAATGGACGCGCCCATTTCAATGCTATCTGCAGGATAACTGCACTCGACCTCAAACCGGCGCAATCCATTGCGATCTTCGGCTTTACGGATTTTCCCGACATCAGTGACAAGACCAGTAAACATAGTGCCCTCCTGTAGAGCCTGCGCCCTAGCACTTAGGCCCTTACATAGGTCTCTAAAGTGTCATCCCCAATCCGTGCCGTGGCGGCAGTGCGCCAACGCGGCGCATCTTTCATCTCTGAAAGCCCCAAGGCCGCGACGGCAGGCAATCCATCGCCGCCGATCAGGATCGGTGCCCGAAACCACTCAATTGTGTCGACGAGCCTGGCTTGGATAAAACTCGCGGCGAGCTTGCCGCCACCCTCAAGAAAGATTTTGGACAAGCCTTCAACGGCGCATCGGTCGACCAAGCGTTGAGGAGAAACCTTCCCGTCAGCACCGGGAATGACCCAAATCTCTGGACCGTTTTGCATCGCCTCTCGGCTATAGCCTTGAGGGTTCGTCGCACTGGCGAGAACGACTTTGCCAAGGCCTTGCGAGGTCAGAAGCCTCGCGTGGTCCGGCGTGCGCAACTGGCTGTCAGCGACGATGCGGATCGGTTGCTTTTCAGGTGGTGGAACGGTCCGCGCTGTTAGCAATGGATCATCGGCAAGAACAGTTCCGACTCCCACCAAGACCGCATCATGGTCCGCGCGCATTTGATGCACGCGGGCGCGGCTTTCACTGCCTGTAATCCACTGGCTCACCCCATTCGAGAGCGCGATCCGGCCATCCATGCTGGTGGCGATTTTCAGCGTCACATGTGGGCGCGTCACGGATCAGTCCTCATCGAATTCAGAGGTTTTGATAAATTCAGCGAAGTCGGATGGCGCATCGAAATCGCGGTAGACGCTGGCATAGCGCACATACCCGACAGGATCGACCACGCGGAGGCTTTCCATGGCGAGCTCACCAATGTCTTGGGACGCCACTTCGGTCTCGCCGCTGCTTTCGAGTTTGCGAGCAATGCCCGAAACAATTTGCTCGATCTGTTCGTCGGAAACGGGACGCTTTCGCAGCGCAATTCCGATCACGCGGGCAAGCTTTTCACGCTGGAATGGCACCCGTTTTCCATCCCGCTTTATCACCATAATCTCGCGCAATTGGACGCGCTCAAACGTTGTGAAACGCGCGCCGCAATTATCGCAGCCTCGGCGACGACGCACAGCAGTATTGTCTTCTGCGGGGCGGCTGTCTTTGACCGCCGTATTCTCAGATCCGCAGAAGGGACAGCGCAAAAGCCTAGGCCCCTAAACCGTTATAAATCGGGAACTTAGCGGTCAGCTCCTTAACCTCTGCGCGAACGCGATCTTCTGTGGCTGCGCTGTCGCCCGTCGCGACCGCATCCACCACTTCACCGATCCATTTTCCGACTTGCGTGAACTCAGCCACGCCGAAACCGCGCGTGGTACCAGCCGGTGAACCGACCCGAATGCCGCTGGTCACCATCGGCTTTTCTGGATCGAACGGCACGCCGTTTTTGTTGCACGTAATAAAGGCTCGCTCGAGCGCTTCTTCGGCATCACGCCCCGTCACCCCTTTCGGGCGCAGATCGATCAATGCGACATGCGTGTCGGTCCCGCCAGAGACCAGGTCGAGGCCGCTCGCCTTGGCTGCAGCCGCCATCGCTTTGGCATTGTCGACCACGTCCGCTGCATACTGGCGGAACTCCGGCGTAAGCGCCTCACCAAAGGCCACCGCCTTACCCGCAATCACATGCATCAGGGGGCCGCCCTGAATGCCTGGGAAGACCGCAGAATTCACTTTCTTGGAAATGTCGGCATCATTGGTCAAGATCATCCCGCCGCGTGGGCCGCGCAGCGTCTTGTGCGTCGTCGTGGTTGCCACGTGGCAATGGTCGAGTGGGTTCGGATGGGCTTTGCCCGCGACGAGGCCTGCAAAGTGCGCCATGTCGACGAGGAAGTACGCCCCGACCTCATCAGCAATGGCCCGGAAACGCGCAAAGTCAATTTGGCGCGGATAAGCCGATCCACCAGCAATGATGAGTTGTGGTTTATGCTCTTTGGCGAGCGCTTCAACTTGATCGAAATCGATCAAATGATCATCTTTGCGCACGCCATACTGGATGGCGTTAAACCACTTCCCCGACTGATTGGGGCGCGCACCATGCGTGAGGTGTCCACCTGCGTCCAAGCTCATGCCCAGGATCGTGTCGCCGGGCTTGATCAGCGCCTGAAAGACCGCTTGGTTCGCCTGCGATCCCGAATTGGGCTGCACATTGGCGAAGCCGCACTCAAACAAAGCTTTGGCGCGGTCGCGCGCAAGATCTTCGACAACATCGACATATTCGCAGCCGCCATAATACCGGCGTCCGGGATAGCCTTCCGCGTATTTATTCGTCAGCACGGTGCCTTGCGCATCCAGCACCGCCTGCGATGCAATATTCTCTGAGGCAATCAGTTCAATTTGGTATTGCTGCCGCGTTTGTTCTTGCGCGATCGCCGCAAAGACATCGCGATCACGCGACTCAAGAGGCTCAGAAAAGAAAGTGGCCGTATCAAATCGGGCGGGAGAGCTGGTATCGGGCATGGCGTGATTCCTCGTTCTGCCCGTCCATGTACGTCTCTCGTGCGCGCGCCGCAAGACGTGATTTACGGCACATAAAGCCACACAACTTCTGCGGATACTTATTCGCTTTATTGCTCGCACAACTTGAATTCTTAGTCGATTCCATGCTTAAACTTGCCGTAAGCCCTCCGTTTAGAGTGGGCGCACAACATACTTTTTAAAGAGCTGACACATGACCACACACTCGAAAGCCGAGTTGCTGGAAATGACGACCGATATTGTGGCGTCATTTGTGGCCAATAATCCTGTACCTGCGGCAGGATTGCCAGAACTTCTCAAGACTGTTCACACGACCGTTCTTGATCTGGCGGCAGATAAACCCGTGGAGCCCCCGCGCCCCGATCCGGCGGTGCCGATTTCAAAATCGATTACGCCTGACCACATCATATGCCTGGAGGACGGGCGTAAGTTGAAGATGCTGAAACGCTATTTGCGCTCGCGCTACGACATGACGCCGGACGATTATCGTGCCCGCTGGGGCCTGCCGAGTGATTACCCCATGGTCGCCCCAAACTATGCGAAGAAGCGCTCGGCCTTTGCCAAAGAAATCGGCCTTGGACGCAAGCGCGGAGAATAAGCGACATTCACTTGAATCAGAAAAGCGCACCGGTCTGGTGCGCTTTTTTTTAGCTGAATTGACTGCCAGATCAGGCCGCTTGTTCGTCGAGCCCAAGCTGCTTCCAAACAGCAAGAATGGCTGCGAGCAGATCATCCATCATCTCTTCGGTATGAACCGGCCCCGGCGTGAACCGTAGGCGCTCGGTGCCCTTCGGAACGGTCGGATAATTGATCGGTTGCACATAGATGCCGAAATCAAAGAGCAGCGTATCTGACAATGCCTTACACTTTTCAGGATCTCCGACGAGTAGCGGCACGATATGCGTTTCGCTTTCGAGAAGCGGCAAGCCGGCGTCACGGAATTTCTGCTTCAGGAGTTCCGCCTGGGCTTGGTGCGATCGGCGCAGCTTGCGGCCCTCATCAGAGCGCAGCTTGCGAATGCTCGCCAAAGCGCCTGCGGCCATGACCGGACAGGTAGATGTTGTGAAGATGAACCCGGAAGCCGTAGAGCGAATGGCGTCGATAATGGTCTCATGTGCCGCGATATAGCCGCCCATGACGCCATAGGCCTTGCCCAATGTGCCCTCAATAATGTCGACGCGGTGCATGACATTGTCGCGTTGAGCCACGCCGGCGCCTTCGTCACCATACATGCCAACGGCGTGAACCTCATCGAGATAGGTGAGCGCGTCGAATTCGTCGGCGAGATCACAAATCGCTTCGATTGGGCCGACATCGCCGTCCATCGAATATACGCTCTCAAACGCGATGACTTTCGGTCGATCCGGATCGTCATTTTCCATCAGCGCCCGCAAGTGCTCGACATCATTGTGACGGAAGACGCGATAGTCTGCCTTCGAGCGGCGAATGCCTTCAATCATGGAGGCGTGGTTCAATGCGTCGGAATAGATGATCAAGTTTGGCAAGATCTTGCCGAGCGTGGACAAGGTCGCATCATTCGACACATAGCCAGAAGTGAACAAAAGCGCGCCGGTTTTTCCGTGTAAATCGGCAAGCTCTTTTTCCAGATCCACGTGATAGCGGGTCGTCCCGGAAATGTTGCGCGTGCCGCCGGACCCCGCACCAAAGCTATCAATGGCCTCATGCATAGCGTCAATGACATCATCATCTTGTCCCATGCCGAGATAATCGTTTGAGCACCAAACGATTATCTCACGCTCACCATGCTCAAAGCGCGCTGTGGCCTTCGGGAACTCGCCCTTATGCCGATGCAGATCGACAAAGACGCGGTAGCGCCCTTCTTCGTGGATCGTGTCCAGCGCGCTTTCAAAAGCCTTTAAATGTTTCATCGCAGAATTATTCCGTAGCCTTCAAACCGTGATCTAGGGGAATCCCCTTAAATTGAAACGGTATGAATGGACGCACTAGTGTAAAAACCTATACGGGATAACCCGTATAAGAGAATTCTCTAGGCGTCATAGCCCGGGGATTCCCGGTCCAGCTTGCGAAGAAGGCCTGGCCAAGCGAGCATGTTGGCGAGCGTCTTCGTCCCCTCCGGATTAGACTGGCCTTTGACCACGTCCTGCACCTCTTGGCTCGGAATGACTAAGTTCTCCCGGCCTGCGGTGAGGGCTCGAACCTGCATGGAGCAGGCGCGCTCCAGGAAGAACATCCGCAAGAAACACTCCGCTGCAGTTCCACCAACGGTCAACGTACCGTGATTGTAGAGCAGCATATTGTTCTTATCGCCCATATCTGCGACCAGGCGCTCGCGCTCGTCATGATCGAGCGCCACCCCTTCATAATCGTGGAAAGCGAGATCATGTCGCACCAGCATGCCGGTCTGGCTGAGCGGCAGCAGCCCCTCTTTGTTACAGGAGACAGCGACGCCATCATCAGTGTGCAAATGCATCACGACGTGCGCATCGTCTCGCGCTGCGTGAATCGCTGAGTGGATCGTGAAGCCGGCTGGGTTGATGAAGTAAGGTGTCTCTTGGACCACGTTCCCGTCCAGATCCACTTTGACCAAAGATGATGCTGTGATCTCTTCAAAAAACATCCCATAAGGGTTGATCAGGAAGTGATGATCCGGCCCCGGCACGCGATGCGAAATGTGGGTAAAGATCATGTCGGTCCAGCCATAAAGGGCGGTCAAACGATACATCGCCGCAAGATCGACGCGGGTTTTCCACTCCTCCTCGCTGACTTGTCCTTTGAGACTCGTGATCTGCATTCCATCGGCCATAGCGTTCCACTCCCGGTTGTCGTTTGCGGCACAGTAACCGGAACCTTCCGTTTGGGCAATTCAGGCAGGTGCTTGACCCAGCGTCCAAGCCTCACGAGATATGGCCCCTATGAGCACCTGTATCGCCTTTACCGCCTCAAAGCGCCCTGAAGCCCAAGAAGCGCTTCAACGTCTGGTCCGCAAATATGGTCAGTATGACGAAGACAAAGCGGATGTGATTGTGGCCCTGGGCGGCGATGGCGCCATGTTGGACGCGATGCGTCGTCGGTTTGAAGACCACAAACCGGTCTACGGCATGAACCGCGGCACGGTCGGCTTCCTGATGAACGAATATAATGAGGAAGACTTGGTCCAGCGCATAGATCGCGCCGAGCGCGCGTCTGTCGCCCCCTTGCGGATGAATGTCACCGACATTCACGACCAAACACATGACCGATTGGCGATCAATGAGGTGTCGATCCTGCGGCAAACGGCGCAAACCGCCAAGGTTCGAATCATTGTCGATGGCAAAGAGCGGATGGCCGAATTGTCCTGTGACGGGGTTATGGTGGCGACGCCGGCTGGCTCGACCGCTTACAATTTGTCAGCGCATGGACCGATCTTACCGATTGGGGCAAATCTCCTGGCGCTGACCCCCGTCAGTGCGTTTCGACCGCGGCGCTGGCGTGGCGCCTTGCTCCGCCATGATGCTCGCGTCGATATCAATGTGATCGATCCGGAACGGCGCCCCGTGGCGGCTGCAGCGGACAATCAGGAAGTCAGAGACGTCACGCGGGTCTCCATTCATGCGGATCGATCTCAGCACCTAACCATGCTGTTTGATCCCGGACACGCCCTGGACGAGCGCATATTGCGTGAACAATTCGCGTTCTGATCTTAACCAGTTTTCTGTGTTTGTTCAGGCGTTTGTTAAACACGTCATGGTACACCGAGACTATGATGAAATCACTCTTCAAGTTCCTGAACAAGCCGAAAGCCGGCAAAGAAATGCTCACCGTGCTCGACGTATCGCGCGTTGTGGGAAGCGATGAGCAACACGCAAGCGAGGCTTCGGAAGACGACCGCGATGCGCCGCCAGCCGATATTGAGGTCTGGAAGCAAAACGATCTCGATTTGCTGATGACCACTTGGCAGGCTTGCTGCGACACGCCGGAATGTGAAGACTCCGCCACGGCATTTCGGAATGCGCTTCACAACCTGCATGGGGCATCTGGGGCTTATGGGGGCGGCGCGCTGACTCGTTTGTCAGGCTCGCTTCATCTTCTGGTATCCGGCGTAGACGATTTGCAAACAGAAGCGGCACTGATCAATCTTCATGTCCAAGCCTGCCGCGCCACGGCGGTCACCAATGGTGAGGCGGCAGATGACGTCGCTGATGCGGTCTGTGACGCACTCGAGCGGCAAGTAAATTCGCGCCTGAAGGCAGAGGCCGCTTAGCCGACCCCTTGAAAGCCTTCAACCTCGCGCTTCGGTTTGTCGCCGCGGTCGATCCCCAGCAACAGCACGACTGCTGAAGCAACAAAGATCGATGAGTAGGTTCCGACAATCACACCAAAGATTAGCGCGAAACTCATTCCGCGCAGAACCGGTCCACCGAACAGGAAGATCGATAACAGCGCTAGCAGTGTCGTTCCAGACGTGAGAAGCGTTCGGGACATCGTGGCGTTAATCGCCAAATCGACAACTTTTGAGAGCTCAAGCTTTTTATACTTCCGCGCTTCTTCGCGCACGCGGTCGAACACGATCACCGTGTCGTTCATTGAATAGCCAACAATGGTGAGAAGCGCCGCGATGGTAGCGAGATTAAACTCAAAGCCCGTTAGCGCGAACATGCCCATGGTCAGGATCACATCGTGAAACAGCGCCGCCACAGCGCCAAGCGCATACTGCCATTGGAAGCGGAATGAGATGTAGATCATCATCAAGGCCAGCGCGACGGTCAGCGCGATAATCCCCGACCGGAACAGCTCACCCGACACTTTGGGTCCTACCGAAGCCTCTGAGCGCAGATTGAAGCGCTCTTCTCCAATCAGTTCCCGCAAAGCCGCGTTGACTTCATCCCCGGCCCGGTTTTGGGCTTCGTCCGGTGTTTCATCGCCGACGGGAGGCTGCGGCTCGAAACGGATCACGGCGATCTCGGGCGCATTCGGTCCGGTTCCGCGGGCAGAATTGACCTGAACATCCCCGGTGACGAGGCTGGTCACGGTGCTGCGGATAATATCGGCTGAAATGTCTTCCGGCTTGTCGACTTCGATCACCGCGCCGCCGGCAAAGTCGATCCCGAGGTTCAGACCGCGCGTCGTCAGCATCGCCGCCGAGGCGAGCAAAGCCACAACTGAAATGATCAGCGCAACGAAGCGCAGGCTCATGAAAGAGACATTGGTTTTTTCAGGCCAGAGTCGAAGAAGCATACTGTCTGTCTTTCCTTACATGGCCAGGCGCTTGGGCCGCATGGTGCGAAGATAGAGAACGGTGAACCAACGCGTCACGACGAACGCGGTAAACACTGAGGTCAAAATACCGATAGCGAGGGTGACCGCGAAGCCTTTGACCGGGCCTGATCCGACAAGGTACAGAATCGAGGCGGCGATAAAGGTCGTGATATTGGCGTCAAGAATCGCCGATAAGGCCCGTTCATATCCCGCTTGAATGGCCGTCGCCGGAGATCGTCCATTGGATTGCTCCTCGCGAATCCGTTCGAACACGATCACATTTGCGTCCACCGCCATACCGATGGTCAGAATGATCCCGGCAATGCCTGGTAGGGTCAGAGTCGCTCCAAATCCTGAGAGCGCCCCGATGATCAGCACAATGTTTGAGAGCAGCGAGCCAACCGCAAAACCGCCGACCAGGCCATAGGCAAGGATCATAAACACGCCGACCAATGCGAGACCGATCATACTTGCCCGAGAGCCCGCCGCGATTGATTCCGCTCCGAGCGTCGGCCCCACCGTCCGCTCGTCCAGGAAGTTGAGTTTGGCGGGCAATTCCCCAGCCTCAATAATGGCAGCTAGGTCTTCAGCTTCTTCGATCGAGAAACGCCCTTCAATAATCACGTTCCCGCCGGGAATAGGCGTCCGGATGGAAGGAGATGACATAGATGTGCCATCCAACACGATCGCAAAGTTTCGTCCGACATTGTTGCGCGTCAGATTGTAGAATTTGGTCGCCGCTGAGCTGTTCAGACGGAAACAGACCGCCGGGAAATTCGCCTCATCGAAGCAGCGATTGGCGGTGGCAATGTCAGCACCCGTTAACTCCGGAATCCGATTGATCAAGATCGGCGCGCCATCCATGGAATCGACGAGCAATTCTCGCGGTGGTGGGCGCCCCGTGGAAACGGCGGCGCGGATCGCTGATGGATCCAGATTCGCCATATTAAAGGTCAAGCGTCCGGCCTGACCAAGAATGTCCTTGATCCGCTTAGGGTCTGCCTCACCCGGCGCTTCGAGAATAATACGATTGTCGCCTTGAGGGGTGATGGAAATCTCAGCCACACCATCCGGGTCGATCCGGCGTCGAATAATCTCCATCATCTTGGACTGTGCGTCTTTGGCAAGCGCAGCGAGCGCTGACGATGGCGCGGTAATGACCACCGTCCCGTTCGCACCCTCGCTGATTTGGAAGAGCTCCGTTTGAGTCTGTCCGATGGTTGGATTGACGCGGCGCAGACGGCTGAGCGCATCATCCATCTGACGCTCTGGCTCAACCAAGCGATACGTCAATCGCCCATCCACCAAAGATACATTCGCGTCGCGCAAAATGACTTCTCGATCACCACGTTGCGCCCAGGCGCTGCGAACATCGCCTTGGAATTGCTCAAGCCGGTTGGTTGCGATCTCTTCTGGATTGATTTCCATCAAGAGATAGACGCCGCCTTGCAAATCGAGGCCGAGATTCAGCTTGCTGTTTGGTAGAAACCACCAGGAATCTTCCGCTTCTTGGAGTTGGCGCTCATACGCCGCCACTGCGACTTCATTGGTGGGATCCGAGACCTCTTTCGGCTCAATCCCAAGAAACCCATCCGAGAACATGTTCGGGACGGCGAGGAGAATGCCCCAGCCGAGCACAACGAGAATCAATCCAACTTTCCAAATCGGAAAATTCAGCATGGCGAAACAGCCTTTATCTTAGTCGTTTGCAGCGACCGGAGTGTTTTTGTCTTTCACGTCCGCGATCATGCCCTTGAGCGAGCGAACACGCACACCATCGGCAAGCTCAACCGTCACCTCAGTGTCGGCAACGCGGGTTACTTTTCCGATCAGGCCACCAGCCGTGACCACTGTGTCACCCTTCTTAATCGCATCGATCATCTCGCGATGTTTCTTTTGGCGCTGTTGCTGCGGCCGGATCAGCAAGAAGTAAAAGATCAGAATCAGCGGCACAAACATGATCAAGCTAGAGAGCAAGCCACCGCCGGCTGCCGCATCTTGCGCTAGCGCTGATGGGGCCATCAATAGCGCCGCGAGCGAAAGAGGAACAAATTTCCGCATGAATGAGTCACCTTCGAAAAATACAATTGCGCTCGTATATCGACGCCCCCGCGCAATAGCAATTGGCAGGGTGCGTTCGTTGCGACAACAGATCACGTCTGACATGCCCTCTTTCAAGGGCTGTTTTAGGCAAACTTGTCCGGACAGCGCCTATTCGGCTTCAAGCGCCTTTAAGTACATTGAGTTTTTCGGCTTGGCGAACAGGCGCTCCACCATCGGCTCAAAGAATTCCAGCGGTTCGCTCTCATAGTCTGGATCAAACGCCGACTGATCATAGAGATGGCAGAATTGCGCCGTGTATTCAAAGTATGGGTGGTCCTTAAATTGGTCCCGCATATTTCGGTCGAGGCCGAGATGGTGGAAGAAGTAATAGCCTTGGAACATGCCATGATTGGCGACCATCCAATGGTTCTTCTCTGATACAAACGGTTTGAGGATGGCTGCGGCAACGTCGGGATGATTGAAGCTACCCAGCGTATCACCAATGTCGTGTAGCAGCGCGCAGACAACATATTCCTCGTCCCGGCCATCTCGATGTGCGCGGGTTGCGGTTTGCAGTGAGTGAGTCAGCCGGTCGACCGGGAAGCCGCCAAAATCGCCATCTAGTAAGCGAAGGTGGTCCAAGACGCGTTTCGCAAGGCCCTGATTGAAGTGTTTGGAATGCTCAGCAATAATATCCCAATCTTCTTTGGTGCCTTCTAGCATTTCCTTAAACTGCGCGTGACCTGGCGCCTGACCATCTGCCATTTTCAACTCCCGTTTATCTTCAAGCAGAAGAATGCCCATTGACGCGAAGGCGGGTCAAATAAAATTAGTGAGCAATCGATCACTTGCGCACAGCAATCCTTTATGTTAGTAAGCGCTCACAAACTGGAGATTTGCCCGATGGCTGTTGCCGATCAAAAACGTCCCCGCGCCCGCAATGCGCGCCCAAAAATCGAAAAAGCCGCGCTTGAGCTGTTTATTCGTGAAGGCGTTGATGCTGCGACGACGCGTGAAATCGCAGATGTCGCCGGCGTTTCAGAAGGCGCGCTCTATCGCCATTATAAAGGCAAGGATGAGCTCGCTCTGGCATTGTTTATGGATACGCATAATCGGCTTGGCGAGATGATGACGTCCGCCTTTCTGGAAGCCGGATCAATTGAAGACAAAGTGCGCCGAGCCGTAACCGCTTATACCGCCTTTGCCGACGAAGACTGGTTGTCTTTCAGCTACCACTTGGTGTCCCTCAATCGCTACCTCCCGCACGATACGAAACGCGCGGACGATCCAGTCTCCGTGGTTGAGACGCTGATCCAACACTTAATGGATGCCGGGGAGATCCCCAAAGGCGATCCAGCGATCCTCGCCGCAATGAGCCTTGGCGTCGTGATGCAGTCGGGCTTGAACAAAATCTATAACCGCCTGCCTGGTCCGTTCAGCCAACACATTGAGACGTTCACAAGGACGATTCTCGCCATCCTGTTTCAGAAATAACACTTATTCTCAGAGACTTAGGAGCTATCCTCATGATCCGTGGTGTCCTTTTCACAGGCGTTTATTACGTCCTGTCTTTCGTATACGTGCTCGTGTCCCTGCCCTTCCTGGCTTTGCCAGGACGTGGACGGGTGACTGCCATCATTCGATCCTACACGCGCGCGATCAATATCGCTTTACATTGGATCGGCGGCATCAAAAAAGAGGTACGCGGCCGCGATCGCTTACCCGAGGGCGCATTCATCCTTGCGCCCAAGCATGCCAGCTGGGGCGATGGCTTTATGGTCTATCCGGAAGTCAAAAACCTCGCTTTTGTGACTGGGGACCATTTGGAACGCTTCCCTTTGATCGGCGGTATTCTACGCAAACTCGGCGCGATTGTTATCGACACGTGTGGGGGCGGCGAACGCAAAGCGGCGTCCTTGGCCGAGGGCATGACTCGCGCTCGTGAAGATGGCCGCCGCGTGCTAATCTACCCGGAAGGTCACCTCGCCCCGGTCGGCTACCATTTTCGATATAAGCCCGGTGTTTGGCATATGCAGAAGGCGATGAACGTCCCAATCGTGCCCGTGGCGACCAATCTGAATTGCTTTTGGAATCAAGAAGAAATCCAGAAAAAGCCTGGTACCGCGGTGATCGAATTCCTCGACCCGATCCCCGCCGGATTGCCAAAAGAAGAGGCCTTGGCGCGCCTCACCGAAGCGGTTGAAACTCGGTCGGCTGAGCTCATTGCAGAAGCGACTGGCACGCCGGTGAGGCCAACCCAATTGCTGCCCGATCCGGACAAAGGCACGGTCGCACTGCCAAAAGCCGAGCGTGCGCCAACCGGCTGACACGTCTCCACACTCGCCCTTCGACTTCGCTCAGGATGAGCGCGTCACGATTAAAATTGTAAACTTAGACCTTTGCACCTACCCATGGATCAATGTCAGATGATCTCGAATATCTCTTCCATGTCCATAAAACCGTTCCGCTCTGGCGTCTTGTGATAAGCAAGACAAAAGGTTTCCCCGCCGAAACCACGGCTGAGGAATGGCGATTCACCCGCGCGCGAACGGCGGACGACACCAATGTCGAAGTTCGAGAGATGATCGAAACGGACGGCTACAGCTTGTTCAAGGTCGGCGGAACCTTTGCCGATGTTGAGAGAGATCGCGCAAAGATCCGTCGCTAACTGAGCGATCCTAATCCTGAGCGAAGTCGAAGGATGAGCTGAGCCTAAAAGACGAATTCCGTCTTTTTCTCAAATCCAGGCAAGACTGGCGGGCAGCACTCAAAGGCTTCGCGGTAGGCGAACGTATCGCCGGCGCGCTTATAAACTCGCGCCGCCCCAACGCCGCGACCAGCACTCACAACCACGCCTAAGCGTCCGCCATCTGAGAGTTGATCCAACCAAGCTTGCGGCACGATTTCGACCATACCAGCGATATAAATAATGTCGAACGGCCCCTGGTCGGGCAGCCCTTGCGCCAGGTCGCCCTGCACGGCAACCGCTTCGTCCATACCAATCTCAGCGAAGCGCTCCGTCATGGCATCGACCAAATCTTCATCATCTTCGAGCGCGATCACCGCATCGGTCATATGTCCTAAGAGCGCCGCGCTGTAGCCATCGCCCGCTGCAATCACCAAACTCACTTCATCCGCTTCGGCCTCGAGCGCGACAAGCAATTTGCCGAGATCCCGCGGCAACCACATGGCCCGATCGTCGGCGGTCTTAATCTCAAGCTCGGCATAGGCGCTGGCGCGCATCGACTTCGGCACGAAGACTTCGCGAGGAATCGTCGAAAACGCGCTGACCACTTCTGTCGACGTCACATCATTCACCCGCACTTGCGAGTCGACCATCACGCGGCGAAGTTTATCGAAGTCCATAGCCCAGTCCCTGCTTCAAAGAATCTTTGCTGTTTTGCGCCCATAGCACAGGTTGCGCCCGCGGCAAGTCGGCCAATACGCCTCGACGCACTTTACCCGATTGCAAGCTTAAGATCACGCTGCTATGTCCCCCAGCTCACCAGTGAGGCTCTGTGGCGGAGTGGTGACGCAGCGGATTGCAAATCCGTGTACGCCGGTTCGATTCCGGCCGGAGCCTCCAATCTTTCTGAAATCCCACCAAAATCAGAAGTTTTCTGAAGATATTTGCGATTTTGCTTAAATCTTTTCGAAACCGTTTAAGCCTTGTTAACCATTCTATAGGAGAAGGTTAATGTCTTCTATTGGAGACACCCACCATCACCCAATGCCTCGGCGGAACATTTTTATGTTCCGCCAATTTTTTATCAGTTGAATGACTTTCCCGGTTTGACAGACAAATCCGGTTTGGTAATGAGGCGGCTCGCTGTTCCGCGATAGCTCAGTTGGTAGAGCAGGCGACTGTTAATCGCCCGGTCGTAGGTTCGAGTCCTACTCGCGGAGCCAGCGAAAAATCCTTCTCCCGAAAATATAAATGTGCGGACGGTCATGGCTTAGCGTGAAGGCGGTCATACCACGCGCAGAAAATCCTTTTCCGCCACGTCCTGAGCGGAGCCGAAGGATGAAGTCACAGCGCGACGGAAACACACTTCAACCGCGCTCGCCCTTCGACTTCGCTCGCCCTTCGACTTCGCTCAGGATGAGCGAAGTCGAAGGGCGAGCGCGGTTGAAGGATATCGAGCGAGAGACCAAGGGGCTCTAATAGCGCTGTCCTCGTTCTTTGGCCGCCGATTTGACTTCCCCTACGTCGCCGACCGACTTGCTCTTTTCAAAGCAAAATATGAGGGCAGGACATGAAAGTCGCAGCGGTTAAAAAACCTGGTGGTCCAGGAAATCTCATCATCGAAGATCGGCCAGACCCGGTCGCAGGCCCCGGAGAGGTTTTGGTTCGAATCAAAGCGTCGTCGCTGAATTATCATGACTTCGTCGTGGTCATGGGCGGTATCCCGACGGATGATGGACGCATCCCAATGTCAGATGGCGCCGGTGAAGTGCTCGCAGTCGGCGACGGCGTGACGCGGTTTAAGCCTGGGGATCATGTCCTCAGCTTGTTCTTTCCGGAGTGGCAAACCGGTGAGATTGATGCGCTCGGATTCGGCGGAGTGCCAGGCGACGGCGCTGATGGGTTTGCCGCTGAGCTGGTGGCCATGCCCGAGACCGCCTTTACGCGCATGCCCGAGGGCTACTCGTTCACCGAAGCGGCAACGCTGCCCTGCGCGGCCCTAACGGCCTGGCGCGGAATGTTTGTCGAAAATTCCGTCAAACCGGGCGATTGGGTCCTCACTCAAGGCACGGGCGGTGTGTCTGTATTCGCGCTTCAATTCGCCAAGGCGGCAGGCGCACGGGTGATCTCGACATCTTCTTCAGACGAAAAGCTTGAGCGCATGAAAGCGCTCGGCGCGGACCATGTGATCAATTACAAAACGACTCCTGAATGGGGACGCGCGGCATTTGAAATGACCGGAGGGCGCGGCGTCGATGAAGTCGTCGAAATTGGAGGTCCGGGCACCATGGCGCAATCGATCCAAGCCTGCCGTGTTGGCGGACACATCTCCTTGATTGGCGTTCTAACCGGCGTTTCAGGCGAGGTGCCGACCGCGGCATTCTTCTCCAAAAACCTGACCATGTCGGGCATCACGGTGGGGTCGCGGGCGCACCAAGAAGACATGATCGCCGCCATTGAGGCGAGCCAGATTAAGCCGGTCCTGGACAAGGATTTTCCGCTCGATCAAATCGCTGAAGCCTTCGCGCATCAAGCCAGCCAACAACACTTCGGAAAAATCACGCTCAGCCTTTAGACGCTATTCGAAAACATGTGATACGAGAGGGGTGTCGAGGAGATCTTGGTCTCCTTACGCCCGTCCGTTTCGCCTTGGGCAATGAGAATGAATGATATGTCCCCCCGCCACTCTCAAGATGTGGATTCGCCCTTAAAAGTTATCGAACAAAAGCTGCTATGGCTTGCATCTTGGATTGTGCACAATGCCAATCACCTCCGCGAGAAAGAGCGCGGCGATGTGAAAGTCGGCGGACACCAAGCGTCTTGCGCGTCGATGGTTTCGATCATGACCGCGCTTTATTTTCACGTCCTTCGCCCCGAAGACCGCGTGGCCGTCAAACCGCATGCCTCACCGGTCTTCCACGCCATGCAGTATTTGATGGGCAATCAGACGCTGGAAAACTTGAAAAACTTCCGCGGGTTTGGCGGCGCGCAGTCTTATCCAAGCCGAACCAAAGACATTGATGATGTCGATTTTTCTACCGGATCGGTCGGGCTGGGCGTGGCAGAAACTGCGTTCGCGTCGCTCATTCAAGACTATCTGGAAGCAAAAGACTGGGCTTCGATGGGCAAGACCCGCGATCTCGGCCGTATGGTCGCTCTGGTGGGCGACGCGGAGCTTGATGAGGGCAATGTCTATGAGTGTCTTCAAGAAGGCTGGAAGCATGATTTGCGTAATACGTGGTGGATCATTGACTATAACCGGCAGAGCCTGGACGGCGTGGTCCATGAGGGATTGTGGGAACGGGTGGAAGCGATCTTCAAAGCCTTTGGCTGGCGCACTGTCATTCTGCGCCACGGCGCGCTTCAACGGGCGGCATTTGAAGAGCCTGGCGGCGCCGCGCTGAAAGCTTGGATTCAGTCTTGCCCAAATGATGATTACTCCGCCCTGACCTATCAAGGCGGCGCCGCTTGGCGACAGCGCTTGATGGATGACCTTGGCGACCAAGGCGAGGTCACGAGCTTGCTCAATCGGCGCAGTGACGACCAACTCTCCGCGCTAATGAACAATCTTGGCGGTCAGTGTTTAGAGACGCTTGTCGAAGCGTTTGACGCCATCACGGACGATCAGCCCACCGTGTTCCTCGCCTACACGATTAAAGGTTGGGGCACGCCGCTTGCGGGCCATAAGGACAATCATGCTGGCTTGATGACCAAAGCTCAAATGGCTGAATTCCAAGCCCGAATGGGCATTCCAGAAGGATCCGAATGGGACCAATTCGCGGGCGCCCAGGGCGCCGAAGAATTGCAGGCCTTCCTCAACAGCGTTTCATTCTTTCAAAAGGGTCCACGGCGATACGACTCGCCCGTCATCACGCCGCCCGGCGCGATCTTTCTCGACGATCGAGAGCTGTCGACACAAGCAGGCTTCGGGAAGATCCTCGACCATCTCGCCAAGTCAGATCATCCTATCGCAGATCGGATTCTGACCACATCGCCGGACGTCACCGTTTCCACCAATCTCGGCTCATGGGTCAATCGGCGCAGCCTATTTGCCCGAGAAACGCGGGGCGACACATTTCGCGAGCAACGCATTCCGTCGGCGCAGAAATGGATGTTCTCGCCAGACGGTCAGCACATTGAGCTTGGCATCGCAGAGATGAACTTGTTCCTCCTTTTGGGCGCCGCGGGCCTCTCGCACAGCCTGTTTGGGGAACGCTTGATCCCAATCGGGACGGTCTATGATCCCTTTGTCGCCCGCGGTTTAGATGCGCTCAATTATGCCTGTTACCAAGATGCTCGGTTCATCATAGCCGGCACGCCATCCGGCGTGACGCTCGCCCCTGAAGGCGGCGCGCATCAGTCGATCGGCGCGCAACTGATCGGGATGAGCCAAGACGGATTGGTGAGTTTTGAGCCCGCTTATCTGGATGAGCTTTCGATCATCATGGACTGGGCTTTTGACTATTTGCAGCGTGATGGCGAAGGCGACCCAGACGAACGAACATGGCTGCGCGACGAGACGGGCGGCTCGGTTTATTTGCGCCTGACGACGCGCTCAATCGAACAACTCGGCTTGCGCGCGCGCGAGGATGACGGTTTCCGCCAAGGCGTCATTGATGGGGCCTATTGGCTGCGCGAGCCCGGACCCAACTGTGAGCTCGTGATCGCCTATCAAGGGTGTGTCGCGCCTGAAGCGATCGAAGCAGCGGGTCGGATTGGTAACAATCGGCGTGACATAGGCGTGCTGTCTGTGACCAGCGCCGATCGCTTAAACTCTGGCTGGACCGCCGCGCGTCGGGCCCGTGCCCGCGGCCATATAGAAGCGACCAGTCAAATCGAACGCCTCATGGCGAGCGTTCCGCGCAATGCGACTTTGATCACAGTCACGGACGGTCACCCGGCCACCCTCGCTTGGATTGGCGGTGTGGCGGGTCATCAAGTGGCGCCGCTCGGCGTAGAACATTTCGGTCAAACCGGCACGATTTCTGATTTGTACAAGCACTTTATGATCAGTACGGATGCGATTGTCGCCGCCGCTAGCCGACTGTCGCCCGGACGCCGAATCTAAGCGGCAAGCTCTCAGAACACAAACGTCATACGGGTGCTCAGATCTTATCACTAAACCGAGGGTAGCTTTTGTGACATTTGTCACCTAGGATCCGCGCACCCATTAGAGGAGGCGTGTATGAGATTATTCTTACTTTTCAGTCTTGGGGTCTTAACGGCCTGCCAAACGGCTCCAGACCCGCGCCTAAATGTGACACCATCGCCGATCCTTGAAGGCGACCCGATTGTCATAGAAATCGAAAACACCGCGCCCGACCAATCCGTGACGCTCCGTCTGGATGAAACGAGAATGCGCCGTGGAGCACCTGCCTATTACACAAGTTCAGCGACGTTTCGCACCAATACCGACGGGGCCCTCTCAACCAAGAGAGACGCCCCGACGACCGGCACGTATGAAGGGGTCGACCAAGCCGGTTTATTTTGGAGCCGTAGCCGCCCCGAAGATCAGCAACCCGACGCCTCGGCGGACCTTTCGCCTTTAACGCTATCCGTCGACTTAGATAGCGATGGCAGCGTCGAATTTGAAGAAATCATCAACATCATTACGGCGAGTCCGAACGTTCGAACCGAGGAATTAGATGAGCGCTTCCCGGGTGCTTTCATTGTCCGACCAGCTCAGGCGGGGCCGTATCCCGTCATTTTCGTTTTGGGCGGGTCAGAGGGGAATGATTCGGCTGCGCGCGACATGGCCCCCCATTTTGCGTCTCGCGGGTATTTAGCGGTTGGGGTTCCATATTATTCGCCCGCTTGGGGAGATCAGCCCCAGCAGATCCCAGGACTCCCACGGGCGTTTGCCGAATTGCCTGTAGACTATTTGGAAAGCCTCACAAATCACATCAAAACGCTGGAAGATGCGGATCCGAAGCGGATGGGCATCTGGGGTGTCTCCAAGGGGGCCGAATATGCCCTACTCGCAGGCGAATACATCGGCGATTACGCAGCCATCGCAGCGATTGTTCCGACGGATGTCGTTTGGGAAGGATGGGGCGCAGGGCGCATTGCGTCATCCTTCTCGTGGCGCGGCGAACCCCTCCCCTTTGTGCCTTATAAGGGTATGGATGAGGAATTCCAAAAACCCAATCCGACTTTGCGTATCCCACACGATGCTGGACGGTTGGCGAACCCAGATCGGGCCGACGCGGCGCGGATAAAGGTTGAGGACATTAAGGTCCCGCTTTTTATTGTTGGTGGGGATGAAGATACGGTCTGGGGCTCCGGCCCTATGGCGCGCAATATCGCTGAGCGCAGAGCTGCGACCGGCCTGGAAACCGAGATTTATGTCTCGACCGGGGCGGGTCACTTCTTGTCGGGCGACGGCTACAGCCCGGCGCGCGAGCCAGACGCACATATAAAAGGCGAAGCCTATCCGGCCATGCTCAATTTCTTTGATCGCCATTTACGGCCAACAGAATGAGCTAAAAACGACATATTATCCCACCGTTTCACCAATATCGGGGCCCATCTGTATTTAAGTATTAACGATACAATACGGGGTTGCGCCAAAATTCAAAATCCACGCTGACAATAATTCAGCGAAAGCCTGCTATGCCCCAACCAAGACAGATTAGGGCAAATGGCTTTGGGCTTGCGTGTGTGTGTGGCGAATTTGTTGAAGGGTCGGAGCGGCAACGCGACGATTTTTTTTGCGATCAGTTTCTTGATCGCCATCATCATTATTGGCGCAACGCAAGATGTCGACCGGCACCAAACATTTGAAGACAAGATGCAACATGCGGTAAATGTTGCTGTGGTTTCGACGGCGCGAAGTGCAACCAATCCAAACATTCAAGACGCGCAGCTCAACGCATTGGCGCAGGAATATTTTGATGCGGCGATCAAGGTGCCCAGTTCTGTAGAGCTTGCGGATGTCGCGTTCTATCGAAACGGCGACCAAATCCATCTCCAAGTGGATGGCATGATGCGGACAAACAGTCTCAGCTTGCTCGGCCAGAGTGCCCTGCCCCTCAGCTCTGACGCTATGGCCATATTCGATAAGACCTCCGCTGCCGAAATCGCCCTGGTGCTGGATACGTCCTTTTCGATGACAGGTCCGCGCTTAGAAGCCCTGCAAAGCGCGGCCTCAGAAATGATCGACACGCTGATCGGCCCGCAAAACAATGCGATCAAAATGTCGATTGTGCCCTTCGCGACGTATGTGAATGTCGGCACGGATAAACGCGGCGAGCCCTGGCTTTCTGTCGAGCCCGACAGGACTGGCGTATCAGAAAACTGCACCATCCCGGAAGACTGGTATCAAAGCCATTGTCGACGCGAGAGCTACGAGTGTGCGCGCGACGGCGTTGCACGAACCTGCAAGAAATGGGTTTGCTTGCCGGGGGATATTGAGCACGCCCCTCAAGTTTGTAGCGCGACCGAGTGGAACCAGAGCTGGCATGGCTGCGTAAAATCAAGAAAAAGCCCGCTCAACATTGCTGACCAGGATTATCTCGATCAGCCGATCATCGGGATCGTCACCCGCGACGCCGCGGCTTGCCCAGCTCCGATCCAAGAGCTTTCGAGCGATGCATATGAACTCAAAAGCGCCGTTCAGGCCCTGACCGCGGACCAAGACACGTACATTGCTTCCGGTCTGATGTGGGGATTGCGGACACTGTCAGCCTCGGCACCGTTTGATGAGGCGGAGCCTTATGCTGAAACGCTTTCCAGACAAGGCCGCAAAGCTTTGGTTCTCATGTCAGATGGCGCCAATACGCGGTCGCCGACCTTTAACGGCCTTCATTCTGGTCGCGATCAGCGACTGGCTGATCAAATCACCGAAGACGTTTGTAAGGCCATCAAGTCCGAAGGCATCGAGCTTTATACGATCGCGTTCGAAATCGAGGATGAAGACACCAAAAAGCTGCTCCGCCAGTGCGCAACCCAGCGCGACTTTTACTTCGATGCCCGCAACGCTGAAGCCCTACAAAAGGCGTTTGAAAAGATCAGTACGAACTTCGCGCGCGTGACCTTAGCCGACTCTCGAATGGGGCGCCCACCGACATGATGGATCAAGGTCTCTCTCTCGATTTGCGCAAGTTGCCAGCAGAGGCGAAAGCCTGGGCGCTGCAGCAAATCGACGATTTTGCCGGCGTTCAGCGCTCCTGGCCAAGCGGACGCAAACGCAAATTGCGCTTACTTGTGCTTGCATGCGGGATCCTATCTCCGATTCTCGCGTTGCTGTTCGCGGTTCCAGATGGAAATTTGGACCATATCGCTGAAACGTTTTGGATCATCGCGGCCCTGGCAGTCACGGGGCTCTTCATGCTTTGGATCAATCAATTTGATCATGCCGAATTGATCGGAACTGCGCACGGCCTATGGGTTGCCACCTTGATCGGGTATGGCCCGATCCTGACCGGTGATGCGACCAGCCCATCGCTGATACTGCTTGTTCTGGTGCCGATTGTGATGGCCTTCACGTCTGGGGCAAGAGCAAGTGCGATTGGGACCCTGGCGGTGGTTTCGATCTATTATGGCGTTCTCGCCAGCGGGTTTGCTCAGCGCGATTATGTCTCCGTGATCGAGCTATCTTGGCTCGCACATGCCAGTATGGGCACCGTTATCTGTGGTCTATTGGTCTACTATTTCGAAAAGCAGACGCATCGCGAGAGTACAGCGCTGAACAAAGATAATGTGCGCATCCGCGCCTTGGCGCTCACCGACCCGTTGACCAAGCGCCTGAACCGTCGCGCCTTTCAAATGGCGATGGATCGCTTCGTCATGCAATCGGGAACCGACACCCGCCCGGCGCTTTGCATTCTGGATTTGGATGGCTTTAAGCAGATTAACGATACGCATGGTCACGATGTCGGAGACCAGGTTCTGAGCGTTTTCTCAGACCGGCTAAAATCTGTCGTCAATCGCGGTCGAGAGGTCTACCGCCTCGGCGGCGATGAGTTCGCGATCGTTTGTGATCATGAAGAGTCTATCGAGGCGCTGGAACGCTTCGGAAAAGAGTTAGCGGCCCTGACCAAGGAACCGATCCAAACCCGCTTCACGCGCGTCGAGATGGATGTTTCCATAGGCATCGCGCTATCTGATGGGACGACACCTTCGATCCAAAGTTTGTACCAACAAGCCGATATGGCCGCGTTCGTGGCCAAGGAAACAGCCGGCTCAAACTATATCATTTTCGACACCATGCTCGACGGACAAGTCAATCGCAAATTCGATGTCGAACGCTCGCTCAAAGCGGCGATTGAATACGGCTACATTAATG
The DNA here is from genome assembly GCA_965279045.1 of Henriciella sp. Taxonomy (GTDB): domain Bacteria; phylum Pseudomonadota; class Alphaproteobacteria; order Caulobacterales; family Hyphomonadaceae; genus Henriciella. The sequence continues at coordinate 3,178 of CBDIHJ010000030.1, read as the reverse complement.
TCGCCTTCCAGCCTCAAGTCGATTTGAAAACCGGACGCACCAAGGGCTTTGAAGCCCTTGCGAGATGGCGTGACCCTGTCTTGGGCGCGGTCTCTCCCGGCGAATTTGTGGGCGTGGCGGAAGAAAGCTCGCTGATTCAGGTCCTCGATCGCGAGATCATTTCCAAAGCCCTTATGAGCGCTGGCACATGGCTGCTGCGCGACCAGCGCGTCTCGATCAATGCGTCTGCGCGGTCTTTGAACACGCATGAGTTTGCGCACTTTGTCCTCAACGAGGTCAAACGCAGCGGCCTGAACTATGAGCAAGTCGAAGTCGAAATTACTGAGTCAGCTCTGATCGAGAATTGGGAGAAAGCAAAACGCACGGTCAATTTGTTGAGACGTGCGGGCATGAGGATCGTGCTGGACGATTTCGGCGTTGGGTATTCGTCGCTCTCCTACCTGGTGGAATTCCCGGTTCAGAAGATCAAATTCGATCGCTCATTCCTGCTCAAAGCCGCGGATGAGTCGAACGCTATGGTGATGGAGTCGATTGCGGACTTGGCCAATAAAATGGGCGTTGATTTGGTCGCCGAGGGCATTGAAACCACGGACCAATTAGAGCTCGTTCGCCGTATCCGTTGTGACACGGGTCAGGGCTATCTGTTTAGTCGCCCTATTCTCGCGGAGAAAATGGCTGATTACATGAACGCACAGCGTCGCGCGGCCTAATTCAGGCCAACACCTCGTTGAGCGTCACGAGATTCCGATTGAGGTTTTGAACCGTCGATTTAAGACCAGACTCTCATAGAAATGAGGGTGTTATGCTGAGAATCTTGTCCGCCATTCTTCTCGTCTTAGGGATTGCAAGCCTCGGAACCGCGAGCGCGCAAGAACGTGGGTATTACCAAACCCCGGCTTTGCATGGTGATATCTTGGTGTTCGCCAGTGAAGGCGATTTGTGGCGCGCTCCGGCGCAAGGTGGGACCGCGGTTCGACTGACAACGCATCCTGAGGCTGAAAGCACACCGATGATTTCGCCGGACGGCCAGCGCATCGCCTTTATGGCGAGTTATGATGGCCCTTCGGAAGTCTATGTTGTTTCCATCACGGGCGGCACGCCGAAACGCCTGACCTATGAGGGCGGCGGTGTCAGCCTGCGCGGCTGGATGGACAGCGATCGCGTGATTTATCGCACCACGAATATTTCTGGTCGTATTCCACGCATCCTGCGCACTGTGGATCGCAACACGCTCAGCGTTACGGACCTTCCGTTCGACAATGCTGATCTCGCCACGGTCAGCGCGCCGGATGGCACGCTATTCTTCACGCGGTACGGCCTGTCCATGTTTTCTGATAATGCGATCCTCTATCGCGGCGGGCGCATGGCACAGCTTTGGAAAGGTGACCTTAGCGGCACGGCCGAAGCGGTCAGGCTTGCAGCAGATTTCGGTGCACCAATCCGTCACCCCATGTTTCATGACGGGCGGGTCTACTTCGTTTCCGACAAATCCGGGGCAGACAATATCTGGTCCATGGATGAAACGGGCAGTGATCTTCGTCAGCACACAGACCGCACGCAATGGCAATTGCGAACACCTTCCTTAGATGACGGCACCATTGTCTTCCAAAGCGGCGCCGATCTCTTCGCTTATGACATCGCCGCGAACACGACCCGCGAAATCAATCTGTTTTTGATGAGCGATAGCGATTACGGCCGCCAACGCTGGATTGATGCCCCCCTTAACTATCTTTCGGACGCACAGATGTCTCCCCAAGGGGATGCTATCGCAGTGACGGCGCGCGGACGCATAGCCTCAGCCTTTACCGGACAACGGCGCCGCATCGATCATCGCTTTGCGCTTGATACGCGCGCGAGGTCCGCGGTGTATGGCCATGATGGCGAGACGATTTACGCCATTCTCGACCAAGATGATCGCGGTGAGATCTGGGCTTTCCCAGCCAATGGTGAAGGGGCACCTGAGCAGCTGACCGAGGACACAGATGCACATATCTGGGCGCTCATTGCCTCCCCGCATACGGCCTCAGTTTTGTATATCGATAAAGCTGGACGCTTAATGCATCTCGATCCAGAGAACCGCCGCGTGCAGCAGCTCGATCGTACCGAGAGCTCGTTCGATTATGCGTTTGACGATGTGACCTGGTCGGCTGGCGGGCGATACATCGCTTACACCTATTATGATGATCGCAACCTGCGCCGCGTCGCCATCTATGACACCGAAGACAATCGCAAAGTCACGGTCACGACGGGCAAGTTCGAATCCTTCGCGCCAGCCTTCAGCGCCGATGGTGCTTGGCTTTACTTCATTTCGGACCGAAACTTTAATGCCACCCCAGGATCGCCTTGGGGTGATCGTAATATGGGCCCTTCTTTTCAATCGCGCGGTCAGATCTTTGCGGTTCAACTCGACCCTGAAGCCGCCTTCCCGTTCGATGCGCCAAGCGAACTCTCCGAGACAGGGGACGCGGCGAGTGAAGACGATGAAGAAGAGGACACATCAGAGCCAGAGATCACGTTCGACGGAATCGCGGACCGCCTGTTTCAGGTCCCTGTTGGGTCTGGCGACTTCGGTGCTTTGGCCGCCTCAGCGAAGAATCTCTTCGTGTACAGCTTTGGAGAAGGTGACACACTTCAGCGCGTCGCGATCACATCGCAAAACCCATCTCTCTCCGACTACACCTCCAACGTGCAGCGATTCAGCCTGTCTGCTGATGGCAGCCAACTCTTTGTTCAAACCGGACGCGGAAACGATGCCAAATTCATGATCCTTCCGGCGGATAAGGACTTTCCATCTGACACAAGCAGCCAAACCGTCCGCCTTAATGATTGGAAGCTGCGGATCGATCCGAAACAAGAATGGCGGCAGCTCATTTTGGATGCCTGGCGCTTGCACCGGGATTTCGCGTATGACCCGAACCTACGCGGTGTCGATTGGGACGCGGTGCGAGACCGGTATGTGCCCTTGCGCGATCGGATTGGTCATCGCGTCGAGGTCGATGATCTGCTCCGCCAAATGAGTGCAGAGCTCGGCATCTTGCACAGTCAAATTCGTAGCGGAGATGCGCCAGAGGATGCTGAGAGCGGCGAACCCAGCTTCTTAGGCGCCACCTACATTGCGCGCTCGAATGGCTTGGAAATCGCCTCCATTTATCGAGGCGAGCCGGATCGTCCGAGCACG
>CBDIHJ010000029.1:0-61462 GCA_965279045.1 Henriciella sp. | reverse complement strand
GAGACCGGTAAGATTACCAATGCCGCACAGAAAGGGACTTCCATCGAGACGCACCCAGACACGGGCGTGGATCTGATCGGCTTCAAAATCCCCAAATGGCGCGAGATTATCGATATTTCCAAACGCGCCTCAGATGCCATTCCGCTCGGCTATATCGGCGTCGATATCTGTATCGACCAAAACCGTGGTCCGCTCATTCTTGAAGTGAATGGACGCCCCGGGATCGAAATTCAGAACGTTCAGCAAAAAGGTTTGGTAGAAGGCCTGACCGACAAGGAGCTTGCCCATGCATGAGCAATCACCTTTCTTTTCCGCCCCTGTCTTAAGTATTTTGGCATTGGCGATCGCGGGATTGACGTTCGCGGCGGAATTTATCGTCCGCGCAGACGAAGATACGACCATTGCCCGTGCAATATCGTCCGACGATCAACAAGAAATCGAACTGATCGACACAACCGATCTGTCAGAGGATTTTCAATCTGATCTGATTGAAATTGTGCAAGACACATCGCTTGTCCCGCTGACATTTGATCGGCTTCAGACCACACCCTTCTTTCGCCGGGCGGATGATGCAGAAAAGCCAAAATTCGCGGCGCATATCGGAGAGCTGCTGACGTCCCGCAAGCGTTTTGAAGAGGCGATTGATGTTCTCCGTGGTCTTCCACCAGAGCAACGCATTGAGCATGGCGCGTCCTTCTCTTACGCCCTCGCCTTCCGGGGCGCCGGTCGAATTGAAGCCGCAATCGAAGCCTATGCCACGCATTTGGCGGCCAATCCGAACCACAATCCCGGCTACGTCAATTATGGGATCCTGCTCGCCGATACGGGACGCCACGAAGAGGCGGTTCGCGTCTTTGAGCGCTCAGTCGATATCACCAGCAGTTCCCGCAAAGGCAAATCCTTGTCGCTTCTAGGCCAGTCACAAGTGGCCCTCGGACAATATGAAGCTGCGATCGATTCCTTTGATCGCTCAATCCAATTCCGTCCGAATAGCGGCCCCACCTGGCGGCGATTTGCGACCGCAAAAGCGCGGTCGGGACAGTTCCCGAGCGAGGAAATCGAAGCGGATTATCAACGCGCCCTGGCGCTTTCTCCGGATAGCGCCATTACCATGCGCGAATGGGGAGAGTTCAATTTCTCGCTCGGTCGATTTGAAGCCGCGCTACCTCTGTTCCGCAATGCGAGCAACGAGGCCCAGAATAGCTTCAATGTGCTATTCTCCCGCTCTGTGAACCTACTCGCTTCAGAACGCCCGAGGGCCGCCCGGTCCGTCATTCGCAGAATGGCGAATGTCGAAATGTCCTCTGAGCAAGAAATTCTACTCAAAGCTCTGCAAGAGGCCAGCGGCGTCATCCGGCCGCCAACCATTGAGACCCGAGACGAAGCTTGTGCAGCCCGTAACGGAAATGAGCGCCTGACCTATATGTGCCTGCTCTTGCAGCTCGAAACCGGCGAAATGGAAGCTGCCAATGCTGTCGCGACCGAACTCTCGCCAACCTCGATCTTTGCGCAACCAGCGGCCTTCGCCCTAGCGCGGTACGAATATGTTCAAGGGTCACCTGAAACCGCGTCCGAGCGCTTAGATGTGCTGCTTTCAAACAATCCAAACAGCCCGCTTTTCTGGCTCTATAAGGCCCGCAGCCTGGCTGTCGCCGAAGCAAACGAAGAAGCCCTTCTTGCCTTTGCACGTGCGTTGGAGCTCAACCCGGAAAGCCGCAAGACCACTCTGGAGATGAGCGATCATCTCGTCGTGATGGAAGAGTTTGACGCCGCTGAGCAGCTTCTCGCCGCTTATGTTGCGCTCAATCCAACCGACGCTCCGGTTCTGACAGCTCTGGCGAGCGTCTACGAAAAGTCCGGCGATCCGGAGAAAGCCGAAGAAACGCTGCTTCAGCTCATGGATATGAACGAAGAGAACGACGCTGAGATCACCGAGCAATTGGTGGCGGTCCAAGTGACCTTGGAGAAATATGCGGAGGCATTGACCTTCGCCGATGATCTCTTGGAACAGGATCCGGCCAACATTTCAGTCCGTCGTTTGCGCGTTCAGGCCCTGACTGAACTCGGGGAAGAGGAAGAAGCCACCGCCGAGCTCGATCGGATTCAGCGCTTGCTCCCTGACGCAGAGTCGACGGCTGACGCCGAGACAGAGACTCTCGCAGGGCCGGGAACAGAGTTCGCAGCCGCTGCGCCTTAGGAGCGAAAAGCTATTAAACGAAATCGCGCGCGCCTAGGCTGAGGCGCGCGCGGCTTCGGCCTCCGTCGCCAACCGTTTAAGATTATTGATCGCCGCCTCGCCATTGCCGAGAATGGACATCAAGATTTCAGCCACTTTGGGGTCGTTCATATCGGCGTTGCTAATCAGGCCATTAAAGCCATCGAGGCGGCACGTGGCGCGCCAGTCGCTGATCTCTGGTGAGCTCATCCAGGCCAAGGTATTCTCCATGGCCGCTGCCAGAACCAGCAACACATCTTCCACCGTATCAATACCAGGGGCCGGGCGCGCGTAATTGTTCTTCTCGTCCTCCGGAATGCGCGCTTCAATCGCAGCGATTAAAGCCGCGCTATAGCAAGGCTGGAATTGACGGATCGCTTGGAGGTGAATCTCGCCGGGCTGGAAAACAGTCTTCCGGAAATTCACATAATTGGCGAAAGCGCTCGCCGTGCAGTCGAGATAGAGCGTGTCGACTGGCATTTCGACATCCCCTTGTGCCATAATCATTTTGCCAGACTCGATCCGTTGGACATGTCCTTTGCGGATGACGTTCTCGATCTGGCGTAGGGTCTCGACCTCTTTTTCGGTCATGATCGCGGCGTGGAACATGGTCGGACGCCGGGTTTTATTGATACGCTGCCACAAATTGTCGGCTTCCATGCGATCCTCGAGGTCTTCGATCGACTCTGCCGCTGCATAGATTTCGACCGCCCGCGCTTGTCCACCGACCGTGTCTTCGAAGAATTTTTGATCGATGGTCTGAAAGTTCTCACGGTTTAAGAACCAGGCTTCTCGCGGCACCACCCAAGAAATGCGATCAGGCGTACAGCCATGACCCAGCAGCCAAATGATCGAGTCCATCGCAGTCTTACCGCTTCCGAGAATGCAGAAATGCGCGTGGTCGGCAGCTTTTAAAGGCAAATCATTCGGGGGGATGCAAACAACGTCATCGGCCGTCTCAAAATTGCGCTTATGGGTCGCCGGGATGCTCGTGGTGATATGATTGGCAAAGACTGTTTTCTTGCGCACGCGCACAGTGTGCGTTTCGCCTGTCAGCGTGGACTTGATCGTGCCGTCATCATGGTAGCGGGTCAGCGGCAAGAAGGTCACCCGACCCGAGGGCAAGAAGGTCTCTTCCATCAGTTCGTGATAGTAGCGCGTAATTTCTGGGCCCGATGAAAGCTCTTCAAATCCGGCATTGAGGCCGGTTTCTTCGACGCGCCCTCGGCCAAGCTCCTTCGAGTTCACCCCATATGTCGATGCCGATTGGTGCAACCGGACGAAGGGATAAGCCTCGTTCCAATGCCCGCCGGGTACGGCGCGATCATCCAGCATGACAATGGTATCATCCGTTTCCGTCAACAATGTATCGACAAAAGCCATGCCCGTCGCACCGCTGCCAATGACCAAGTAATCAGCTTCGAGTTCCATCTTCGTCCTTCCTCTATGCGCGTCCCCCGACGCGTATCTATGATCCTGATAAATAACATTATTTTAAGCGTCAGCCACGCGCTCAGAGAGCTCAGCTCTATCGAAACCGTTACCAGCAAATCTGGGGGTTTCCTACTCTTGTTCTAGGAAAACTATGGCCTAACTGGCGGAGAGAGAGGGATTCGAACCCTCGGAACGCTTGCGCGCTCAACGGTTTTCGAGACCGTCCCGTTCAGCCACTCCGGCACCTCTCCGAACCGCCTCGCCCTATCGCGCGCAGGAAAAGGCATCAAGCCCTGCATTTCATGCGGAAATGGGTTTGACTCGTGCGGCTGTTTGGTGTTTACCCGCGCCTTCATGTCCGCGCCGGAACCGGCAGCGGCCAAATTTCATTTTTTGAGTTCTGAGAAGGACGAGCGTCATGTTCGCGGTCATTAAGACAGGTGGCAAACAATACAAAGTTGCCGAAGGCGATGAAATCGTCATTGAAAAGCTCGCCGCGGATGCCGGAGATAGCGTCACGTTTGACGATGTTCTGATGCTCGGCGACGAGAAAAAAGTAACCATTGGTGAGCCTATCGTGGCTGGCGCGAGTGTGGTCGGCACCGTCGCCGAACAGCGCAAAGGCGCCAAAGTGCTGATTATGAAGAAACGTCAGCGCAACACCTATCGTCGTAAGAAGGGTCACCGCCAACTGGAAACCGTCGTGACGATTGAATCGATCCTGGCTGACGGTAAGAAGGCGCCGGCGAAGAAGAAAGCCGCACCAAAAAAGGACGAGGCTCCAAAGAAAGAAGCAGCGCCTAAGGCCGAAGCGAAAGCGCCTGCCGCTACGAAAGAAGCCGCTGAAAAGCCAGCCGCCAAAAAGGCAGCGCCTAAAAAAGCCGCGGCCCCCGCTGCCGCTGACGACCTGACCAAAATGAAGGGTCTCGGCAAAGTCTTCGCAGGCAAACTGGAAGCCGAAGGCATCACAACCTTCGCGCAAATCGCGAAGATGACGAAAGCTGATATCGATGCTCTCGAAGAGAAAATCGGTGCAGCAGGTAAGTTTGAGAGCAATGACTGGGTTGCCCAGGCTAAAGAGCTCGCGAAAGGTTAAGCATTCGGGTATAAGCTCGGATCAGAGATTGGAGACCGGTTATGGCTCATAAGAAATCAGGCGGCTCGTCGAAGAACGGACGCGATTCAAATCCTAAATACCTTGGCACCAAAAAATTTGGTGGCGAGCACGTCATTCCTGGCAACATCATTATCCGCCAGCGTGGCACCAAGACCTATCCGGGTCGCGGCGTCGGCATGGGCAAAGACCACACGCTCTACGCGCTTGTAGAAGGCAAGGTGCAATTTACGCGCAAGCGCAACAATCGCCAGTACGTGTCAGTGACACCACTCGCGGACGCAGCAGAATAGCGCGGTCACGTCCGGCCGCCGAGGAGGTGGCCAAAAAGTTCCAGAGGGAGGCAGGCCACTGCCTCCCTTTTTCTTTGCCTTCCAATGGAGACCTCAAATGGGTGGATCATTCGAGTTCAAATCAGATCGGTTCTTAATGCGACCGCCAGAAACCAAAGATGCGCGGCAAATCGCCTGCTGCGTGAACGACAAGGACATGGCGCGCAACCTCGCCCGACTTCCGCACCCTTATGCCCCACAAGACGCGCTCGATTGGATTGCCTATGCCGACAAAGCACGCGCGGCGGGCACGGAATACGCTTTTGTCATCACCCATGCTGAAGCTGGCGTGATCGGATCAGTTGGGTTTAACCGCGCCGTTGGAGACGCTTGGGAGGTCGGCTATTGGGTCGACAAAGCCGTTCAAGGTAAAGGCGTCGCGACCGAAGCGGCCCATGCGCTCTTGGCCTGGGGTGAGCGCGAATTCGGTGTCACCCAATTCGTCGCCGGACACTTTAAAGACAATCCAGCATCTGGACGCGTCTTGGAAAAACTCGGCTTTGTTCGGGTCGGCGAGAAAATGATGTTCAGCAGCGCAAGGGGTGGCAAAGACCCGGCATGGCGCTATGCGCTCGATGCGAACCCATCTTTTGTTCAGACGGGCGCGCACTAGGAGCACGAAATGGCCAACCCTCTGATCTTGCGCACGCAAAGGCTGCTTTTGCGCCCGCCTTTACCGCAAGACGCACGGCAAATAGCGGAGCGAATTGGCGATCGGGACGTTGCCTGGAACCTTGGCCGTGCGCCTTATCCTTATCAAATCTCCGACGCAGAAGCGTGGCTCGAACGTGTGCCTAAAGGGTGGGCCGAAGATACCGCTTATGTCTTGTTGCTGACGCGCCCGGAAGAAGGGGTCATGGGTTGTATCGGTCTCGACCTCAAACCAATGGATGTCTGGGAAATTGGGTATTGGCTCGCCAAACCTTGGTGGGGACAGGGCTATATTACGGAAGCGGCCCAGGCCGTTATGGCGTGGGCCGAGAATACAATGTCGATCCATCGCTTCGCATCTGGCCACTTCACCGACAATCCTGCGTCTGGACGGGTTTTAGAAAAGCTTGGTTTCAAAGCGGTCGGAGAAGTCGATCTTTTCGGCCGCGCGCGCGGGAAAAAGAGCCCCGCCATCCGCTATGCGAAAGGCGCAGATCCCGACTTAGCCTTGCGTCTGGCGGCACATTAGCGAAAAAAGAGCCACCATGAAATTCCTCGACCAAACCAAAATCTACGTCAAAGCTGGGCATGGCGGGAATGGCTGCGCTTCATTCCGGCGTGAGGCCTATGTTGAATTTGGGGGGCCAGATGGCGGCGATGGTGGACGTGGCGGGCACGTCTATGTCGAAGCGGTCGAAGGTTTGAACACGCTGATCGACTACCGCTATCAGCAGCATCACAAAGCGGAACGTGGCGGCCACGGTATGGGCAAGCAGCGCCACGGGCGCGGCGGGGCGGACAAAGTGATTAAGGTGCCTGTTGGCACACAAATCTACGAAGAGGATCGTGAAACCCTTATCGCAGATCTCACAGGAGTTGGCCAACGCGTCATGGTCGCTAGAGGCGGGAATGGTGGTTGGGGTAATCTGCGCTTCAAAACCTCGACCAACCAAGCGCCCCGGCGGTCCAATCCCGGAGAGCCAGGTGAAGAATTTGTGCTTTGGTTACGCTTGAAATTGATCGCCGATGCCGGGCTTCTCGGTCTTCCAAACGCTGGAAAGTCCACTTTCCTCAGCCGGGCGACCGCCGCCAAACCAAAAATCGCAGATTATCCTTTTACAACGCTGCATCCCGGATTGGGAATTGTCGATCTGGGCGCAGGGTCGCGGTTTGTGCTGGCTGATATTCCCGGGCTGGTGGAAGGCGCCGCGGACGGTGTTGGGCTGGGCCACCGCTTCCTAGGTCATGTTGAGCGCTGCAAAGTGCTCTTACACTTGGTCGATTGCACACAAGACAATCCCGATGAGGCGTATCGCACCATCCGAGAGGAGCTCGAAGCCTATGATCCGGAACTCGCGGCAAAACCCGAATTGGTCGCGCTTTCGAAAGTTGATGTGCTGGATGATGAACTGGTGGATGAGCAAGCAAAGCTCTTGCGAGACGCGTGTGGACAAGAGCCTTTGAGGATTTCCGCTGTGACCGGCGAAGGCGTGAAACCAGCGCTAGGCCTGATGCTAAAAGAGCTCGGTCAAATCGAAGTTGAGGCCATGGATGATAGCGACGCGGATGCCGATTGGAGTCCGCTCGAATGACCGATTTCGCGCCCCTGGACCTCGCGAAATCTGCCAAACGGATCGTCGTGAAAGTCGGGTCGGCGCTGATTGCCGACGCTGGGAAAGTTCGCCAGGTCTGGCTGGATGGGCTCGCCGAAGATATCGCTGCCCGACGCGCTGCCGGACAAGAAGTGATTTTAGTGTCGTCTGGCGCGATCGCGCTTGGGCGCGATCACCTAGGCCCAGATCGCCCCCGGAAACTCGAAGAGAAACAAGCCGCGGCAGCCTTGGGCCAGCCTTTGCTGATGGCGGCAATGGCATCAGCGTTTGGCGAACAACAGATTCATGTAGCTCAAACGCTCCTCACGCTCGAAGACACGGAGAACCGGCGCCGCTGGCTAAACGCTCGTGCCACGCTTGAAACGCTTTTGGGGGCCGGCGCCGTGCCAGTGATCAATGAAAATGATTCCGTGGCCACGGATGAAATTCGCTACGGCGACAATGACCGCCTCGCGGCCCGCGTGGCGCAAATGATGGGCGCGGATCTGCTGATCTTACTGTCCGACGTGGACGGGCTCTACACGACCGACCCCAGACTAAGCGAAGCGGCGGAACACATCCCCGTATTGACGACCCTCACTGATGAGCACATCGCCATGGCGGGTGATAGCAATCGCCAATCTGACGTTGGCAGCGGCGGCATGGCAACAAAACTTGCCGCAGCTCAAATCGCACAAAGTGCCGGTTGTGCGACCGTGATTACCCTGGGCACCGCCAATCACCCAATCCGAGACCTCTTAAATGGAGGACGATCAACTTGGATTCTGTCCGATATGACGCCGGATAAGGCCCGAGAGATTTGGCTGAAGGGACACCTTTCGCCCGAAGGGGCCGTGCTCGTCGATACAGGCGCCGCGGCGGCCCTTCAAACGGGCGCGAGTTTACTCCCGGTCGGGGTGGCCGGAACAGAAGGTCAGTTCCCACGCGGCGCAGCCGTGGCGATCAAAGATCCTAAAGGACAGGTGATCGCTAAAGGCATCACGGCCTACAGCTCTGAGAACATTTCCAAAATTTCCGGACTTCAAACCGACCAAATTGAACAAGAACTAGGCTATCGTGGACGACCTGCAGTAGTTCATCGAAACGATTTGGTTCTTGAACGCTAATACTTGACTTCCCCAGCCATCCCCGGCCCATTGCTCAAATGGAAGGTTCGGCGAGCTTAACAAAACGGATCGGGCTCTATTTAGGCCCTCTAGCCGCCGCGATCATGTTGCTGATTGGCGCGCCGGAAGATTTGAGCTTTTCGGCCTGGGCGATTGGGGCCCTAATGGTGTGGATGGCAGTCTGGTGGGCGACCGAACCCATCCCGATCCCGGTGACATCGCTGCTGCCTTTGGTTGTCATCCCCTTGATCGGGGCCGGGACGGCACGCGAAGCCACGGCAGGTTATTCCAGCCCGATTGTCATGCTTCTGCTCGGCGGTTTCATCATTGCGCTAGGAATTGAACGCTGGGGCCTGCACAAGCGCATCGCCCTCAACATCGTCTCTCTCGTGGGCTCGCATCCATCCGCACTCATTTTTGGCTTCATGATCGCAACCGCACTCTTGTCGATGTGGATTTCGAACACGGCCACAACCTTGATGATGGTGCCGATTGCCATCTCTGCAGCGGCCGCCTTGAACGATCAATCTGGGAAGTTTGTGACCGCATTGCTGTTGGGGGTTTGCTACGCGGCTTCAATCGGCGGGGTCGCCACGCCGATTGGAACACCGACCAATCTGATCGCGATTGATTGGCTGGTGGAGAATACCGGCACAACGATCGGGTTCGGACAGTGGATGAGCTTCGGCATTCCAGCGCTCGCTTTATTGATACCGATCGCTTGGTGGTCGGTCACCCGAGGGTTACCCGATCTTGGGGACGGCTCGGCAGCGATGAGCGCCGTGCGCGAGCAACGCGATTCCCTCGGCCCCGTAACGGCCCCAGAAGCTCGCGCCGCCATGGTTTTTGGCGTTGTCGCCTTCTTCTGGGTCGCGCGCGTCCCCATCCAACTCGCAGCTGAAGCGAGCGGATGGGATTATCCTTGGCTTATGGCGGTGGGGGATATGGGAATCGCGATCGCCGGAGCGATCGTCATGTTCCTCGTTCCGGCCGGCGACGGACAGACCCGATCAATCTTGAAATGGGAGGAAGCTGTGAAACTGCCATGGGGGGTCCTGATCCTTTTCGGCGGTGGAATTAGCCTCGGGCAAGCCGTGACGCGAACGGGGCTTTCAACCTTTATCGGTGATCAGCTCTCAGCCCTCTCGGTTCTACCGCCGATTTTCTTCATCGCAGTGGTGGTTGCGCTGGTCATCTTCCTGACTGAGCTAACCAGCAATGTCGCGACGATGACGACGCTAGCCCCCATTCTTGGCGCCTTGGCAGCGGCGATCGGTGCAGCGCCATCCAGCTTGCTTGCGCCGGCTGCGGTTGCGGCAAGTTGCGCTTTCATGCTGCCGGTCGCGACCGCGCCCAATGCGATCATCTATGCAACCGACAAAGTCCCGATCGGGCAGATGATTCAGCGCGGCGTGCGTATCAATTTAATTGGTATCGTGGTGATCACGGCGATCGGCTTCTGGCTCGCGCCGCTCGTCTTGTAGCTATTTACACGCGCAAGCCGCGTCTTCTTCCAGCTCGCCAAAGCCATCACTGAATAAGGCAGAAACGGCCTCTAATGCGCGCTCCGCATCATCGCCTTCCGCACTCAGTGAAACGACACTGCCAATCCCCGCCCCGAGGCAAAGCAGGTCCATGATTGAGCGGGCATCGGCAGACTCACCCTCAAAGCTCACCGTCACGGTGGTCGGGAGCTCCAAAGCCAATTCGGCAAGTTTTGCAGACGCACGGGCATGTAGGCCTTTGCGGTTCACAATCTCGACTTTACGGGTCAACGCGCTCATTTTGTACGACTCATGACTTCTGAACCGATCCGAATATAGCGCTTGCCGGCATCGCTCGCGGCCTGGACCGCTTCAGTCAAAGTCAAGTCTGAGCGGATTTGCGCAAGATGGATCAGCATGGGGAGATTCACGCCGCCAATCACATCGACCTTTCCTGGAGCGAGATTGGAGAGCGCAAGATTAGAAGGCGTGCCACCGAACATATCGGTTAATATGATGACGCCCTTACCCTTATTACAGGCTTTGACTGTGTCGCGTATTTCATCGCGGCGATCATCAATATCGTCTTCAGCTTCTATGGACAGGGCTTCAAAAGCGTCCTGTGAGCCAACCACGTGTTCTGCCGCGCGCACCAATTCGTGCGCAAGTTTACCGTGACTGACAACGACGATTCCGATCATGAGACCGTTTCACTTCTGCAGCGTACCCTTCGAAGCTGACACTACAAAGGTTAAGGTCAAGTCAGTTTTTTCACGCCGTGGTTCACCAAGATCCCGATTGTGTTCCCAGTGTCACGTTTCCTGAGCAATTTGAGCCGCAAAAAAAATCCGCATAGATTTCATCTGCTTCGTCTTTGAGAATGCCGAGATCGACTTGAATGCCCGCCTCGCGCAAACGCGAAATTCCGCCGCTGCCCAGCGGATGCGGGTCTCGTGTCGCAATCACGACGCGCGCAAGTCCAGCATCAATCAAACGCCGGGAGCAAGAGGCCTCACCGGTTGAGCGTTCACGGCATGGTTCAAGCGTTACATAGGCGGTACCGCCTGCGGCAGCCCCTACAGGAAGCTCCGACAACGCCAATTGTTCGGCATGCGGGCGTCCTCCATCACCCGTGGCCGCTTCGCTGAGCTTCATTCCATCGCGATCGAGGATCACGCAGCCGACACTCGGATTCGGCGTCGTACGACCGGCCTGAAGCTTGGCGAGATCCAAGGCGCGGCGCATGTGAAGACTATGAGCACTCATTCGAACACCACCGTTCGCGAACCGTTTAAAAAGACCCGTCCTTCGGCGTGCGCTGTGACAGCGCGTGCCAGCACACGGGCTTCAATATCCCGGCCAAGTTCCACCATACGCTCCGCAGAAAGTCGATGATCAACAGGCGTGACGTCTTGTGCGATAATAGGGCCTTCATCGAGATCGCTGGTCACGTAATGGGCGGTCGCGCCGATGAGTTTTACGCCGCGATCATGCGCCTGGTGATAAGGCCGCGCGCCTTTAAAGCTCGGCAGCGCAGAATGGTGAATGTTGATACACCGGCCCGAAAGACGCTGACTGAGGTCGCCTGATAAGACCTGCATATATCGCGCGAGCACCACAAAATCGGATTGGGTCTCGTCGATCACCTCAAGGAGGCGGCGTTCCGCTTCAGGTTTTGTGTCTGGGCTCACCGGAATGTGGTGAAACGCGAGCTCGTTTCGGTCCGCATGCCATTTTGCGTCCATATGGTTGGACACAATGGCGGTGATTTGTGCGCCGAGCCGACCTCGGCGATGGCGATAGAGCAGATCGTTGAGACAGTGATCTCCCTTCGAGACCAGCAGCAAAGCGCGCGGCAAGGCCTGCTCGAGCCGAAGCGACCAATCCATCTCACGCCGGAGCGCCAACTGGCTGAAACCGTCGCGAAACGCGGCTTCGTTAAATCCCTGCTCGGCTTTAAACTTCGCCCAGATAAAATAGCGCTCGGTTTTGGGGTCGCCAAAATCATGGCTTTCGGTGACGTTGAGCCTATGGCTCGCCAGATGTCCCATCACATCGGCTAGAATGCCGATGCCATCTGGAGCCGCGGCCCGCAGAATGTATCGGCTTTCGCTCATGGTAGATCGGGCAAGTCTTTCGCGCGGTCCGCGTCAAGATAGCGGGCGCTCAGCGGTTTGTGGTCCGCGTCGAGCTCGAGCAAAAGCGGGTTACCGGTCGGAATCTCCACGCCGGTAATGGTCTCGTCCGCGACTTTGAACAAATGTTTCACAAGCGCACGCAGCGAGTTGCCATGAGCAGAAATGATCGTGTCTTGTCCGCTCTCAAGCACGGGTCGGATCGCACTGTCCCAATAAGGTAGAACCCGTTCGAGCGTGAGCTTCAAACTTTCTGCGTCCGGCACAGGCACCCCGGCATAACGTGCGTCTGAAGTGAGATTGTAAGTACTGTCCGCGTCCAATGGCGGTGGCGGAATATCATAAGAGCGACGCCAAATGTGGACTTGGTTTTTGCCATGTTTTTCAGCGGTTTCAGCCTTATCCAGACCGGTCAGCCCGCCATAGTGTCGTTCATTCAGACGCCAGTGTTTTTCCACCGGGATCCAGGCGCGGTCCATTGCGGCAAGCCCAAGCCAGAGCGTCCGGATTGCGCGGGTCTGATAACTGGTGAAGGCAAAAGTTGGCGCCAAGCCTTCCGCTTTAATCAACTGTCCACCCTTGGTTGCCTCTGCTTCCCCTTTCTCTGTGAGATCGGCATCCCACCATCCGGTGAAACGGTTCTCAAGGTTCCATTGGCTTTGACCATGGCGGGTTAAAATCAGCTTCGGCATCGGACGGGTTCCATTAAAAAATCGACAGTATGCGTTAGACGCAGTGATGAGGGTCGCGTTTCGCTGTGCGCGTTGCTATCAGAGCAAGATTAGGATTACTAGCCTAACACACCGACATCTGCCTTGCAGGGATCATGCCTTTGAAAGACATCGTTTTTTATCCCCTGATTGCGGCCGTATCGGTGAGCATGGTGCTGGCATCGATGTATCTTGGCTGGCAACAGCCCCAATGCGGACCTTTTGGCGGCGCCGATGGCCCAGAAGACTACAGTCTGATCGTCTTGAACGGTCAGGATCTGTGCCGGATGCAGGGCTACCTTGGGTATGAGCTCGATCTCGAAGATAATGTCCTCACCATCCGGGCCGAAGAAGATGCGATCTATGCTGACCCCCAACAGAATGCACATTTTGAACTCGGCCCAGATTTGGAAACTGTCTATTCGGGTCACAAGCTACGTGTCTCTCTAACCGTCAAACCTACTGATGGTGCCGGCGCTGAAGCTTTTGAATTTAATTATTCCGCGGGCAAGGCTGGAAATACGGGTTGGATTCGGTTCGATCTTAAGCCCGAATGGGAGACCTATACCGCGGAAATCGACGTGCCTCGAAAGCTGCTCGAAAACTCTGTTGCGCTTGATTACTTATCGGTTCGCCCGGTGGTCCCAGAAAAAACGCGCGGCATCGAGCTGAGTGAAATCCGCTTCCGGCGTTTGGGCCAGTGGTAATTGATGGGTCAAGTCAGCCAAGCTTGCTCCACCACGTCCACCACGTCCTCCATGATCTCCGTGATTTGAAAATCCTTCGGCGTATACACACGGCGCACGCCCATTTGGCGCAGGGCCCGTTCATCCTCGAGTGGAATAATCCCGCCGACCACCAAAGGAATATCCGCCATGTCTGCTTTTTGCATTTCGGCGAGCGTATCGCGGACCAGATCAAGGTGACTTCCAGATAGGATGGATAGACCGATCACATGCGCATTCGCCGCTTGGGCTTGGGCCACAATCTCGGCCGGTGTGAAGCGGATGCCTTCATAGACAACTTGCATTCCGCAAGCACGGGCGCGCGCCGCAATTTGTTCTGCACCGTTGGAGTGGCCATCCAGGCCCGGCTTCCCGAGCACATAGGTCAAGTCGCGTCCAAGCCGCTCTGACACGTCTTTCACTCTGACTTTGGTCGCTTCAATATCTGTATCGCCGCCCGTTTCAATGACGACGCTCACGCCCGTTGGACCTCGAAACTCACCAAATACATTGCGCAGGGCCGCCCCCCATTCGCCTGTCGTCACACCTGCTTTGGCCGCCGCGATGCTCGGTTCCATAATATTCGCACCCGAGCGGGCCGCGTCATTCAACTGCGCTAAAGCAGCTTCGACCGCGCGATCATCGCGCCGCGCGCGCCAGGTCTTGAGCGCTTCAATTTGTTGGCGTTCGACCATCGGGTCCACGGTTTGGATCGCCTCATTACCAGCGCCGAGGGGACTCTCCTCCGATTGCGTATAAGCGTTGACGCCCACAACTTTTAACTCACCGCTTTCGATGCCGCGGATCCGGTCGATATGCGCGCCTACAAGGCTTTCCTTCATGTAAGCCACTGCCTCAACCGCTCCGCCCATATCGTCAATTTGAGCCAGCTCATCACGCGCTTGGCGTTTCAACGCATCGGTTTTTCCATCAATCACGTGACTGCCGTCAAACAGGTCCTCATACTCGAGCAAGTCAGTCTCAAAGGCGAGAATTTGCTGCATGCGCAGAGACCATTGCTGATCCCATGGCCGCGGCAATCCGAGGGCTTCGTTCCAAGCCGGTAATTGCAAGGCGCGACAGCGCGCCCGTTTTGAGAGAGTCACCGCGAGGGCTTCAATCAGGATGCGATAAACATTGTTTTCCGGTTGCGGCTCGGTCAGACCCAGCGAGTTAACCTGGACCCCATAGCGAAAGCGCAAAGCTTTAGAGCCTGTGACGCCATAACGATCTCGGCCAATCTCTTCCCACAAATCGACAAATGCGCGCATCTTGCAGAGCTCGGTGACGAAGCGCACACCTGCGTTTACAAAGAATGAGATGCGCCCGAACACAGTCGGGAAGTCTTCTTCCGGGACTTGCCCTCCGGCTTTGACCGTGTCCAAAACCGCGCACGCCGTCGCCAGAGCGAAGGCGAGTTCTTGCTCTGGCGTCGCGCCGGCCTCTTGAAGGTGATAGGAACAGACATTCACCGGATTCCATTTCGGGACTTCGGTATAGCACCAGCTAATCATATCACTGATCAAGCGCATGCTCGGCTGCGGCGGGAAGACATAAGTCCCTCGCGAGAGATATTCTTTAATAATGTCGTTTTGCGTCGTACCCCGTAACTTGGCGCGATCATCGCCACGCTCATCCGCAAGCGCCACATAGAGCGCGAGCAGCCAAGCTGCGGGCGCATTGATCGTCATCGACGTGTTCATCTCCTCGAGTGGCAAGGCCTCAAAGAGCGTTCGCATATCCCCCAGATGCCCGATCGGGACCCCAACTTTGCCGACTTCCCCTCGGGCGAGGATGTGGTCGGCATCATAGGCGGTTTGGGTCGGCAGATCGAACGCGATTGAGAGCCCTGTCTGGCCCTTGGACAGATTGCTGCGATAAAGCGCGTTCGATTTTTCTGCAGTCGAGTGTCCCGCATAGGTTCGGAAGATCCAAGGCCGGTCTGGCGCGTGTTGATATTCAGTGTCAGCCATTAGGGTCTCCTCGTCGCGCGCAAAATGCGGGAAACGCCCTCCAATCGCAAGGGATATGGGTGGCATCGAATAATATGCATTTTTGCATGCATGAATTGGCAAGTTATGCGGTGTGAAATGATGCAAATCTGCTAAATAACAAGCTCTCTTGGAGCTTTCAAAAATGACAGACATGATCGGACTGGTCGCAGCGATGCTGACGACAATCTCTTTCCTGCCGCAAACACTGCTTGTTCTACGCACAGGCCGGACGGATGGAATCTCATTGTGCATGTATGCTTTGTTCACGACCGGCGTCGCTGGATGGCTGGCCTATGGGTGCTTGGTCGGAAGCTTGCCCGTGATCCTAGCGAATGCTGTAACACTGGCGCTCGCAGCAACCATTCTCGGACTAAAGATCCGTGCGGTGTGGGAATCAAGCCGCGCGCCATTGCCAGTCAACCCATGATCGCGCTAGGGCGGAGCAGATGCCTGCCGCCCTTTTTCTTCCGCTTTTGCTAAGGCTCGCCGGACCGCTCTCGTTTCTAAGTGCGGCCATGGTGGCTGGCGCGATGAATCGGAGCTTGATCCTGGTGCCGCTGATCGCGCTCGCCTCAACGGGCGTTGGGGTTTTAATTCGAATGGTCCTGCCATCGCCGGCGATGGATCTGAAGAATATGCTCGATCCAGGTGCTGTGCCGGAAAAACCCAATCCGTTCAAAGGTGTTGGACGGCGTTTCCTTTTGAGCATCTTAGGCTTTGGATTAGTTTTTAGCCTCTCCGCCCTGATCGCAGCAATCTTCCAGACGACTGAATTCCAGCAACAAGTTGGTCGCGCGGACCTTTGGTTCCTGCTGGTGCCAGCCTTAATCGCGCTGATCGGCGCGTGGCTGTCTGCTCGGCTCGGCCTCAATCAAATGGCGGGCATGATGCAGGATATGCAAGGCCTGTTCGCGCAGATGCAGGCCGGTCAAACACCGGCGGATTCCGACGAGGATGCATTCACAGTTGAAGGCGAGATTATCGATCCTGACGATCGGACGTCATAACCAATTGAGCTGCCGCAAATCTGCACCGATATACCCATAGTATGCTGATTGAACTTGGCGCGTGACCGAACCCGGTTGCCCGGTGCCAATAGGCTTGCCGTCAAGCGAAAGAACCGGAGCAATTACGACGCCGGTAGAACTGGTAAACGCCTCTCTCGCGCGTATGAGCTCATCTAACGAGAAAGATCGTTCCTCGATTCGCAAATCGCCGCGCCCGAGCAGATCGATCAACCGTCCGCGGGTAATGCCGGGCAAGAGGGCGGATGACAGATCCCGCGTGACCAGCGTGCCATCTTGAGTGACGATCCAAAGGTTGGCTGACGCCGCTTCCGTCACTTGGCCGTCTTCATGGAGGATTGCCGTGTGAGCCCCCGCCCGGCGCGCCGCTCGATAGGCTAAGGTTTGGGTGAGAAGCTGCGTCGTTTTGAAATCGCGCCTCGCCCAACGTGTGTCCGCATAGGAAATCGCGGTGATTCCATCACGCGCGAGATCGCCGATCAGCTGTTTGTGGGTCGCAAACATAAACACGAACGGGGTCAGCGTTTCAGGCCCGTAATAATCGCGTGGGCCCTGATCGCCGGCGCTCGCCTGAAGATAGACGAGCCCTTCTTTGAGCTCATTCCGCGCGATCATCTCATGGTGAAGGGCGGTCAAGTCCAGGTCGGGTTGCTCAACCTCGATCCCTCTCAGGGTCCGCTCGAACCGTGCCAAATGCGCATCGAGGTCGATAAATGCTCCATTGTAAACGGCTGTGACTTCATATGCCGCTTGCGCAAACAAGTATCCGCGATCGAACGGGGAGATCTTTGCGTCCGAGGCGGGGAGAAATTCACCGTCGAGAAACACCCAATTGGCTCGCTCCATATGGAACCCCCTTCAACTCGGACAATCGATGCGCGAGTTAAACCGGTTCGTATGGTCGGTAAAAGGCTTTTCGTTATCGGATCCACTCAAGGATGGAATGCGATTTGCTTGAGCCAAAGCAACGATACTGGATTCTTAAATGACGAACGGACACCCACTGGTTGCGATGACGTCAGGCGGCCCTCACGCCTGGATCATGATCAATGCACTGCGCCAACGGTTTGGGGATTTTCCGATCATACTCGAGGAAGGCGAGTCGTCTGACACGTTCTGGAAGCGCCGCCGCAAGCTACTCGGACCAACCACAGTCGCCAGTATGCAGGCCGCCCGGATTCCAATTCGCCTTAAAAAAGGCAGCAGTCGCAGAATGATCCGAGACATGATTGAAACTGAACGCCTGCAACCCGATCCGCCGAGTTCGGTGGCCCCAATCGAAGTATCTTCGGTCAATAGCGATGAGGCTCGGGATGTGCTGCGCGCCTTGTCACCGAAAGCGGTCTTTGTGGTCTCAACCCGGATGATTGGCCGAGCGACGCTCAACGCCACGAGCGCTCCTTTCATCAATTACCATTCTGGAATCAATCCGGCCTATCGAGGCATGTATGGCGGCTATTTTGCCCTCGCCAATGGAGAGCCCGAGCATTTTGGCGCGACGGTCCATCTCATCGATGAAGGCGTCGATACAGGCGAGGTTCTATATCAATCGCGTGTCGAGACGGATCCGAGAGATAACTTTCATACCTATTTATGGCGACTTGCAGCCGGGAGCCGAGAGATTGTGATCTCTGCCATCGAAGACGCACTCAATGATGAGTTGAACCCTCAAATCGTTGACCTTCCATCTCGGCAATATTTCGCACCGACGTTTGGCGGTTATCTTTGGACAGGCCTCAGTAAGGGGGTCTGGTAACACCGGTTAATGTGCGCGAGACGCTCAGAGATAATTTCGCGCCATTCGGGCCCCGAGGGCGCTGTCTCGCGCATCAAAAAAGGCAAATCTTGAGGCAGGGGAAGCTGTCCGGACGGATCTTTCACGAAGCGGCCATCAAAAATGGTGTCGCTCTTTCTGATCTTCGCACCGGGATCTCTTCCGATACAAACACCCTGGGTCTTTTTTTGAAACCAAGCACCGTTCAGGGTACGCCGGGCGCCGGGCGACTCGAGTGCCGACATCAATTCTTTCACCGCACCGTATCGAGGGTTGGCAACTGCTCCGCTGGCGCAACGAGACAGCACTTGCATCAGCGCGGGCGTGACAGGGGCATCGGCCGTGTCAATCATACCGCTCGGCCGCACTCGAACGCGGGCCAATGAGGCAGAAAGATTTTGGTGATCTTGCACGGCCGCTTCTTGAAGGTCCGCCACAAATTCTGCTGCAAGCGCACCTAAGCGCGGATGCCGCTTAAGAAAACTTCGAATGCGAGCGCGTTCAAATTTTGGGTTTTGGTTCGACGGGTCCTCTACCCATCTTTGCGCTCGCGCTTCTAAAAAACGCTGCAACTCGGATCGGCGCGTGTGGATAAGCGGTCGCAGAAGGGTCACACCCCGCCCTTGCGGCCAGGCCGGTATCGGCGAGACCAGATTCGGACCAATGACCGCAGTTGTTCGAACGCCTCTTCGGCGCCGCAGGAGCGCGGTTTCGACGACGTCATCAAAAGTGTGACCGGTCATGAGGACGGAAGCACCAATGGACTGTGCCGCATCTGCTAAAAGCTGGTAGCGCGCTTTACGCGCTGCATTTTGGCTCGCTTTCGGCGACCCCCAGCTCAAAGTGGTGTGCGCGAGCCCCAGCGCGTGCGATAGCGCGGAAACCTTTTTCGCTTCCGCCACCGAGTCGGGCCGAAGACCGTGATCAACTGTGAGGACCGAAAGCGCTCGTCCGGTTTGCAGTGACCAATCATGCGCCATGCTGAGCAGCGCGATCGAATCACTGCCGCCAGAAACGGCAATCGCAATGGGCGCATCGAGGTTTGGACTAAAGGACGCGATCAGCGCGTCAAAATCGGGACCGAACCGCACGCGGCCTAGCTATCGCACCCAGACCGAACGCGCTCACCTGCCGCCAAGTTTTTGGTCACGCCGGATGCATTTGGATAGCGCTGTGGCAAGAGATCCAGTGCATTACAGGCTTGCGCGGTATCACCCACCAAGCGCATCGAACGCGCCAGTTTAGCAAGGGCTTCGGGCGCCCGCGGATCATCAGGGTAAGAGCGGATCATGTCGGTATAAGCCGCGCCAGACTCGGCAAACATTTCTTGCTGGTAAAGCACTTCGGCCAACCAGTATTGCGCTTCACCCGCCTGCGGGTCATTGCCAAACTCTGCCAAGAAAGACCGAAAAGCGATTTCCGCGCCCGCATAATCAAACTGCAAAAGGCGGGATTTGGCTTCTGCAAACAAAGGTCCAGCGTCGCCTGGCAGGGACGTGGCCGAAAGGGTGCCGAGAGAGCCTTGTGGCAAAGGCTCACCATCAGGTCCCGTTTGAGTGAGGGCCTCACCGGCGGCATCGCCTGGATCTACTCGGCGGACAATCCGCGTTGGGCCCGCGGTTGAGGCGGCTGATACCATCTCGTCCTCATCGCCGCTCTGGGGCATATCCAGTCCGGCCTGACTTTCAAGCGCGGTGCTGCCCGGCGTGGTTGAGGATAAGAAGGCTGGCTCTGGCCGCAACGCAGCGACTTCAGCGCGAAGCTCCTCAATCGTCGTTTCTTGCTCAGACAGTCGGTTTTCCAAGCGGGTGATCAAACGACTGATTTCAGCGTCATCCGATTGCATACGATTGATTTCATCGCGGCTTTCAGACAGCAAGAATTCCAGCGTCTCAAGTTCACCGTTTAAGCGGGCTTTGTCCGACTCAATGCCGGTCATGCGAGCCCGAAGCTCAGCGTTGCTCACGCGCAATTCCTCGACCGTCGCCGCGAGCTCTCCACTGGTCACACCTTGAACAATATTCGCCTGATTCCTCTGCGCAGCCGAAGGTTGGATGGATACCATCACCAAGGCGGCGAAGACGGGGATCAGGGTGAGACGCAGCATATCGGACGGGCTCCACTTTCGGATAAGGCAATGTGCGTGAGATATGAAAAGGCCGGGGCCAAAATGTGACGCCCGGCCAAATCTATTGCAGTTTCTGCAGTTGGTTTAGCCAACAACACCAGAAATCAGCTGAGTAAAGCCGTTCCGGTTCTGAGCCCAAGAGGCTTCGTTCGAACCAAGAGCGATTGGACGCTCCTTACCATAAGATACGGTTTGGATACGGGCTGGGTCAACGCCGAGGTCAACCAGGTAATTCTTCACAACAGAGGCGCGACGTTCGCCGAGCGCCAAGTTGTATTCACGTGTTCCGCGCTCATCGCAGTTACCAGCAACGAGAATGTTCACATTCGGGTAAGACGACAGCCACGCTGCTTGACGCTTCAAGATGTTCTGAGCGTCAGTCGACAGACGGTACTGATCAAGATCAAAATAGACGCGATCGCCAACGTTTACCTGGAAGTCTTCAAGCGATCCGCGAACCGGACCTGTGACAGCAGGCATTGTGTCTTCTACAACTACGACTTCTTCTGGCTCTTCGATCACCACAACTTCTTCTGGCTCATCGACGATGACCGGCTCCGGCTCTGGGGTTGAAGAACACGCTGCGACGCCGATAAAGACGGCAATCGACGCAGATGTCATCATAAGCTTACGCATTTGGGTCTCTCCTTGCTTACAAGCACATCAGGTGCATTGAGTGGGGTATTTGTCAACTTCACGACCCCCTATAGATGAATTTTTTCGCTTTTGGGAAGATTACTGTGTTTTCAGGAATCGTGTGGCACGAAAGCCCTAGTCGAGCAAAGGCGACCAGGCGGGATCTGAAGCATCTGTTGGGGTTGGCAGCGGTCGCAGGTTGCGACCAGTCAGATCTACCGACCACAAAGTGGGCGACGCGCCAGGCGATGGCTCACGGAAAAACGTGATAACACGGCCATTTGGCGACCAATCTGGACCTTCGTCGAGATATGATTCGGTCAGCAGGCGTTCACCGCGACCATCGATACCGATCACGCCAATATGGAACCGTCCACGGCTCTGCTTGGTAAAGGCAATCAAATCGCCACGTGGACTCCAGACAGGGGTCGAGTAGCGACCTGTCCCAAATGTAATCCGACAAGCGACATCGCGACCGCCCGATGGACAGGTCCGCGGAGTTCCATCCGTGTTCATAATGTACAATTGGGGGCTGCCACCGCGGTCCGAGTTAAACACGATTTGACGCCCATCAGGTGACATTGACGGCGACGTATCAATTGCCGGGTGGTCCGTGAGGCGTCGGCTTTGACGGGTCTGCAGATCCATCAAGTAAATGTCAGAGTTGCCGTTTGTGGCTTGCGTCAACAGGACCGAATTGCCGTCCCGCGAAAAGCGCGGGGCAAAGGTCATGTTGCGGAAATTGCCCAAAACTTCCTGACGGGCGCGGCGGAGGTCATACAAATAGACGCGCGGGATGCCGCCTTCATAAGACATATAGGTGATCTGCTGGGCTTCTGGCGAGAAGCGCGGGGTGAGCACCGTGAACGCGCCGCTTGTCAGGTATTTCACGTTCGCGCCATCGGCGTCCATAATGGCAAGGCGCTTCACGCGGGCGTTTTTCGGTCCTGTTTCGGCGATGTAGACGATGCGGGTGTCGAAATACCCATCTTCACCGGTCAGGCGGCTATAGATGGCATCAGCGATTTTATGCGCAATTCGGCGAATGTCCTCCGGTGTTGTGGTGAAACGACGCCCAGAGACTTGGCGACCGCTTGAATCTTCAAACCGCATAAGCTCTTCGCCATAAACATCCCACATCCGAACAGAGCCGCGGATGAGATCATTGCCGTCGCGCGTGATCTGCTCAACCGTGCCGACGACCAAGGCATCAGCTTGGATGATTTTCCAGTCGGCAAAGCGGGGCGCTACCTCAATGTTGAGATCGGTTTGGATAAACGCCTCTTCTGGCGTGATCGTGAACAGTCCAGTCGATTCAAGGTCAGCTCGAACAACTTCGCTGATCTGCTGAGCAATCTCCGGATCGACCCCAATCGCCTCAAAGTCCGGGATCGCGATCGGGGTTGGCTTCAAGACCCCCTCATTGATGTTGACCTCGAATTGCGCGAGGGCGGCGGGCGCAAAGGCTCCGAGCATCACAGCGATCGCCACTAGCAGTCTTTTTATCATGTCCGAGGTCTCCGGGGTCAGCGTTGAGAAGTAGGGGCGAAGGCAGGACCAAGATTCACGGTCCCCTCTCGCCAAAGGTCATAATCATCATCAGGCAAATTGTAAGGCGCGCATTTGCGCACGGCCCGTTTTGCTCGATCTATCGCGGTACGCATCGGCGCGTTTCCGATCGGCTCCCGCGCCGGTTCGATCAAACTCACATCAGCGACGGTCCCGTTCTGGTTCAGCGAGACGCTTAATCGAACGTTCAGCCGCTCCGGGAAAGGCAGATCGACAACATCATCCCAGCACGGAACGATCTTGCTATATAAAATGGCTTCGATACGGGCGGTATTGCCGTTGCGTTCGCCCGCGCCGCGGCGATTTCGCGTTTCAACAGGCCGCGGCGCGTCGGACAAAGCGGTCTTTGGCTGTTCTTCAGGCGGGATTGGGCGCGGTT
Organism: Henriciella sp.; assembly: GCA_965279045.1. GTDB lineage: Bacteria > Pseudomonadota > Alphaproteobacteria > Caulobacterales > Hyphomonadaceae > Henriciella. The sequence goes on along the minus strand of CBDIHJ010000029.1, from coordinate 38,438 downwards.
CCGGGCGCTCTTTGCGGGTTTGAATCTCGCTCTGGAAGGTCGACTCGCTCTGATTCAAGAAATCCGCAAGCGGGTCTCGCGGCGGGCTTGGGCGCGTTTCGGGTTCGCGCTCTGGCTCTGGCGCTGGTTCAGGCTCTTCTTCCGGTTCTTCAGGTTCAAAACTCGGCAACACATCGTCCGGGTTTTCAGGCTCGGGTGCCGAATCTTCGGTGGAAACGTCCTGCTCGGCTTCCGGAATGTCTTCCTCAACTGGATCCTCGGGAACCTCTTCTGGCTCTTCAGGCGCCGCGGGCTCGGGTTCTTCTTCCGGCTGCTCTTCAATCAGGGCAGCTATATTTGTGATCTCGCCAATCTCGGCAAACTCAACATCCACCGCCTCAATGTCCACAATCGCTATGCTAGACGAGCCCCAATAGGGAAACGTCAAATACGACGCTCCGAAGAAGGCCGCATGTGCGAGAATTGAGGCTGGCAGACCGCGGATCATGTTCTAGCCATCTCGCTCCGGACGCGTGCGCGGGTCGGTGACCAGCGCGATGTTCGTGAAACCGGCGTTTTTCATCTGCGTCATGACAGACAAAACCTCGCCATAGGCCGCGTCAGTATCGCCTTGCAGGAAGATGCGCTCTTCATAGCCTTCCTCGGCAATGGCCAGCAGCTTTGTCGTCAGCTCGCCGACTTCGATCTCGGTCTCGGAAATGAAGACACGGGCATCTGATGTCACCGTGACCAGGAGCGGCGTGGTCTTCGGGACCGACAGATTGCCAGTTGCCGCCTTCGGCAAATTGACTTCAACGCCGCGCTGCAGAGCCGTCGCGGTAATCATGAACACAATCAAAAGCACCAAGACCACATCGACAAACGGCGTGACATTGATCTCCGCATTAAATGAGCGGCGCCCTCTTTTAGAGCTGGAAGATCCGAGCTGCATGCCCATTAGACTGGCCCGTCACTGGCGCGGCGCGACAGACGAACCAAGAGGTCCTGGCTGAACGCGTCGAGTTTGTCGGCATAGCGGTTCAAGTCGCCGGAGAATTTATTATAGAAAATCACCGCGGGGATCGCAGCGATGAGACCAAGTCCGGTCGCGAATAGCGCTTCAGCAATTGGACCACCGACAACGGCGAGACTGGTGTCTTCTTGGGCACTAATGTTCAAGAACGCATTCATAATGCCCCAAACGGTTCCGAACAGCCCGATAAAGGGAGAGGCCGATCCGATCGTCGCCAAGGCACCGATGCCGTTAGAGACTTTGCCAACTTCGCGATCAACCGTCGCTCGCAATGAACGCTCGGCGCGAGAGACGAGGGCGCTATGTTCGGACGGTGAAACGTTTTTGGCGTCGCGCCATTCCCGGGAAATCGCTGCAAACAGCCGGGCACCGGCATTGTTCGGTGTTTGCCCAGGGCGCATTTCGTAATCGTCAGCGCGGCCATTCCAAAACGCTTCTTCGAACTCATTGGCCTTTTTGCGCGCCCCGCCAATGGCGAAATACTTTTCGACCACGACCGCCCAAGACCAAATACTGGCAATGACCAAAGCCACCAAAACGAGTTTGACCACCGGGTCGGCGGCCAACAAAAGCTCGACCATGGAAAAGGCCCCAGGTGAATGAACCTCGGCCAGCGCTTGTGATTCCATAAGCGTATTCCAATCCTTCTGAATAGCGGCCAAGCCGCCCTGTAATAGCTCGTGTTTCTATCTGCGGAGAATCTGGCGGAAACGTGACAATTCGGCCGTCTTATCTGCAATGTTCAGGGCATTGCCGCGATTGGGTTAAAGAATCATCGATTTTGGTAAACTTCTTTGCCACTGGCCTTCTCTTTGTCCGCCATTATGCTGCAGATCGGGGTCAGGAGGAGCGGTGAGATGAGTGGACCAACACTTTTCGGCAATGAGATGAGCTATTTTTCCGGCAAGGCCCGCGCCTATTTGCGTTGGAAAGACCTCGATTTCACCGAAGTCGCACCCACGCCGGAGGTCATGAAATCCGAAATACTCCCTCATATTGGCTGGCCCGTGATCCCAGTGCTGAAAACTGAAGAGGGTCAATACGTTCAGGATACAGCCGACATTATTGCCTATTTTGAAAGTCGCACCGGTTCGCCTAAGGCACTGCCCTACACCCCGCTGCAATTATTGGTCACCTACCTGCTGCAACTGATTGCAGATGAGTGGATGACGCTGCCCGCGATGCACTATCGCTGGAACCATAATGAAGAGTGGATCTATGGCGAGTTTGGCAAGAGCGCGCATCCCGATGGCGCGCCGGACGAACAATATGAAGCCGGCAAGAAAATTGGGCAGCGGTTTAAAAGCTTCGTGCCAATGCTTGGGATCACCCCAGAGACCGCGCCGGGTGTCGAAAAGACTTATGAGCAGTTTCTCGCGGACTTCTCGTCGCATCTCGAAAAACTGCCTTACCTTTTGGGCACTCGCGCCAGCTATGCCGATTTCGCCATGATCGGTCCGCTCTACGCTCATCAGTATCGCGATCGCTTCACGGGCAAGCATATGAAACGGACCGCCCCGAAGGTCGCCGATTATGTGGAGCGGGTGATCGCCGGTGAAGGTAAAACGGGAGAATTTGTCCCGCATGATGATATCCCGGCGCTTTTGTTGCCCATCCTAAAGACGGCGCTGGGTGAGTTTTTACCCGTATTGTCCGCGACGATAGAGAGATTTGACGCATGGGCTGAGACCGCAGAAACACGCACCGAAGTCCCCCGCGGCCTGGGTATGGTCCCGTTTCAAACCGGAGGATGTGAAGGCATGATGGCGGCGCGGCTATTCCCGCTTTACCGCCTCCAAGACGCACTGGACGCTTATCAGATCATGCTGCCTTCGGACAAAAAGCGCGCCGACGGATTTCTCCAGGCGATAGACGCGGAAGCGTTCAAGACCCTCAGGATCGATCCGCGCCTGACCCGCAGAAATTACAAACTCGCTGTGGTTTGATAATTTCGCTTTTCACACCCCCCGAACGTCCGCTATTTAGTTGCAAACGAAACTAAAGGGGCGTGTCTCATGTCAGCCATACTGCATCTTGCCATTCCTGCTGGGGATTTGGAGCGGACGGTCAAGTTTTATACCGACGTGCTCGGCTGCAAACTCGGCAATCGCGAAGAAGGGCGTTGGGTGGATGTCAATTTCTGGGGCAATGAGCTGACCCTGCATCAAAGTGAGGAGCAGCTTCCGTCTGTGCGTCACGATGTCGACATGGGTGCGGTCTTAGTTCCGCATTTTGGCATACATTTGACCCAGGAAGACTTTGACGGCGTTAAAGCGCGCATCGCAAAGGCAGGCCTAACCTATATTGATGACCCCTATCGTCGCTTCGAAGGCGACAAATATGAGCAAGAGACATTCTTCATCGCCGATCCCAATAATAATATCCTTGAGATCAAGACGATGAAAAATCCTGAAGTGCTTTGGCCAGAAAACTAGGCTCTCGTCGCGACCCGAATTAGCCTTGGAGTTGGTTCAACCTCGCCACCGTGGCGTTAAATTGGTCCATGGTCTCATTGAGAATGTCTGCGACCGGTCGCACGCCCTTAATTCGGCCCGCAACTTGGCCCGTAAGCGCAATCCCCGCTTCGAGATCACCGCCGAAGTAAACGTCTTGTGTGCCGGCAAACTCACCGAAAATGTTCTCGACCCCATCTTTTTCGATTCGGGTCGTGCGCTCTGTCCGCAAAGCCCGCAAGGCTGGACCCGGTCCGTCGCGGTTTAAAAAGACCGTATCTGTCGCATCCGCATCAACGATTGCTTGCTTCCAATTTTCATGGACGGGACTCTCGGCGCTCGACAGGATACGCGTACCCATCAAGACGCCCTCGGCGCCGAGCGAGAACGCCGCCGCCATGGTCGATCCATCCATAATTCCGCCCGCCGCGACAACCGGCACATCGACCGCTTCGCAGACCTGAGGGATCAAAACCATCGAGGCGACGTCTTTCGGGTTTTTAAATCCGCCGCCCTCACCACCTTCAACGATGAGGCCGTCCACGCCGGCATCAATCGCTCCGAGCGCCGCTTTCAGGCTTGGCACAACGTGAAACACCGTGAGGCCCGCTTCTTTGAGCTGTCCTGTATATTTCTTAGGATTGCCAGCTGAGGTCGTCACAAATTTGATGCCCTGATCGATCACAAATTGAACGATGTCAGGGTCGCGCACGAAGGCTTGAGCGACGTTCACGCCGAACGGCTTGTCGGTCAGGTCCCGCATTTTCAGGATCTCGCCGCGCACCGCATCCAATTCGCCGGAGCTGGTTTCGATGATGCCCATCCCGCCTGCATTCGAGAAGGCCGATGAGAGCTGCGAGCGTGCGATCCAACCCATGGCGGCCTGGATGATCGGTTTTTCGATCTCAAGCATCTCCGTGATACGCGTTTGAACCATGGTGTTTCCTCTCAGAAAATTTCGACACCGCGAGTTAGCGCGGCTTTCGCAGCGGAAGCGCAAGAGGGCTCAACGCGATTGAAACAGGCGGAACCGCTCAGTGATGAAAATGATCGTCAGAGAGCTCACGCCAAGGACCACGAAGCCCATCATAAATGGCGCTACCGTCCCATTAAACTGTCCAGCCACCATATAGCCGATGAGGCTCGCAACCGTCGTCGAGGAGAACCCATAAGCCGCGCTGGCGGTCCCGGCGATCTTGCCCTGCGGTTCCATGGCCAACGCCGTGAAGTTGGCCCCCAACATGCCGAAGCAGCCGAAGGTCAAACAGAATAGAGGGTAAAAGAGCCAAAGCGTCTCACCGACCGTTAAAAGTGTGATCACATTGGTGAGCGCGAGGATAATGAACAAGATCAACACCGAATGGCTGATCCGTCGCATGCCGAATTTCTCGACGATTCTGGAGTTCAGAAAGTTCGATATGGCCAGGGCGGCAGCGACCCCAGCGAACCAGAGCGCAAACGTGTCATGCTGTTGGAACACATCGGTGAAAATCTGCTCGGAGGCCGCAACGAAAGCAAAGAGGGCGCCAAATATGACCCCGCTCGCGCACATATACCCAAAGGTGACCCGGGTCGTCAGAACTTGCCAATAAGCCCGCCCCGTTTGACGCGGGTTGAGGGGCTGGCGGTCCGCCTCAGGCAAGGTTTCGGGCAGGCGAATTTGGATCCAAAGCAGGTTCAACACCGCGGCGAGGCTCAGCACGCCAAACGTCCATTGCCAAGGTGCGATCAGCATCACACCAGCGCCTATGGTGGGGGCCAGGATCGGCACCACCATAAAAACTGTCATGACCAGGGACATGATCCGCGCCATAGCGCGTCCCGCCAAGAGATCGCGCACGATCGAAACAGCAATCACGCGAATACCGCTGGCAAATACACCCTGGATGAACCGCGCGATGAGCAGGGTCAGAAACGAATTGGTCATGATGCAGGCCAGGCCAGCGATCGCGTACCCAATCAGGCAAATACTAAGGAGCCCCTTGCGTCCAAAACGATCGGAGATTGGGCCGAAAATCAGCTGCGGTGCGCCAAACCCGGCAATGTACGCAAAGATGACCAATTGCTGATCATTATCGCGCTGCAGGCTGTAAAACTCAGAGATATTGCTGAGCGCTGGCAACATGATGTCGATGGCCATCGCATTCAGCGACATCAGGGAGGCGACCATGATGACCAACTCCCATTGCGGCATCGGCAACGCCTGGGGCGCTTCGATCGCAGCAGCTGAGTTCGTCTGGTCCACCGTGGCCCCTCGCACTTCACCAAGGCGCGGGTTGTGAACCTGCCGAGTTGCAATCGCAAGCTTTTTCTAAGGGCGTTCTAGGGACAGGGCTCTGTTTTATAGAGAATGATTTCGGGCGTTGCAGCTACCGCGCACACGGGATGCGCCGAAAGATCTACGGCGCGCGACCCTCGAAAAAATAAGAGATAATCCCAGCGTTCGGGCCAATCGCTCGCGAAGTCTTGCGACCAATAGCCATTTTGCGACAGTGCCGCGGGTTTTCGCGCCCAATAGTCGAGCTCGCTGATCAGCAGCGGGAGGGACTGTGGCATATGAAGATCGACCATTTTTGCCGTGACATCGACAGGGGAGGTATTGGTAAAGAGATTGGGCACAAACGCCGCTCGCTCGATGACGGCCAGAGTTGCGGCGTGAGCGGTAAACCGGGAATCGACCTCTGGAGCGGCGAACACAGACAAGACTTTCGCCCCCTCCGGCAGTTCGACGAGCAGAGACTTGAACGCATCCGCTTGCCGGTCTGTTTGCTCCATATGGACCGCGCCATTGCCTAGAGTTAGCGCTAAAACCAAGCCAAACCCTGCCGCGGTGGCGGCTTGTGCGCGTGCCGAAAAGGCGGCGGTTGGAACAATGCAGGCGGCCGCGACGATCAAGAGTGGCGCAGTGAAACGCAAGTGCAGCCCCCAAATGCCGAACACCGCGGTTGGCATGAGCACGACCAAGCCGAGAAAAAATGCGCAGAGCCAGCCGGTTTTATCCGCGAATCCTATCCAATTTTGCCGCACGGCAAGCCAGAAAAAAGCGATGACAGATAAGGACGCGAGCACCGCAATCATCACCGAGCCAAACTGGGTGGCCGCCATCAATGTGCTGGCCTTTTGTCCGAGATGGTAAAGCGGCGCGACGTCTTGCGGTAAATCGGCTGCGCTTTGCATTGATAAGGCTAAAAAGACCAGTCCCCCTAGCATGGCGGGAAGATCAACGAAGATGCATTGCCGCGCAAAGGTCGACAGAGACCCACGCTCACCTTTTGCGAAACTGATACTCTCCCAGACAAAGGCCAAAAACCCGAGTGTCAAAAACGCGATCGCATGATTAATCACGAGTGCCAATCCGATTGGGAAGAAGACTAGGGTTCGACGCCAGCTCGGCGACAGTCGAACCCACAGAGCGAAGGCCAAAATCGCAAGCCCGCTCGAGACGGTGTAATTGATAAAACCAAGGTCAATGTTCGCATTGAACAGCGTCAAGAACCCCAACAATGAAAACCAGGTCACGCGCCCATGAAGGGTCCTAGCCAAAACCACCCCCGCTAGAGGTGGCAGGATTAAAGCGAGCCAAACCGTCACCGCGCCCGCGGCATAGATCCCGATGATTTGCGACAGCCATGGGACAATCAAGTCCATGGTTAGATCCGGAATAAAGCCGAACGACACGGCGTAATACTGCTGAAGGACCGCATCAGTCCCGACGTTTGCTTGGATGTAAGTCCGCGCAAGATGGTTCATGTAATCGCGTCCGATCCCCAGCGGCCACAGCGAGACCAACAGCGCTGCGAGCGCGGTCAAAGCGAGGGCGATGTGCCAGGGTTTTATCCGGGCAAGTGTCATTTGCGCGGCTTGGCCACCAGGATCACGAAGGGAAAGCGGGTCGTGACGTCGACAATCTCTGCATACGGCTCAACGAACGCCGCGAATGTCGCTTTGTTCCAGTGATTGATGTGCTCCGGGTGATTGCCGAGGCGAATAAGATCGCGGCCGCGCGCTAGGTTCATCAATTGAAACCAAGGCTCGTTTGGAACGGTCAGTAAAACATATTCGTCGGCCATAGAAACTAGGCGACGCAGGGACTTTTTCTGGCTCAAACAAGTGTTCTAGAACCTCAAGCGCCATCACCGTGTGATAGCGCTTTTGATCATAAGCCGGATCGAACAGGTTGGCTTCTGTGAAAGACGTATGCGGCCAGCGGCGACGCGCTTCTGTCAGAGCATCAGCGCGCAGATCCAGCCCTTCATAGGACGGGATCGCGACCTCGCGTGCCGCCATCATATCGAGGATGTAGCCTTCGCCACAGCCAAAATCGAGCACGCTCGATGGCGCAATCTTGGTCAGTTGCGCCGCGACTTCATCATAGAAGCGCCCGAGGCTTAGCCGGTGAATCGGGTTCGGGTTGGAATATTTGTTGACGTGTCGCTCGGTAGTGTCTGAGCGGATGGTTGTGGCTGCCATGTCGATGTTCCTGCTCTTAGGCGCGCGGAAGCCCGCTTAAGTTCTGTGATCAGCTCGTCTGTCGTGACGCTATTATTCTCGAGATTACGCAATGTCCGGATGGTGAATCGCCGTTTCGGTTGGGCGCTTTGGCGCTGTATGAACTCACCGAGAAGGCCGATCGTGATGAACTGGAAGCCGGTCATCACCATCAGCATCCCAAAGAAGAGCAAGGGTCGATTACCAATCGGTCCAGCGCCAATCAGCCAGAGCGCAGAGAGATAGATCAACGCCGCTGCGCCAATCATCCCGAACACCATGCCGACGCCGCCAAACACGTGCAGTGGACGCGTCGCGTAGCGGGTATTGAGCATAACGCCCAGAAAATCTAATGCGCCCTTGAACAGTCGCCCCATTCCATATTTGGATTTACCAAACTGTCGCGCCCGATGATTGACCGGAATTTCGCCAACTTTGAATCCGTCCCAGTGCAGCAAAACCGGGATGAATCGGTGCAGCTCACCATACAGCGTCAGATCTTTCACGGCTTCATTGCGATACGCCTTAAACCCGCAATTGAAGTCATTCAATTTGACTCCGCTGACGCGGCTGACGACGCCATTGAAAAGCTTAGATGGCAGGGTCTTGTCGATCGGGTCATGGCGAACATGTTTCCACCCCGAGACAATGTCATAACCCTCGGCGAGTTTTGCCAAGAAATTTGGGATCTCGGACGGGTCATCCTGGAGATCAGCGTCCATCGTGAAAATGACATCGCCCGTCGCGACCTGAAACCCCGCGTCTAGAGCCGCCGCTTTGCCGAAATTCCGGCGAAACTCGATCACACGAATATGCGAGTTAATCTCCGATAGGACCTAGCAATTGGTGCGCCGTCCCATCGGTCGACCCATCATCGACAAAGATCAGCTCATAGGCGCAGCCAATTTCGTCCATGGCCGCAGCGACTTGGTCTGCCAAAATGGCGATGCTGTCTTCTTCATTGAAGGTCGGTACAATGATTGACAGGCAATCCGGGACTGCCGACGCTGGCAAATGGCCCATATCGTCCTCTAAACTCTACGCACTCCAGAAAGGTTCTGGGTTTCGTGCAAACTTGCAGAACTTGATTGAGGAATGGTTAGTTTTGATGCAGATGCCGCGGCGAGCCAATCTAGCCAGAGACCAAAGTCCTTATGTCTGACCGCAAACCCTACGATCCTGATGCCCCTTTAAAGACGTTTGGACGTCGCGGTGGACGCCCTCTATCGGGTCGACAAAAGCAATTGATGGAAGAAAGCCTGCCAAAGCTCTCCATTCCGATCCACGCGGCCGAAAAGCTCGACGCAAAGTCTTTGTTCAATTCAGCTAATGAGATCTGGTTGGAAATCGGGTTTGGCGGCGGCGAACATGTGAGTGGGCAAGCGGCCGCGCACCCTGATGTCGGCATCTTGGCGAGCGAAGTTTTCTTCGAAGGCATCGCTAAACTGCTCGGTCAAATCGAAGATGAAAAGCTCTCCAATGTGCGCGTCTGGCCAGAAGATGGCCGCGACCTGGTCGCAGGTTTGGCGGACGCCTCGGTCGACCGGGCCTTCATTCTGTTTCCCGATCCATGGCCGAAAGCGCGCCATCAGAAGCGGCGCATTATTCAACCGGACTTCTTAGATGATCTGGCACGGGCTTTAAAACCGGGTGGACGTCTGCGCTTTGCGACAGATGTCCGGTCCTATGCAGATGAAGCGCTTGAGCGGTTCCTGGCGCATTCGGCTTTTGAGTGGACGGCGAGCTGTGTGGATGACTGGCGGGCTGTGCCAAAGGACCATATCGAGACGCGCTACCAGATGAAGAAACTCGGCGACATCGCGCCCGTTTATTACGACTTCATTCTAAAGCCAGAAGTTGATTGACCGGTCGACCAGACAATCGCAAAGTGAAGAGCCACTGAGGAGAATGAAAATGCGGTTTTTATTGCTCGCCTGCTTGCTTTTGATTGGCGTTTCATCGGCTCAAGCCCAGACTGGCGATATTTCGGGCGTATTAGCCGCGCAGACGGCATATGAAGCAGATGCCAATAAGGATACGCGCGCTGCTTTGATGGAAGCGCTTACGGCATATGATGGCCCTCCAACTGTCGAAACAGTCCAAGCGCTTTGGGCTGTAATGATCAATGACTCCATGGACGGAGATTATGAGAATATGCGCGAGTCCGCCCTCGCCGTTGAGGCGCATATCGCACCGGTTTCAGAGATTCTGCCGCAGCAATATAGCGAGGCCAAGTTTGTCGCGGCGGTTGCGCTTTTCAATGACGAACGGGACACAGACGCGCTGCTGGAAATGGCCCACGTCGAAGGGTTCTCCAAGGGATTCTATGATGAACAGGGAGAAAAACCTGACTGGGCGGAGAGCCTAAAATGGAAGTCAGACGCGTGGGGATTGGCGATGGAGGCGTATTTTGTCAGCGTTGGTGAGCGCCATCCTTCGGAAACCATGATTCAGGAGATTATTGCCAGCTATGGGTATGATCAGCAAAAGATCAATGATGACGCAATGGATAAACCGGGCACCATAACGGGACTTCCACACTGCCCAGGAAAACTTATTCAGCGCCCCAGAATGAGGTATCCAGCTGGCGGGGTGCGGAAAGGGCTTTTTGGCGCGGTCATTTTGAAATTTGATTTCGATCCTGAGGGGAACGTCACAAACCCCCAAGTAATGGCCTCTATTCCATTCGAAGAGTTTGAAGAACGGTCTCTAAAAACTGTGGGCAAATGGAAATACAAAGCAGACCAATCCCGCGATGTCGGGACAAGTTGCACACTGGAGAGATCAAATGTTGTTCTCCCACTCGTCTTCCAGCTCGATTAGCCCGGTTTTGCTTGACCAAAAGCGCGTATTGTGCGCCTGCTAACATCATCGAATACGGCCGGTCTGAAATGAGAAGACCCCGCCAGACCGGCGGATAATGAATGTCCCTACCTCACCGTAATCGACTATCGCGACCTCCTACGCGGTGTAGGGTCGGCGCGGCTAAGCGGAAAGGGGCTTTGAATGCCCACTGGAAAAGTGAAGTGGTTCAACGCCACAAAAGGATTTGGTTTCATCCTCCCAGATGATGGCGGTAAGGACGTTTTCGTTCATATCTCAGCTGTCGAACGGTCTGGCCTGCAAGGCCTGCAAGATGACCAACCGATTGAATATGAACTTTATCATGATGAGCGCCGCGGCAAGACCTCTGCGGTGGATCTGAAACTGCTCTAGACATTTTCGGGCTTTGGGCCTATTTAGGTGCCAAGTCGAAACATATCGGCGGCGGTTCCGGGAACGGGGCCGCCGCTTTTATTTGTCTGAAAGTCTGCTTTTTGATCACCCTCAGCCCCCAAGAAGACCGCATCTTCGCTATGGCCGACCCGCTTGCAAGCGAGCTCGGTCTCGAAGTCGTGCGCATTCGGATCATGGGCGGTAAGCGGCCTCTGTTGCAAATTATGATCGAAAAAGCCGGTGGCGCTCCGACCGACGTCGAAGACTGCGCAACCTTCTCGCGGAACTTGTCCCCCATTCTGGAAGCTGAAGATCCGATCAGCGAAGCGTATCGCTTGGAGGTCTCGACTCCCGGTATTGATCGCCCGCTCACCCGAGTCGGAGATTTTGGCCGCTGGGTTGGTCATCTTGTCAAAATCGAACTGACCATGCCGCTCGATGGCCGGCGCCGATTCCAAGGCATCATCCAACGTGAAGATGAAAACGGCGTCGCGATCGAATTGGACGACGAAAGCGAGCTCGTCGCCAAAGTGCACGAGATGAGCAAAGCCAGCCTTGTGCTGACAGACGAGCTGATTGATGCGGCCGCTAGCGAAGGCTCGCTGCCTCCGCAACCCGGTGATGAAGATTTTGAAGGCTTCGAGACAGATGAAGCCGAAACAGATACAATAGAAGATAACCAAGAGAGTGGAGCCTAAGCCCATGAGTAATGTTGGCGTTTCCGCAAACCGGCTTGAAATCATGCAGATCGCAAAAGCGGTCGCTGAAGAAAAAGCGATTGACCGCGCCATCGTCATTGAAGCGATGCAAGAAGCGATCGAGAAAGCTGCAAAATCTCGCTACGGCCAAGAGCACGATATTCGCGCCGTAATTGACCATGATACAGGTGAGCAAAGCCTCTGGCGCGTGCAAACTGTCGTCGATGCTGAGGAAATGGAAGATCCGGCCCAGCAAATCACATTGAAAGACGCCAAAAAGATCGATGCCAGCTTGGAGCTCGGCGATGAGATCAAAGAAGAGCTACCGCCCTTCGATTTTGGCCGAGTTGCGGCACAGACGGCGAAACAAGTTATCATGCAGAAAGTGCGCGATGCCGAGCGTCAGCGCCAATTCGATGAATACAAGGATCGTGAAGGCGAGATCATCAACGGCATCGTCAAGCGTGTCGAGTATGGCCACGTGATCGTCGATCTCGGCCGCGCTGAGGGCATCATTCGTCGTAATGACGGTATCCCGCGCGAGAATTTCCAGCCGAATGATCGCGTTCGCGCCTATCTCTATAAAGTCAGCCGCGAGATCAAAGGCCCGCAAATCTTCCTGTCGCGCGCGCACCCTGACTTTATGGTCAAACTGTTCGCCGCTGAGGTGCCGGAAGTTTATGAAGGCGTCATCGAAATCCGCTCTTGTGCCCGTGACCCAGGTTCCCGCGCCAAGATCGGTGTGATCTCAAACGATAGTTCCATCGATCCGGTCGGCGCCTGCGTCGGTATGCGCGGCGCGCGTGTACAAGCCGTGGTCGGCGAATTGTCCGGCGAAAAGATCGACATCATTCCATGGAATTATGATGATGCGACGTTCATAGTGAACGCGCTGCAGCCAGCCGAGGTGTCGAAAGTGGTGCTTGATGAAGATGAGCACCGGGTTGAAGTGGTCGTTGCGGATGAACAGTTCCCGCTGGCCATTGGTCGTAGGGGTCAGAACGTTCGTCTTGCGTCTCAATTGACCGGTTGGCAAATTGACCTGGTCACAGAAAGCGATGACTCTGAGCGTTATCAGATCGATTTCCAGCGTCGCACGGAACTCTTCATGCAAGCGCTTGATGCCGATGAAACCTTGGCGCAACTCTTGGCTTCTGAAGGCTTCGAGACGGTTGAGGACATTGCCTACATCGCCGCCGAAGACTTCATGCAAATTGAAGGCTTCGACGAAGAGGTTGCTGAAGAAATTCAAGAACGCGCCCGCGAATATCTGGAGAAGCTCGCCGAAGAGCAGAATGCGAAACGCATCGAGCTCGGGGTTGAAGACGAGGTGATGGAGCTTGATGGCATGTCACCTGGTTTCGCGGTCAAGCTCGGCGAGAACGACGTCAAATCTGTTGAAGACGTGGCGGGTCTGGTCCCAGATGACCTCACGGGTTGGCGCGAGAACAATAAAGAAGGCAAGCCAGTCTGGCAGGACGGGATCCTGAAGAAAGGCGAAATGCGCCGAGATGATGCACAGCTCTTCATTATGAAAGCGCGCGTCATTGCGGGTTGGATCGAACCAGAAGCGCTTGAGCAACTCGAAGCTGAAATGGCGGCCGAAGCGGCGGGCGAAGACCAAGCGGATCTCACCGAAGAAGAGCGCGCGCTCCTCGCTTTGGGTGAGCTTGGCAAGTCGAGTGATGCTGATGGCGATGAAACAACCGAAGAGAGCTTGGATGTCAGCGACGAAGACATCTTGGCCGAACTAGAAGGGCTCGACCTCGACGAAGAACTTCTCATGGAGGGCGGCGACGATGCCGCAGAACCTCGATGATAGCGGCCAGCGCCTAGAGGCGCGACAGGACAAGCGCGCTGGCGGCCCCGTTCGCCAGTGTGCCGTCACGCGTGAGCGCTTAGCGTCTGACGCGTTGATCCGATTTGTCCGGAGCCCAGACGGCACCGTCGTACCGGATGTGTTCGGAAAACTTCCAGGCCGCGGGGCTTGGATCACCGCAAGCCGAGACACGCTGTCAGAGGGCTTGAACGCAGGCGTATTCTCGCGCGCGTTCAAAATGCAAAGTGCACCAATTGAGAATTTGGCTGCCGAAGTGGAGCGCCAACTTCTCCAACGCTGCACCGGCCTTTTGGGAATGGCCAAAAAGAGCGGAGTGGCCGTGCTTGGATTCGATCAAGTGCGTGCTTATATCCGCAAAACTCAGCCGGGCTGGCTGATCGAAGCGAGTGATGGTGCAGAAGATGGCCGGAACAAGGTTCATTTTCTCGCCAAGGCGATATATGAAGACGTGAAAGTCGCAGGCGCACTGTCGTCTGCTGAATTGGGCGTAGCCTTTGGGCGGGAGCATGTGATACACGCGCTGCTTGAACAAGGTTCCCTCTCGGATGCTTTTTCAATCGCCTATCGGCGACTGATTGGATTCAGAGACGCGCCTGAGACAGGCTGGTTCTCCGGCAGACAGGAAATTTTGTAGACAGGGGCGTCCGGCAAACGTCTCCAATGAAAGGTTAAACACCAGGGTACGCATGAGCGATACGAAAGACAAAGGTAAGACAACTGGGCGCAAGCCCCTCACTGTTTCGCGTGGCGGCGGAGCCGGCACGGTGAAGCAGACCTTCAGCCATGGCCGTTCGAAGCAAGTTGTTGTCGAAACCAAAAAGCGTCGCACTGTTGGCGCACAATCCAAACCTGGCGCCGCTGGAAAGCCAACCGGTAAGAAGCCGGCTGCGGGTGGAGGCAAAGAACCGTCAAAGCTAGAAGCCGCAGCGGCAAAGCTTGGGATAACGGTTGAAGAGCTTGTCCAACGCCAAAAAGTGCTCCTACAGCGCAAGAAGGCTGAGGAAAGCCGCAAGGCCGAACAAGAAAAACAACAAGCGCGCACGAAAGCGCTGCAAGAACAGCAAGAAGCTAAGAAGCAGCAGGAAAAAGAGCGCGAAGAAGCTGAAGCCCGCCGGAAAGCTGAGGAAGCTGATCGCAAGAAGGCTGAAGCCGAGGCGAAGAAAAAAGCTGCAACTGAAGCCAAATCTGGTGGTCGCAATGAACGCGGCGGCAAAGGCCAATCACGTGGGGGTTCCGCGCCAAACCAAGCCGATCTGGAAGCGGCTGCGAGCTCTGGCGGCGGACGTCGCAAAGGTGGACGGAATGACCGCGATGACCGGGATCGCCGTGACCAAGGCGGTCGGGGTGGTGGTCGCGGAAGCGACAATAAACGCCGCCGCGGTAAGCTGACGATTGCGTCTGCCCTAGGTGACGATGGCGACCGTCAACGCTCCTTAGCATCGGTAAAGCGTGCCCGGGAACGAGAGCGTGAACGCCGAATGGGCGGTGAGCAGCAAGAAAAAGTTGCGGTCGAGGTCACTCTTCCTGAGACAATCACGCTGCAGGACCTTGCTGGCCGGATGAATGAGCGCGTCGCAGACGTCGTGAAATTCATGATGCAGCAAGGCGAAATGATGCGCGGCAATGATATTGTTGATGCAGACACTGCCGAACTAATCGCCGAAGAATTTGGTCACACCGTTAAGCGTGTTTCCGAAGCCGACGTTGAAATCGGTCTTGAAGGCGTCGATGACGATCCAAAGGATCTCGAAGGACGCCCACCGATCGTGACCATTATGGGCCACGTTGACCACGGTAAAACGTCGCTTTTGGATGCTCTACGTTCAACCGATGTTGTGTCCGGCGAAGCTGGCGGAATTACCCAGCATATCGGGGCCTATCAGGTTCAGCTGAAATCGGGGGACAAGATCAGCTTCCTTGATACACCCGGCCACGCCGCTTTCTCGGCGATGCGGGCGCGCGGGGCGAATGTCACGGACATTGTGATCCTGGTGGTCGCAGCGAACGATTCTGTCATGCCGCAAACGATTGAAGCGATCAGCCATGCCAAAGCAGCGGAAGTTCCGATCATTGTCGCGGTCAATAAGATCGACTTGCAGGATGCGGATCCAAACCGCGTCCTAACAGACTTGCTCCAGCACGACATTCAAGTCGAAGCCATGGGCGGGGAAGTGCAGGCGATTGAAGTTTCTGCGCTGAAAAAGAAAGGCCTCGATGAGCTCACCGAAGCGATCACGCTGCAAGCTGAACTCTTAGAGCTGAAAGCCAATCCGAAACGCGTGGCCGATGGCATCGTTGTTGAGTCGCAACTCGACAAAGGCCGCGGACCTGTGGCCACCGTGCTCGTGAAACGCGGTAGCCTAAAGCGCGGCGATATCGTCGTTGCGGGCGGTCAGTGGGGTAAAGTTCGAGCGCTCGTCAATGAGCGTGGCCAACAAATGAAAGAGGCTCTGCCGTCTATGCCGGCGGAAATTTTGGGCCTCGATGGCACGCCCGAACCCGGTGACGCTTTCAATGTCGTCGAGAACGAAGCGCGGGCCCGCGAGATCACTGAATATCGCCAGCGCATGAAGCGTCAAAAGCAAGGTGTTGCAACACAGCGCGCCTCGCTCGAGCAATTCATGACGAGCCTGAAAGACGGATCCGCCGACATCAAGGATCTGCCGATCGTTCTCAAAGGCGATGTGCAAGGGTCTGTCGAAGCGATCACTCAGTCGCTCGAAAAGCTCTCAACCGACGAAGTTCGCGCCAATGTGGTCTATGGGGCCGCAGGCGGTATTTCGGAAAGCGACATTCTTCTGGCGCAATCGTCTGGCGCTCCCGTCTTTGCGTTCAATGTTCGCGCGAACAAACAAGCCCGCGACTTGGCCGAAAAAGAAGGTGTCGAGATTCGCTATTACTCGATCATCTATGAGCTGATCGATGATGTGAAAGCCTCGCTCTCCGGCATGCTTGAGCCAGAGAAGAAAGAAACCTTCATTGGCTATGCGGACATTCTGGAAGTCTTCAACATCACTAAAGTTGGTAAAGTTGCGGGCTGTAAGGTGACCGAAGGCGTCGTGAAACGCGGCTGCGGCGTGCGTCTCCTGCGCGATGATGTGGTCATCCATGAGGGCATGCTGAAAACGCTGAAGCGCTTTAAGGATGAAGTTCCTGAAGTGACGAACGGAATGGAATGCGGCATGGCCTTCGAAAAATACGAAGACATCCGCGAAGGCGATAAGATTGAGTGTTTCGAAGTTGAGATGATCGCCCGGACACTCGACTAAAATCTTTGCCAATTTTGTTTGATGGGCCGCCCTTTTCAGGGCGGTCTATTCATTTTGATCGAATTGTTTTTCGAAATCAAAAACTGTTGGGTCTATGCTCAGCGCATGGAGACTTCGCTCAGCATATCTGGAGCGCTCTCAAAACGGGACGCTAAACGACTAACCAATGCCATTCGCGGCAGCACTGTGGGGCCGACAACCCTATACTATGCCGGTGTGACCGCTCCGATTATCGGGGCCGGTATGGCCTTGGTATCGCGCGCCGCCATGGATAACTTCGTCACAAGCGCCTATTGGCTTACGATGGGATCAACCTTTGCTGCCGCTATGGCGGGTATTGCTTGGTACTTGATTTTTATGCGCTGGGCGTATCGCCATAAGCATGGCCGAGCGGGTGAACTCGACTCTACAACTGAAGTCTATCTAGAAGACGAAGCATTGGTCATTCGCCGCGGTCTCGTCGAAACCCACATCGATTGGGATGCGATCGATGAAATCAAAAGCACCCGCAGTTATACACTGATCTCCTTTGACGGGACCGAACCCTTAATGATTCCGCATGACTGGTTTGGCGAAAAAACTGCGTGCGAGATCTTTATGCGCCGCCTCGGACAGGGCATTAAGGCGGCATGAGCCGCAAACGCAAACCAAATCACGGAGCCCATGCCCCCAGCCAGCGACAATTGCGGGCGGGCGAATTGGTGCGCCACGCGCTGGTTGAGATCCTGGCGCGCGAGGAATTTCGGGACCCGGCCCTTCAAGGCGTCGCCATCACGATTGGAGAAGTCCGCTCTTCGCCGGATTTGCGCCACGCCAACATCTTTTGCTCAGCGCTCGGCAAGTCGGGCAAAGAAGAAATGGATGAGATCGCCACTGCGCTGAACCGGGCTGCCGGATTTCTCCGCGGGCGCTTAGGGCGCGAGATTGATATGAAATTTACGCCGCAACTCCATTTCATCGCCGATTATTCCTATGACGATGCCGCGGAGATGAGTGCCGTCTTTCGGCGCGCGGAAGTGGCTCGGGACTTGGATCCGGAAGACGATTAGCACCGCTGCAATTGGTCCTAGTCTCATCCTGAACGAAGTCGAAGGATGAACGATTAGGACCGCTGCTGACCGCCCTCGTCCTTCGACTTCGCTCAGGATGAGGGCTGAGCTTGTGTAGACGTCCTAGCCCTGCGTTGCCCGGCGCACAGGCAGGTGCTTCTTGCCCCAGTCTTTGAAAGCGATCAGAGCCGGTGCAAACTCTTGGCCTTTTTCAGTTAAGACGTATTCATAACGTTTGGGTCGCTCCGAGTAAGCGGATTTATCCAATATTCCGGCCTCGACCAAGCGCTTCAACCGGTCAGACACAATGTGCCGGGTCGCACCTGTACTTTCGGCAAATTGGTCAAACCGCGACAGCCCCAAAAAACAATCGCGCAGGATGAGGAGCGTCCAACGATCGCCCACCAAAGACAGGGTCCGGGCCACCGGACACCAATTATCATCAAGATCCGTCCATTTCATCCTTGTGTCCTTACCCTGATTTGCCCTAAGTTCCAAATCAGAACTTGGGTGGCGCAGTATTGTCATCCTGAACGATAAGGGAGACCCCATATGACCAAGACGCTAGAGTTCTTTTTCGATTATATCAGCCCAACCTCTTATATTGCACGCGTGCCGCTGCAAGGCGTGCTCGATCGAACCGGGGCTGACCTCAAGCTTCGCCCTTTATTTCAAGGCGGCGTTATGAAGGCGACCGGCAACTCGCCGCCGGGAATGGTCCCCGCCAAAGGCAAGTATATGGCCGCCGATATGGCGCGGATCTGTAAGCGCTATGATATTGAGCTGCACTTCAACAAGCACTTTCCTATGATGAACACGCGGCCACTCACGTGCGCGACGATCCGCCTTCAGGACGATCCAGACGCACAAAACAAATTCTTCGAAGCCGCTTGGAAACATGTCTGGGGCAAGCCAGGCGGCGGAATCGATTCCGGAGATGAAACACAATTCAAAGCCGCCTTTGCCTCCGAAGGACTCGACGCGGATATGCTTTGGGCGCTTGGCAATGATCCCGAGTCAAAAGCCATGCTGCGCGCGAACACCGAAGAAGCGGTTGAACGCGGCGCGTTTGGATCGCCGACTTTCTTTGTCGGCGATGAAATGTTCTTCGGTCATGACCGGCTCGACTATGTCGAGGAGGCGTTGAACGCTTAGGCTTCGATTCCCGCGGTTTTTGCGAGATCCGCCAAGGGCACTTCAGGCCGCGGGCCATAATGAGAAATCACTTCAGCCGCCGCGATATGGCCAAGCTTGGCGCAAGTCGCAAGCGGCAAACCACGCGCGATGCCAAATAAGAACCCCGCGGCATATTGGTCGCCGGCTCCGGTTGTATCAACCACAG
Source organism: Henriciella sp. (assembly GCA_965279045.1). Taxonomy (GTDB): domain Bacteria; phylum Pseudomonadota; class Alphaproteobacteria; order Caulobacterales; family Hyphomonadaceae; genus Henriciella. Next base: position 19,071 of record CBDIHJ010000029.1, on the reverse strand, counting down.
CCTCAACAGGTTCTGCCGGCACCGCAATAGGATCACCATCGCCAATCACAACCGACCCTTTTTCACTTCGCGTGATCGCGGCCACCCCTGTATCGGCGCGCAATTGTTCCACCGCGGCGTCGAAGTCTCGAGTCTCATAGAGGCTCAAAAGCTCTTCTTCATTCGCAAACAGCAGATCCACTTGGGTCCGGATCAATTGCCGGAAACTGTCGCGGTGCCGGTCCACGCAAAAACTATCTGAGAGCGTCAGCGATACTTTGCGACCGGCCGCATGTGCGATTTCTGCTGCGTGGACGAAGGCCGCTTTCGCCGCTTCTTTGTCGAACAAATAACCTTCAAGATACAGAATGCCGCCCGCCTCAACCGCCGCTCTGCTGACGTCCGACGGGGAGAACTCGACAGATGCACCCAGGAACGTGTTCATGCTGCGCTTGCCGTCTGGCGTGACGAAAATGATGGAGCGCGCCGTAGCAGGACCATTTGTCAGCGGAATCGTGTCGAATGGAACACCAATTGTTTCCATGTCGTCTTTGAAGACTTTGCCAAGGCGATCGTCAGCGACTTTGCCTATATAGGCGCCACGCCCTCCAAAACTTGCCACGCCCGCGATCGTGTTCGCGCCCGAGCCACCAGAAGTTTCAAGCGCATCGACAGAAGCGTCTGTCAAAGCGTCCGCCCGATCTTCTTCGATCAGGTTCATGGCATCTTTATTGATGCCCCAGCGCTGGAGGAATTCATCATCCTGGCGTGAAATCACATCTACAATCGCGTTGCCGAGACCGACCACATCATAAGTCGTTGCTGTCATTCACTTATCCTTGGGAACGTTCCGCCGCGGATGTGCCAGATCAGCGGGGTGGACGCAACTGGTTAGGCCAGTTATGGCGCGGCCATGACACCGATTGCCTATCTTGCGTCCAAAGCGACGCTCCCCGGATCGCCGACTCGCCGCAGCGACGCGTTCGAACATGACCGGATGATGGAGGCTTTACGCGCCCCTTTCGCGGACCGCGGACTGGACGTTCAGGATATCGATTGGGCTGATGAATCAGTCGATTGGTCGGAATTTGGGGCCGTCATTATTGGAACGACCTGGGATTATTGGGATTATCCTGAACAATTCCTCAGAACACTCGAGCGGATCGAGCGCCAGACTCAACTTTATAACAGTGCAGCCCTGGTCAAATGGAATAGCGATAAGCGCTATTTACGAAGCTTCGAAGGGTCAGATGTACGGCTCATCCCGACTCTTTGGATCGACCAAGTCGACCAAGCCAGTTTCGAAAACGCCTTCACCGAGCTTGGCAGCGATGACCTCGTCTTTAAGCGCCAAGTCGGCGCTGGTGCAGACGGGCAGTATCGACTGTCCCCTGCAGATCCGCTGCCCGACATGCCGCATCCGATGATGGTCCAGCCCTTTCTCTCAACCATCCAAACCGAGGGTGAGCTGAGTTTTGTGTTCATCGACGGCGCGTTTTCGCATGCGCTTTTGAAGCAAGCAAAAGCCGGGGATTATCGGATCCAGTCCACTTATGGTGGGATCGAAACGCCAATCTCCCCCAGCGACGCGGACCTTTCGCAAGCCGCTCACGCCCTGGCAACCCTTCACGAAACACCGCTGTATGCGCGCGTGGATATGCTACGAGATGGAGACGGTCGGCTTCAATTGATGGAGCTCGAATTGATCGAGCCCTACCTCTATCCACTGGAAGGGCCTGAGCTTGGCCCGCGGCTCGCCGCCGCCGTGGCGTGCCGGCTAGGTGTCTAAGCGCGCCCGATTGGCTTCGTAAAACGCAATCGCTGCCGCATTCGAAACATTGAGGCTTTCCATCTCTGCCGCGATCGGGATTCTTGCGAGTTCCGCGCAGGCTTTGGCGACGCCCGGACGCAAGCCGGGTCCTTCAGCGCCAAGCACAATGGCGAGTTTTTGACTGCCAGACACGGCCCGGTGAATCATTGACGTCGCCTCTCCGGCGAGGCCGACGCTATGAAAACCAGCTTGATTCAGTGTCTCCAAAGCGCGCGCGATGTTCACGACCCGGCATTCTTGCACCGTCTCAATTGCCCCCACAGCAGCTTTCGCGACGATCCCTGAAATCGGTGGTGCGTTGCGTGTTTGTAACAAGATCGCTTGAAATCCGAAGGCCGCGGCTGAGCGATAAATCGCCCCGAGATTGTGCGGATCGCTGACCTGATCGAGCACCACGACGCGATTCACATCCGCGCCGATCACGTCCTCTATTTGCACAGGGACCAGAGGTTCGAACTGGGCCGCGAGGCCTTGGTGAACCGCATCGCGCGGTAACAGCGCGTCAATCGCGCCGGGTTCGAGGGCCTCCGCGCGCGCAGGGGAGGCCGGCAAACGCGAAAGCCCATTCTTAGTCCCGACGAGACGGAGCAATTTGCGCTTTGGATTGGCCAATGCCGCGGTCACAGCATGCACGCCCCAAAGCCAATTCCCGCCGCCACTTGGGGGGCGTGGAGAAGATTTTCGCCTGTGTGAATTAGGACGGTTGCGCGGGCGGGGCTTGCTCATTATAAGGCCGGTTTCCGGTTGAAAGGCGGAGGTGTCAAAGCCCCCTAATGACGGTCGGAATGAGCGGCGTCAAATGGCGTTGTGTAAGTTGCCCCGGAGGGGTGGGAGAGTGGTTAAATCCAGCAGACTGTAAATCTGCCCGCTTTGCGTACACTGGTTCGAATCCAGTCCCCTCCACCACTTACACAAAGCATGCTATAGGATGCTGCGACCCTGAGCGGGTATAGCATAGTGGTAATGCACCAGCCTTCCAAGCTGTGTAGCTCGGTTCGATTCCGTGTACCCGCTCCAACTTTTTTCTCTGAAAAACATTTTTTATGCTGATCAAGCCGTTTCTGCGAACTGCAGCTGTGCCAGGCGCGCATACAGCCCCCCGCGAGCCACCAACTCATCATGCGTACCCTCTTCTACGATCGCACCTTCATCCATCACAATGATACGATTGGCCATGCGCACCGTCGATAAGCGGTGCGCGATGACGAGTGTTGTGCGACCTTCGGCGGCTTTGGAAATCGCGCGTTTGACGGCGGCTTCGCTCTCGCTGTCGAGGGCGCTTGTGGCTTCGTCGAGCAGCAAGACCGGCGCATCGCGCACGAGCGCTCGGGCAAGGGCCACGCGCTGGCGTTGACCCCCTGAAAGACCACGGCCCTTTTGGCCAAGCTGCGCCTCCAAGCCGCCACGCGCATCCAGGAAAGTCCGTGCCTCTGCCATATCAGCGGCTTTTAGGAGCGCCGCCTCATCAGCAATGGCGGCCCCGAAAGCGATGTTCTCCGCCGCGGTGCCAGTAAACAGCGCAGACTCTTGAGGGGCATAGGCGAACTGGCCTCGCCACGTGTTTAAGTCGGCGGCACGCGAAGACACGCCATCAAGCCGGATCACGCCCGCTTGAGGATCAAACAGGCGCAAGGCGAGGCGAAACACGGTCGACTTCCCCGCGCCGCTCGGCCCGACCAGCGCGACGAATTCACCGGGCGCCACGTCTAGTGAGAAATCTCGCAAAACTGTTTGGTCGTCCCGGTCATAGCGAAACGAGACGCTGTCAAAGCTTAGCGCACCGGTCACCGGCTGGACCATGGCTTGGGGGGTCGATGGGCTGGCAATTTCGGGGGTCGCTTCGAGGACTTCGGCGGCGCGATCGGCGGCCCCCGCGGCGCGCATCACTTCCCCATAAACCTCACCCAGCATGCCAAAGCCAGATCCGGCATAGAGCGCATAGAGCACCATCGCTGTCAGGTCGCCCCCGCTCATCGCATCCATCGCGACCGCGCGGGCGCCGAGCCACAGAACAATCGTGATGCCTCCAAAGGCTAAAATAGAGACGAGAAGCATCATCCAGGCACGCACCGTGTTGCGCTTTAAGGCGGCGCTAAACGTCTCCTCGACCGCGCGCGTAAAGCGCTGACGCCGCGAGTCACCCTGTCCATAAGCTTGCACCAATTCAATCGCGTCGAGGGTTTCGGCCGCCTCAGCGCCGGCGTCCGCCAAAGCCGACTGAGCGCGATTGGATAAGCCTCGGATCATCCGCCCAACGACCATGATCGGGACAATCGCCAACGGGATAATCACCAGCAAAGCGAGACCAAGCTGCCAATTGACCAACATCATCGCGATCAAAGCGCCGGTCGTGTTGAGCAAAGTGCGCGTTGCTAGCGACGCCGACGCGCCGAGGAAGTTTTCGATCAGGGAGATATCCGCCGTGAGCCGCGAGACCGCTTCGCCAGAACGCATTGAGCTATGGAAGCGCGGGCTAAGGGCCAGCATGTGACCATAAAGATCGCGGCGCAGATCCGCGGCAATGCGCTCACCAAAGCGCGAGACGAAGTAAAACCGCAGCGCACTCACCCCCCCGAGCGCGACCGCCGCGATGAAGACCAAGAAGAAATTGCGATTGATCGCCGCGATCATGCCGTCCGTGTCGACATTGCCCGAAAAGCCCGCATCGACCGCACCCCCAAATAATAATGGGATCATCAATGAAATGACGGTGCCCAATAAGAGAAAGACGGCAGCGGCGGCGACGGTCAGCTTATGCTGACGCGCATACGGCCACAGCATGACCAAGGATTTGAGGCTGCGACCCTTGGCCCGCTCCTCCGCGGCGGCGGCGGGGGACGTCGCGGCGCGGCGGTCAATCTCAATTGTATCGGTCTCTTGCACCATTCGGTGGGGTCACCTTGTTTGCAGATTTGCACGGGTCTGCATTGAGGTAAGGATGACGAATGCTCTAGGCTACCCCGAATACCACTTCTGCGTCTGCGGCATAAACTCTCCGTGAGCGAGGCGGGATTCGCGATTCCGCCCCTTTTCACGCGCGCTTCGACATGCCACAGCGCGCGCCATGGACCTTTCGCATTCTCAAACTGTCAAAACGATCGCCGCTTTGCTCTTGCTGGCCGCGATTACGCAACCGATCTACACCGCGCTTTATCTGGCGGCGCCGGACGTGGACCGGCAAGCCTTATGGGGAATTGAGGCGCTGATCTTTGTCGTCCTGGCCGCCGTCGCCGGATCAGCGCTGGTCACCGCGAAGCGTTACACATTGGGTTTTTCGGCGATCGCCTTCGCAGCTATGCTCAATGTCATCCAAGTTGGCGTCGGCCTAACACAGTTCGGTCCGTTTCGCGCCGCAGCGGAGCTCAACGCAGATCTCGGAGACGTGGCCTTCTCAGTCGTGGCCTTTTCTTTCTTTGGATACAATGCTGCGAAAATTCTGCTCGGCCTCGCCGCCTTGGTGTTCGGCCTGGCCAAGATGAGCGAAGGGAACAAACTCTTGGGTGGGCTGACCGTTTTGGTCGGCGGGATTGCCTTTGTCGCGAATACGCTTGTCATGATGTTCGGCTTGCAAGGCTTCTTGCCTTCGCCGGTTGCCGGCGGCTCAGGCGTGCTTGCGACTTTGTTGCTGGCGCTGTGTCTGTTTAGTCTTAAGGGTTCCGGCGAGCCCCAATAGGCCCCAACATCCTAAAACGCGCCAGCCAATTCGACCTCGCGCGTCTGACCCCCATTCTCCATGAAGCGCTTCATCGCTTCAAGCGCCGCGGGGTGGCGGGCGCTCTCCATAAAGGCGCGGTGCTCCTGATAGAGCGTATCTTCTATCGTCTCTTGCGATTGACCGACTTGCTTGATCAGAGCCGCTGCGTGTGGAGAGAAACTTGCCATCCGTGTGGCCAAATTTCTTACAAATTCATCGAGCTGAGCGGTGGGCAAAGCGCGATTGACTATGCCGTACTTTTCAGCCGTTTCGGCGTCGACATCCGCGCCGCCAAGCATCAGCTCCATCGCCCGCGCATAGCCAATCAGCCGCGGCCAACGCGACGAACCGCCACCGCCTGGAATAATCCCCACCGTGATCTCAGGTTGGGCGAAAACTGACCGCTCGCGAGAGCAAAACCGCATATCGAGCGCGGCGAGCAATTCTAGCCCGCCCCCACGCGCGACGCCGTCGATCTTTCCAATCGTGGGTTTTGGCATCAGGCGGAACCGCTCGGTCATAGCGTGGAAGAAAGAACTGTCTGGATCATCAATCGGATCGGTGTCACCGATGTTTTGGATCAAGGTGACGTCGGCATGCGCGACGAAGAAATCTGGATCCGCGCTTTGCAATACAACCACGCGAACGTCTTCGTCCGCGGTGAGCGCCGCACCGGCGGCATCCATCTCTGCGATGAGTGTGATGTCGAAAAGATTGATCGGGGGGTGATCGATGGTCACCCACGCCACATGATCAACCACTTCAATCTTGAGCGCGGTAAACTCAGTGTAGGACATCTTGCATACCTTTCCTGTTTGACCGTTCGAAGCGTATCCTTTGGTCGCTGAGGAGTCACTCGCAATCCAGCCGCCTCGACCTAGGTTCGAGCCATGTCGTTTAAATCCATCAAGCTTTACCACTATCCACTCACCCGCAGCGTACGGGTCAAATGGATGCTTCACGAAGTGCTCGATCAAGACTTTAATGTCGAAGTCGTGCCAGTTATCCGCGGCGCTATGCAGACACCAGAAATGCTGGCGAAAAACCCGAACCATAATCTGCCTATGCTCGATATCACCTGGGCCGATGGATCGGTGCAAACCATGCTAGAGAGCGGTGCTATGGTTTTGTGGCTCTCTGAACTCTATCCGGAGAAACAGCTCGCGCCGCCCCCGGAACCCAGCCAAGCGCGCGCTGACTTTTTGCAGATGGTCTTTTTCAATGCGAGTTGGATGGATGCAATTTTGTGGCAAATCCGATTGCACCGCGACTTGCTGCCAGAGCCGCTCAAGCAAAGCTCAATCGTGGAGATGAATCTGCGGAAATGGGTGGCCGAGATCGAACCGCAATTGGCGACACGTCTTCAGTCAACAGGCTATATTTGCGGGGAGCAGTTTTCCGCCGCCGATTGCCTCGCGGGACACAATGTCAGGTGGGCGCAATCGTACGGGCTATGCGGTGATCCGATTTTCCGGGATTATTTAAAAAGGCTTGAGGCTCGGCCCGCTTATGTGACTGCCTATAGCGACGCCGACCAGTTTGGAAAGTAGCCTAGGACTTAATCATAATCGGTTTCGATAAAACTTGGGCGTGTAATCTGTTTTTCATACCAAGCCTGCAAGCCGCTTCGACCCGCTCGCCATTCGGATTCTGGGAGTCGAAAGTCGAGATAGCCGAGCGCGACCGCGCAGGAAATCGTGCCAATATCAAATGCGTTACTGCGTTGCTCGACATCTTTTGCCATCGCATCAAGACCGCCCTGAATACTGCTCGCCCATCGGTCGAGCCAAAAGGCTGACTGCTCAGCATCGGCTCGGCGGCGCTCCATTACGGTGCTGAACGCTGCGTCCATGATGCCATCGCCCAGGGCCTGAGCGTAGTCACACGCCCAGCGGTCACTCCCGTTCGCGGCCGTTAGGGTTGGGGCTCCGTCGAGGGCATCCAAATAGGCACAAATGACCGGGCTATCGAAAAGGACGCGCCCGTACGAAAGGATCAGGCTTGGGACTTTACCGAGCGGGTTTTGGATGATGCCTTGGCTACCTTCCACCAGCGGGCTGGCTTCGATCACGCGGACGCGGTCTTGGAGTCCTTTTTCAAGTCGAACGATACGCGCCTTTCGCGCATAAGGCGACGTCACCGACACTATCAGGTCCATCATGCAATCCTCCTTCGGAGAGATGTAAGTTCAAGTCTGCGGCGGTATCGACGGTAGGACATCTTTACGCGCGAGATAAATGCCGACCACCATAATCAAAATGCCCGCAACGCGCTTCAGCGTAATCGGCGATTGAATCGCATCCCACCAGCCAAAGTGATCGATAATTGCGGCGCTGATCAATTGACCCAGCAGCACATAGAACACCGCATTCGCCAACCCGATCCTCGGGGCGGCGAAGGTGATTGAAGCCATGTAGAGAATGAAGAGCGATCCGGCTAAAAAATAAATCGGAGGGATAGACCTGGCGCTTGAAAGATCCGGAAGACCGACAAAGGCTAAGAGCGCACTGCAAAGCACCAAGGCGACAATGCAAAGGATCAGAACCGCGCCGATCGGGTTTTCGATTCGCGTGCCAAGTCCTGCATTCCAAGCGGCCATAATCGGGATCCCAATCCCCGCAAGCAGCATCAGCCCCGACAGCAAGATCTGAGTGGTCGTCATTATATAGCCCTTGTTCTGATCAGCCTAAGCCGATGCTTCAAATACGGGCCAGAACTCAACGATCTCACCGTCCTCGTAAACCGCTATGTCGCCAAACTGTAGAAACACAGCTTCACTCTGATGCGGTCGGAAAAATACAAACTCATCTGCAGCGATCTCCAAATCCGGACCCCCGTTGAGCATTTCTTGATTGGACGATCGTCCGAAAGTCGAATTATATTCTAGCCCTGGTGGATCGACCGGGTCAGCGAGCCAATGCCCCCCATAGATAAACACTGTCTTATTATAATTTGGATCCCAAGCGCGTTTGGCGCTGTCGGCAAATTCTAACCCTGGCATTCGCGTTACCGGTAGCGATTTAATGACAGGGGTCGCAATGAAGCTGGCCGGTAGGTGCGGCTCAAGTAATTCACTGTCAAAGTGGGTTGGTTTGACCAGACAAGAGCCGGCTGAAATCTCATTCGCGATGCTTGTGTCTTGATAATAGCGATAGGTTGGACTGCCCGCCGCGTTGCGCGTGATACGGGTCATCGCGTCCGCGCCGAACACCTCAGACGCCTGATCGAGCGCGTCTTGATACTTTTTCCAAGCTCCCGCCAGGGCACGATCTCGCCATCCAAGTGTCGTCGGCAGCGCTGGAATGTGAGGCTCATATCCCATGAAGCCGGCAAAACCCAACCGCTCATCGGCCTCAACCCTCTGTAAAACCGTCTGCAAATCCGAGCCGGGTTCAAACCCGCCACGATGTAGGCCCACATCCAGCTCAATATTGATCTGTAGCGTGCGGTCCAGACTGTCAGCCAGGTCACGATACTGGCTCAGCCTTTCAGGTGTATCGACGAGCCACTGCATGCGATCCGCCGCTTGATCGGCGTCAGAGGAGAGCGTTTCAAAGTAAGTTTTTGCCGCCTGAACGGGCAAGGGTTTTCCGAGTAACTGGCTAGCCTCAGGCATGCGTTCGGTTAGCTCAGACAGCATTGGCAAATTGAACGTCATCAGACGATCAGTGTTCGCGCGCGCCCGAATGTGAGCGATCAAATCGATCGATGGCAATGACTTCGCAACGATGCGGTAGCCCATCTCAACGGGCAGGTGCCCCATCAAAGTGTCGATGTTTGCGTTTAGTCTTGCCCGATCAATCACCAGCGTCGGTGTAGCGATCTCCGAAGCTTTCAAGGCCGATTGAATTTGCAGAAAATAGGGATCCCGCGGTCCGCTCTTATCGCTTGGTTTGGACATAAGGGTCGCGGCTCCGATGATTGCTGTTCCACCCAGAATGAGGCTGCGCCGACTGGGCTTAAGCATTGAACGTCTCCCCAAACACTTCGGCAAGATGCGGATTTAGGAATTTTCCGTTGGGGTCGAGCTCGGCGCGCAAGTCTGCAAACTGGCGAAACTCAGGATAGAGCATCTCAAAATCGATGCGTTTGAGACTGTGCCACTTTCCCCAATGGGGCCGGCCACCATGCGCTAAGAAAATAGGTTCGAACTCTGAGAAGAAATAATCGAAGGGTTCATCGACCGCCGCATGGATCGCAATGGAGAGTTTGGGTTCACGATTGAACGGGCTTAACCAGGCATCATCCGAAGCAATGAATCGGATTTCCATCGGAAAGAATGCGGATTTCCGCCGGTCCATCTTGGCAATTACTTGGCGTAGAGCCTTCAGCCCCTCATCTCGTGGCAGATGATATTCCATCTCGTTGAATTTGATTGGCCGCGTCGTCGCGAGCAGTTCCATTGACGCATCGCTGACATCCTCAATTACGCCATTTGGTAAGGCCGATTGCGCGAGCCGACGTCGCAACCAAGGCCACCAGCCAAATTGATCGCGCAACTGTTTGAGGCCTTCCAAGATTTCATCATCATCAGAGGGTTGAACTCCGGTGAGGTCCCCCTCGTGCAAGTCGTGCGTTAAGCTGGCCGCCATGCCGGTGCCCGGTAAATAAAATACCTCGAAGTTTCGGTGTACAGCAGCGCGGGCATCCATTTCATCAAGCACTTGCTCAATCGGCTCGGCGGAAACAATGCGCCTCAGATTGAAGGCCGGAATAGTTTGTAGATCGTATTCGGCGATCACACCCAGTGCCCCAAGTGAGACTTTCCCGGCTGAAAACAAATCGGGATTGGTTTGCCGCGACACGTCGAGAACCTCACCCAATGCAGTCACCAATCGGAAACCGCGAATATAATCGTGCAAAGCAGTGAGCGTTTCACCAGTGCCATGCGTCCCAGTTGAGAAAGACCCGGCGAGGGTCTGGTCAATTATGTCGGGAAGATTGGGGAAAGCGCGTCCGCGTTCTTGAAGCGCCGCAGCGGTCTGCATCAAGGTTGTCCCCGCACCGAAAGTCGCGACCCCCGAACCGGCGTCATAAGCTTTAAGACCGGACAAATAGCTGACATCTAGAATCACGCCTTCGCTCGGAACCAATCCAGAGAATGAATGACCGCTTCCGCGGGGCCGAATGTGATCATCGCTCGACGCGATGAATTCAGACAGTTCTGGGATTGAGGTTGGGGAAGCCAATTGTTTCGGTGTCGCGCGCTGAGCCCCGGACCAGTTCATCCAGCTGTCTTCCCCTGCCGGCGCGTCTGGATAATCGGGTGAATAGCCATCGCGTTCAAAGTCCCGCATACCCCACGCCACATGCTGACCAATGGGAATGGCGGCGGCAATCCCGAGTGCCGCACCCCCTTGCAGCCATCGTCGTCTCGAAATCCCCATTGATTCCACCCCTTAATTATGATAGTGATCGCTATCGTTATTCCGCGAACGCGGATCTGTCAATTGAAAGGAGTCTGGATGCCGGTTCGATCAAAACCCGAGACTGATCGACGCGGCGCGCCCAACCAGAAACGCAGCCAAAAAACGCTCGAGATGATCTTGTCTGCCGCCGCCGGGCTCTTGGAAGAAGTTGGCTTTGAAAACCTGTCGACAAACGCCATTTGCAAACGTGCCGGGCTCACACCCCCAGCGCTCTATCGCTACTTTCCAAACAAATACGCCGTCCTGAAAGAACTCGGTGAGCGCCTGATGGCTCGGCAAAACGCGCTGTTAGAAGATCAAGATTGGCGCGCCGAGGATTTGGAATCTACGCGCGCCCATATTCGGCGCCTTCTCGCCAACACCATCACGGTCACGCGCGAAACCCCAGCCGGTGTTTGGATCATGCGGTCGCTTCATGCGACACCTATTCTCACCGATGTGCGCTTAGAGTCCCACCGAACAGTCGCTCGATACTTATCCGCAAAAGTTATCAAGGCTTGGCCGGGCATTGACGAAGACGAAATCTTTCATCGCATGCGCCTCGGTGTCGAAATGGGGTACGCCATGATCGAAATGATCTTCGATGAAGCAGAATTGGATGAAGCGAAGATCCTGGACATGGCGACAGACCTGCTGACCCGCAACCTACAAGATTTGACCGCACCCTCAGGCTTTCGGGTGGCAAATGACCGGTAGCCAGGAATAGCCTTTGACGAATGAACTCGACACACGGCTCGGTTCGTCCAAAACTTCGACATGTTCAAAGCGCTTCAAGATTTCTTCCCAAAGGATGCGAAGCTGTAACTCCGCCAAGCGATTACCCACACAGCGATGAATGCCGAATCCGAACGAGACGTGCTTACGAGCTTGCTTGCGATCAATGATCAGACGGTTCGGGTCCTCGTCCCAGAAATCTTCGTCCCGATTTCCAGAGACATACCACATGGCCACCTTGTCCCCTTTGCGGATCGTCTTGCCATGCATCTCGACATCTTCAAGCGCCGTGCGCCGCATGTAAGCGAGCGGGGTCTGCCAACGAATAATCTCGGACACCATATTTGGAATGAGAGCGTGATCGCGTTTTAGCTTTTCGTATTGATCTGGAAACTTGTTGAGCGCATAGACACCGCCGCTCATCGAATTGCGCGTCGTGTCATTGCCGCCAATAATCAAAAGCAAGACCGTCCCAAGCATGGCGATCGGATCAAGGTTTTTTGTCGCCTCGCCATGCGCCAACAGACTCATCAAATCGCCGCTTGGCGCCGCCGCCTTGCGTTGATTGAATATCTGCCAAAAAACTTCGCCGCACTCGGTCAACTCTTTTCGCCATTGATCCATTCCACCCGGACAAATGTCTGGATCGGAAGGGTTCGTCGTGACATCGGACCAACGCGTCAATTCCCGGCGTTGCTCTTGCGGATAGTTGAACAAGGTCGCCAGCATCATTGCGGTCAGTTCGATAGAGACCGCGTGAACCCAGTCGAACGGCTCGCCGACGGGCAGACTATCCAGCAGCGTTTGCGTACGTTTCCGAATAAGTGGCTCATAGTCTTTGAGCGCCGTTGGTGCGACAGCGGGTTGAGCAACTTTACGCTGCGCTGAATGAAGCGGTTCGTCGGATGAGATAAAACTCCGTCCAACCAGACTCTCTGTCATATTGCTTAGCGTGATACCGCCCTGGCTCGCATCAGAGGAAAATCTCTTATGGTCTGAATCGACGGCGATGATGTCTTGATGACGGGTAATGGACCAGTAGGGCCCGAAAAAGCTGTCTGGTGTAAGATGGACCGGGTCCTCTTTGCGTAACCGTTCGAAGCGGTCCCACATTTTGTTTTGTCGCCAAACCTCGGTATCCGCGAAATCGATTTCGGCAAGGTCTAACTCACTGGCGAGGGGCACGCGATCACCGCGTTCCAAATAGCCAGGGTGCGCCGGGACCTTGTAGCTTAACTTTGGGCGCTCAAGGGTTTTGGCGTTCGAGACGATTGTATCGGCCATCACATCACCTCCACAGAAACGGCAAAACGGACGCCGCTCGAGGTCTAGCCTATGGATTTTCGACCGATTGAAAACCAAAATCGGCGCATGTACGCGCCTCTCGCCGCGGAAGTATGGTCGGGATCGATCACCCGCTCAGCCGTCGCATGACTCGCTTACAGTATGCTCAATCGATCCGCATTACTTCTATTTTACAGAAGCTTAGGAGCGCTTTGCCGTTAATCGTCGGCACAGTTCATCTAACTGCTCTAGATCGCCATACTTGATTCGAAGTTCGCCGCCTTTCAGGCCTTGGCGAATATCGACTTTCAGTCCGAGGACCCGTGCGAGATCACTTTCCAACGCTTCAGTGTCCACATCCTTATCGTGCTGCTGGACTTTCTTCGCGACCGTGTCGAGAGCGCCGCCATCTTTGAGACGTTTGACCAAAGCCTCAACATCTCGAACCGACATCCCTTTCGCCACCGCCATATCGACGACCGGATCAGGGTCCGGTGCACCCAGCGCCGCGCGCGCATGGCCGGCAGAAATTCGGCCCTGTCGCAAGTGCTCCCGCGCTGTCTCTCCAAGATTGAGGAGGCGCAAAGTGTTGGCGATATGCGCGCGCGATTTGCCGACGCTTTCGGCCAAGTTCTCTTGTGTGCGACCAAACCGTTTGATCAGCGCACCGTAAGCTTCCGCTTCTTCAATCGGGTTTAGATCTTCACGTTGAACATTTTCGATGATGCCAACTTCCAAGAGTTGGAGTTCGTCCATGTCTCGAACGACGGCAGGAATAGTTGAAAGCCCGGCACGTTGAGCTGCGCGCCAGCGTCGTTCACCAGCCACGATCTGATATTGATTTGGCGCGTCCGGGTCAGGACGTAACAGGATGGGCTGCAAGACACCGCGTTGTTTGATCGAAGTCGCGAGTTCTTCGAGCTCAGCTTCAGAAAAAGTCCGCCGTGGCTGGGCCGGGTTCGGACGAATGTCTGAAACTGCGAACTCAGAGATGTTGCCGCTCACCGTTCCCGCATCACTGGGTTCGGCTGGCGTGGGCGCCAGGCCTACCCCTTCAACCTCGCCAATAAGCGCAGAGAGGCCTTTACCAAGACGGCTTTGTTTTCCACGTGAAGGGTCTGGCGACATGATTATCCTCGCAGCGCACGTTCGCGTTGCAGCATTTCAGACGCCAAGCGAATATAAGCCTCGCTGCCTGGGCAACGATAATCATAAAGCAAAGCGGGCTTTCCGAAACTTGGCGCTTCAGACAAACGAACGTTTCGCGGGATGACCGTATTATAGACTTTTGCGCCAAGCACAGAACGAACTTCATCTGCGACTTGGTCGGAAAGATTGTTCCGTCGGTCGTACATGGTGAGGACTACGCCCTGGATATCGAGATCTGGGTTCAGTCCGCTGCGCACGAGTTCCACCGTCTTCAACAATTGGCTCAATCCTTCCAAGGCGAGGAATTCACATTGCAGAGGAACCAAGAGTGAGTCGGCAGCCGTCATTGCATTGATTGTCAGCGCCGAAAGAGATGGCGGACAATCAATCAGGATATAGTCATACTCTGTCTGACCGCGCGCTTGAGCTTCCGCGATATAGGTCCTGAGCGCATTGCGAAGTCGGTAAGACCGGTGCGGGTCGCTCGACAATTCTGTCTCCACCCCGGCCAAGTTCTCATCCCCTGGCACAATATCCAGCCGGGGAACCAATGTGTTCAGAACCGCGTCGCCGAGGAATTCGTTGTGGACAACGACATCATAAGTGGTGAGCTGGCGCTCTGGGCGAGTAATCCCGAGCCCGGTGGACGCATTGCCCTGGGCATCGAAATCGATCACGAGGACTTTTCGACCAACCGCGGCCAAGGCCGTTCCAAGATTGATCGACGTCGTCGTCTTGCCGACACCGCCCTTCTGATTCGCGATTGCAAGAATGCGTGTATTAGCGTTCGACACGTGATGCCTCCCAAACCTTCAAAATAGCCCCATCCCCCGTCATACTGGGAATCGCTTCGTAAGAGAATCTCCAAGATTCCTGCGCCGCCGTCAATTCTTCTTCCCAGCGTCGGCCTTTTGGAAAAAACGCCGATCGCTCCATCCGTCAGCCAGGGGGCTGCATAGTCCAGCAGTTTTGGGAGCGGTGCGAACGCCCGCGCCGTGACACACTGGGCTTCGACAGGGTTAACAGCCTCAACGCGGCCTTGGATGATTCGCGCGCTCAATTTGGCTCGCTGGACCGCGGCGCGAAGGAAGGCGCACTTCTTTCCGACGCTCTCAATCATCGTCATATGAGACTCTTCTTCGGCGAATCCTGCGGCTAAGATCAGCGCCGGAAACCCTGAGCCAGATCCTAAATCGACGACTTTTCCAGGACGCGGAAGGTGCTCGAATAGCTGCCAGGAGTCTAAAACGTGACGGCGCCAGACTTGGTCAAACTCAGAAGGGCCTATCAAGTTGATCTTACCGCGCCAGGCATCGAGCTCGGCGATCACCCCAATTATTCGATCGAGTGTTTCACGTGAAACATTTGTCTCTGCCTGGAATGCGTCCGGGCCATAACCATCACGATCAGTCATTCGCGGCGCGCTTTCGATCAGGGCGCCGACGCACATATGCCAGGAGTGCAGTTAGGGCGCCTGGGGTCATACCCTCAATCCGTCCAGCCTGACCGAGTGTGGCCGGTTGGATTTGTTGGAGTTTGGCGCGGACCTCGTTAGTCAGACCGCCGACCGATGCGTAGTCTAAATCCCTCGGCAGGGTGAGCGACTCCTCGCGTCGCAAAGCTGCAACGTCTTCTTTCTGCCGCTCGATGTAACCGGCATACATCGCCTCGATTTCAACTTGCGTCTTTATCTTTTCTTCGAGTTCCGCGACCGGTGGAAAAGCGGACTTTATGTCTCGCATCGAGATGGAGGGGTACGCCAAATACGCCCAGGCGGATCGGCGTTGGCCGTCTTGATTGACCTTCCATCCCAACTTCTGCGCCTCATTGGGGGTGAGAGACTCGGATTGAAGAAGATCACGCGCGGCGTTGAGTTGATCTTGTTTCACGTGAAACATTTCGGCCCGAGCCGGACCGACCAAACCGAGCGCAACACCGCGGGCGGTCAGGCGCTGATCGGCATTGTCCGATCGAAGGGACAGCCGATATTCGGCGCGAGACGTGAACATCCGATAGGGCTCGGTAACGCCCCGCGTGATCAGATCGTCAATCAAAACACCGATATAGGCTTCAGCGCGATCGAACGTAGCCACCTCTTCGCCGCGCATATACCGCACCGCGTTTAAGCCAGCGACCAAACCCTGAGCGCCCGCTTCTTCATACCCAGTGGTACCGTTGATTTGTCCCGCCAAAAATAGACCAGGCATCACTTTGACTTGGAGCCCCGCATCCAAGGCTCTCGGATCGACATAGTCATATTCGATCGCATAGCCGTATTCGAGGATCTCAACCGATTCGAGCCCTTCGATTTGGCGGACAAATCGGTCTTGCACGTCGCGAGGCAGCGACGTCGAAATACCGTTAGGATAAACTGTATCGTCATCCAATCCTTCGGGTTCGAGGAAAATTTGATGGCGCGTCTTATCGGCAAACCGGTGGATCTTATCCTCGATGGACGGGCAGTAGCGCGGGCCCCGCCCGGCGATCGCGCCCGAATAAACTGCGGATTTCTCGAGATTCTCAGCGATGATCGCGTGGGTCTCGGCATTGGTATATGTGATCCCGCACGCCACTTGTGGGACTTCGATTTGTGGGGTCGCGAATGAAAACGGGATCGGGTCCTCATCTGCGGGCTGCATTTCCAAACGGTCCCAAGCAATGGTTTTTCCATTGAGCCTCGCCGGGGTGCCTGTCTTGAGCCGGCCCATGGGAAGATCGAGATCATACAATCTATCAGCCAGTCCGATCGCCGGCTTTTCGCCCACACGGCCTGCCGGGATTCGCTCTGCCCCTCGATGGATGAGACCTTTAAGAAACGTCCCCGTCGTAATGACGACCGCTTTCGCCCGGTAAGTGGTGCCGGACGAGCCAACAACGCCAGAAACCTTTGACCCCTCAATCAAAAGATCTTCGACACCATCGGCTACGACTTCAAGGTTCTCGTGATTCAGGATCTCGCGTTGCATCGCCTCGCGGTAAAGCTTGCGATCGATTTGTGCCCGCGGACCCCAAACGGCTGGTCCTTTAGATCGGTTGAGCATCCGAAATTGAATACCTGACTGGTCGGCCACACGCGCCATCAATCCATCAAGAGCATCAATTTCGCGGACCAGATGCCCTTTGCCCAATCCGCCAATCGCCGGATTACAAGACATCTCGCCGATCGTTTCAATCTTATGCGTAACCAGAGCCGTCTTGGCGCCCATGCGCGCCGCTGCAGATGCAGCCTCACACCCGGCATGGCCTCCGCCAACAACGATTACATCAAAAATACGCGCGCTGCTCATGATCAGGACCTCTTACTCGACGCGTCATATAGTATTGGTCGCGCTAGAAACAGATCATTTGCCGATGCAGAAGGAAGAAAAAACAGCCCCGAGCACCGTGTCTGGATCTACGTGCCCGGTGAGCGTCCCAAGTTCGCGACTTGCCAATCGAACTTCCTCGGAGGTGAACTCCGCGCCAGTACCATGCTCCAAGTGAGACCGCGCGGCTTCGAGGTGGCTTAAAGACCGCTCAATTCCTTGGCGGTGTCGGGCCCGCGTGATCATAGGCGATGAAACCTGACCGGTCAGCGCTTCGATTCGGCCGATGATCGCAGCTTCGATTTCCGAAACGCCCTCGCCCAGCTTCGCGCTCATCAAAAGTGTTTCACGTGAAACATTTGGCTGGTTCACCAAGTCGGACTTGTTCGCGATTACGAGATCACCCGGTTGGACGTCGTCCGACTCGAAGGAGTCCCTCAAGTCGTATAGCCATATTCGAAGGTCTGCGTCTTTGGCCGCTTTTCGCGCGCGCCGAACACCCTCCGCCTCAACGAGATCATCGGTTTCCCGCAACCCAGCCGTGTCAGATACCCAGACGAGATGACCCCCTAAGACCAGTCGGACTTCAACAATATCACGGGTCGTACCGGGTATATCGGTCACGATGGCTGCGTCGCGCCCTGCCAATTGATTCAACAGCGTCGACTTTCCGGCGTTTGGCTTTCCCAGGATGGCAATCCTAAAGCCGTCACGGATACGTTCAGTGACATTCCCCGCTTCGAGAGCATGCTTAAGCTCTGATTCTAAACGAGAAATCATCCCTAAGACCGGTCTGTCCACGCGGTCCGGTGCATCTTCCTCATCTGGGAAGTCAATACTCGCCTCCAACAGCGCCAGGCAATTGGTGAGCTGCTCGCGCCAGCCGGAATAGAGGCGCTCAAGAGCGCCATCCATTTGCTTTTGCGCTTGCGCGAGTTGACCTTCTGTCTCCGCGTCGATCAGATCTGCGACGGCCTCGGCCCGCGTCAGATCGAGTTTTCCAGCCTCGAAAGCTCGCCGCGTAAACTCGCCAGGCTCAGCCAAACGTGCGCCTGCCGACATGATGGCCTTCAATGCGAGTTCGGTAATTACCCGACCGCCATGAAGCGAAAGCTCGAGCGTGTCTTCTCCCGTATAGCTCCCTGGCCCTGGCATAAAAACTGCGAGCCCGCGGTCGACGATTTCTCCAGCCTTAGACCGCAGCGCGACCAAAGTTGCTCGCCGGGGCTCTAGTGGCGATATCGAAACCAAGCGCTCTATGATCGCTCGTGTCTGAGGACCCGAGATGCGCAAGGTCGCGATCGCCGCCGGCGGCTGTCCGGTGGCAAGCGCGCAAATTGTATCGCGGCGCAAGGCCATTTTTAGTTTTTCATCGCCTCGAAGAATTCGTCATTCGTCTTGGTTTGCTTAAGCTTGTCCAGGAGGAAGTCGATCGCGTCAGCGGTCCCCATTGGGTTCAGGATGCGCCGGAGGACATAAATTTTCTGCAGCTGAACTTTGTCCGTGATCAATTCCTCTTTCCGCGTCCCCGACTTCATGATGTCGATCGCTGGGAAAGTCCGTTTGTCGGCGACTTTCCGATCAAGAACAATTTCAGAGTTACCGGTGCCCTTAAACTCTTCGAAGATCACCTCATCCATCCGGGATCCGGTATCAATCAGAGCAGTCGCGACAATTGTCAGGGAT
>CBDIHJ010000028.1:0-13841 GCA_965279045.1 Henriciella sp. | reverse complement strand
GAATGCCCGTGAATTGAGTAAAAGTGCAAGACAGGAAACATCAAATGGCAGACCAAGCCTATGACGATCGTGACGGCTATATCTGGATGGACGGTCAGTTCGTCCCATGGCGGGACACGAAAGTGCATGTGCTGACTCATGCCATGCATTATGCGTCCTGCGTGTTTGAAGGGGAGCGCGCCTATGGTGGTGTGATCTATGCCTCCCGCCGACACTCTGAGCGTCTCGCGAACTCAGCGAAGATTATGGGATTTGATCTGCCCGTGAGCGTCGATGAGCTCGAAAAAATCAAAGCTGAAACGCTGGCCAAATCGGGTCTCGAGAACGCTTATGTGCGGGCCTTTGCCTGGCGCGGTAGTGAAATGATGGGCGTGTCTGCGCAAAACAATACGATCCATTTGGCCGTCGCCGTCTGGGCTTGGGGGGACTATTTTGCCGACAAGATGAAGGGCATTCGCATGACCCATGCGATCTATCGTCGGCCTGATCCGCTGACCGCCCCATGCCACGCAAAAGCCGCTGGCCTATACATGATCTGCACGCTTTCTAAGCACGCCGCGGAGAATGAAGGTTATGCGGACGCGTTGATGCTCGATTATCGCGGGCAAGTGGCGGAAGCCACAGGCGCAAATATCTTCTTCATGCGCGATGGCGCGCTGCATACACCAATCCCGGATTGCTTCTTGAATGGGATTACGCGTCAGACCGCTATTAAGCTTGCAAAAGCCCGTCAAATCGAGGTGATTGAGCGCGTGATCATGCCCGATGAGCTGTCGACTTTCGACGAATGTTTCATCACCGGATCGGCAGCTGAGATCACGCCGGTCGCGGAGATCGGGGAGCACACATTCAAGCCCGGCTACACCTCCGAAGCGCTCGTAAATGACTATGCAGACCTAGTGTATCGCCGCATCGAAATGCCTGCCTGATCAGGGTTATGCTGCTGTGCACAATTAGGTAGCACGCATGCCCAAAGGTGTGTCACGTTTACCACGTTTCATTCAGATTGCAGTCAGACGACATTATTGGGGTGGACTGTGCATCCGATCCTTCTCTAGCAGTTAACAAGCGTTAATGTACTAGGGAGAGACTCACCAATGCGGAGAGAAAAGAGGGGCGTATCTTTAAGAAAGATACTCATTTCGAGCGCGGCGCTCGCCACAACGGCAGGCGCACTCACACTCACAGCGGTTGCGCAAGATGCGGAGGATGAAGAGGCTGCAGTTCAGGACACAATCGTTGTCACAGGGTCTCGTATTCCAACCGATCCAAACCTAACCTCGTCAACACCAGTTCAATCTCTTGGCGAAGATGACTTCCGCCTTTCGGGTGAATTGAACCTCGCCGATGTGGTCAATGACATCCCGGCTCTGGTATCGTCATTGACGGCAGAGAACTCAAACACGGGTGCGAATGCTCTCAACCTGCGCGGTTTGGGCAGCGAGCGGACCCTGACGCTGGTCAATGGTCGCCGTCACGTGGCGGGTTTCCGCGGCACTCAAGCGGTTGACGTGGGTACGATCCCACGCGCGCTCGTCGAAAGCGTCGAAGTGACCACCGGCGGTGCCTCGGCGATTTATGGTGCTGACGCTGTGACCGGTGTTGTGAACTTTATTTTGAAAGACGATTTCGAAGGTTTCCAAATCGACGCGACCGGCGGTATTTCCGATAAGCGCGACGCTGAGACTTTCTCCGCGGATATTCTGTGGGGTACGAATTTCGCCGACGACCGCGGTAATGTCGTTCTTGGTCTGACCGTTGAGCAAGATTCAAGCATTACTTATGGTGATAGGTCTTGGTCTCGGAATAATGGCATTGACGTCGTCCAAACCAATCCGGACAGCCTGACCGATCCAAACGCGCCGCCGCGCGCGATTATTTCGGACCCCCGGTTCTGGCTGACTTCGCAAGAGGGTTCGATTGCACCAGGTTTTGGCGGCCGTAACTTCACTTATGTCGACATTAACAATAATGGCACCCCAGACTGTCAAGAATCCGAAGGCGGACGCGTGGGCTTCTTGGCCGGTTGTTGGTTAACCAACCCAGATGGATCGGTTCGCGTAAACCAGGACGGTACGGTGCTTAACGGTCTATGGGGCATCGGCGGAGACGGTGGTCGTGTAAACTTCGATCGGGATTATCTTTTCCCTGAGACTGATAAATTCGTGATCAACCTGAACTCGAATTACCAAGTGTCAGACACAATGTCTGTCTTCTTCGAAGGTAAATACGTTAATGCGCAGTCCGAGACGTTCGGCGAACAAGATACCTTCTACGACACGCTCCTGATCCAAGAGGACAACCCGTTTATTCCGGCGGAACTTCGGCCTGTATTCGACAATGCGAGCTACTTGTTGTTGACGCAAGACCCGCTAGATTTCAGCGACAATAACTCGGATAAGTTCACCCGTGAAACGTACCGGTTCGTTGGCGGGCTTGAATGGGAATTTATGCCCGGACACTTCGCAGAATTCTCCGTCAATCATGGTAAATTCAAGAACACGTCCGAGACATCAGGACTCTATTTGGACCGCGTGTTTGCAGCGATTGATGCGACCACCGATGCGAACGGCAACATCATTTGTCGTTCAGATGAAGATCCAAACGCGTTCTATGAAATCGACTATTTCACCGCGGGTAACGGTTTTGCGAATGGCAGCTTTGCATCCAATCGCTACTACTCGTTTACGCCTGGTGATGGACAATGTGCGCCGTTGAATCCATTCGGCACATACTCGGCGAGCGCCGCCGCCCAAGACTTCGTGACGGCTGATCTCGAAGATGTCCTGGAAATCGAGCAGACCGTTATTGCTGCTGTTGCAACTGGTCAGTTCGAAGTTCTTGATATCGTGCTCGATGGCCCAATCGGATACGCTGTGGGTGCCGAATATCGCGAAGAATCAAGCGATAATAGGTTGGATCCGATCACTTTGGGTGTCTTGCCAGAAGGCACTTCATTCACCCCAGGTGTACTGGTAAACACGGTCGACGATTTCTTGTTCTCGTACACAAGTATCGACAACACGCAGCAGTTCAATACCAGTGGTAGCTATGAAGTAACGGATGTGTTCGCGGAAGTTCGGTTACCGATCTTCTTGGACCGTCCGTTTGCGAAAGAACTGACTGTTGATGGTGCTGTTCGTTTGGCCGACTATTCTACCCTCGGCGACGCGACCACATGGAAAGTCGGCGGTACGTATGCTCCGGTGAGCGATCTCAGCTTCCGGGCGACTTTCTCTGAAGCTGTTCGGGCTCCAAACATTTCGGAATTGTTTGACCCACAATTGCCGATCTTCATCAGTGCAACGGCTGATCCTTGTGATCCAACAAACATTGGCAGTGGTCCGAACCCTGCGGTGCGTCAAGCCAACTGTATTACGGACCTTCAAGCGGCTGGTGTTGCAACGGGTGATATTGTTGACGGTGCAGGCAACTACATTTGGACAAACCCGCTTACCGGTCGCTTCTCTGGCGTCTCTGGCGGTAACCCGAACCTCGATGTCGAAACAGCAGAAACATTCACAGTCGGTGCCGTGTTTACGCCGAGCTTCATAGACGGCTTGTCAATCACGATCGACTACTGGGATATCACCATTGAGGACGCGATTTCTGCAGTAGGTGACACAGACATCCTCGAAGGGTGTCTGGACTCAGGTAACTATCCTGGATTGGCATTCTGTGATTCATTCACACGCCGTGGTGATGGGGGTCTGAACTTCCTCGAAACGGGGCAGATCAACTTTGCTGGCCTTGAGGCGAAGGGTATCGATTTCGCGGCGAATTACTCATTCGACGTAGGTGAAAATACCTTCGGAGTCGGGATCGTTGGTTCTCAGCAAGACACATTGGACCGCTTCTTCAATCCATTGGATGCGGCTGATGTCGATCCTGAGGTGCAAGAGATCCAGCTCCCAGAATGGTCAGGCAACTTGACCCTGTCTTGGGATCGTGGCCCGCTCTCTGTGGCTTTGCAAACGACGTATCAAAGCGAGCAGTTCGCGACCGAGATCGAGAATTTTGACGATCTTGGCGATGCGGGCTTCTTCGACGATGTCTACATCTTCGATGCGAATGCGAGCTACGAATACAGCGACTCCATTTCGTTCTATGGTGGTATCAACAATATCGCTGACGAAGAGCCATTTTCGACCCAGACCGCTTGGCCGGTTGGTCCGCGTGGCCGATTCTTCTTCCTTGGTGTGACTTACCGTCAATAAACCCCAGGTAAATCGATAAACTGGAATGCGGAGGCGAAAGCTTCCGCATTTCTTGTTATGGGGATCAGATGCAGAACCCATCCCAATCACAAGCGCTCGCCGAACAAGCAGAGGCTCTCGCCGTTGAGGGTGATCTTGTCGGAGCGATTGAACGCCTCAAGGAAGCGTTGCGCGCAGACCCTCATTTCTTGCAGGGCTGGTTGCGATTAAGCCGACTCTTGTTCGACACTGGCAATTTTGCTGAAGCGGTTCAGGTGACGCAAGCTGCGGAGCGATTTGATCCGCTCGGAACCGCGTTCGAAGACATCCAAATGCATATGAAGAATCGCAACTTTTCGAAGGCCGAAGAGATCGCCAAGCAAATGCTCCAAAAAGAGGCGGGTCACCCTCGCGCTGTGTTCACCCTAGCGCATATTGCGGGTCTAAAAAACAACCCGGAAGCACGCGTTAAAACGCTCGAATATGGGCTCACGCATTCTCCCGCGAACTTGGTCTTGCGCAATGCGCTGGTCAGCGCTCACGAAAGTACAGGCAATTATAGCCACGCGATCGAAGCTGCGCGAACGCTGGTCAAAACCGAACCGTCATTTCCCGCTTATTGGGTGCTGGTCAGCATTCTGCTGCGTTACGGAAAAAATGAAGAGCTGCTCGAGGTTTGTGAGCGCGCGAAACCGTTCGCAGAAAATGATGCGCGCAAGCTCAGCGAAATCGAACTGGTGCGGGGGCAGATCCTGCGCGTGATGGGACTCCGGGACGAAAGCGTCGCGGCCTATCGGGCCTGCTTAACCCTTAACCCCCGGAATGCCGGGGCGTGGTGGGCCTTAGCCGATATGAAGACGTTCGACTTTTCAGGCGAAGACCGGAACGCGATACAAGCTTTATTGGAAGACCCTCAATTGCCTGAAGCCGACAAATGCATCGCAATGTTTGCATTGGCCAAAGCTCAGGAGTCGGCAGAAGACCTGGATGCCAGCATGTTGGCTTATGCCGACGCAAACCGCTTATATGCCAATCAATCCTTCGACCCGAAGCAATTTGAGACCGCGATCGCAGCTCGGGTGGAGGCCTTCGATGAAGCGGCTTTGCGGACGATTTCAGATCCGCTTCCAGACGGGCCGACGCCAATCTTTATCCTGGGCTTACCCCGGTCAGGATCGACGTTGCTGGAACAAATCCTCGCCAGTCATTCGCAGATTGAAGGCACGATCGAACAACCTGTTTTGCCGAGCGTCGCCCGAAAAGCCCACGCCATGTGCGCGTTGAACCATGGCGGCGATTTTCTTGAGAAAGTCGGCGTACTTTCAGTGAGAGAATTGTCTGAACTGGGTCAGGCCTATTTGCAAAACGGGGCATTGTTTCGCTCACAGGGCAGGGCGTATTTCACGGACAAATTGCCGTTTAATTTTCTGCATATCGGACTGATCAAAAAAATCCTTCCGCAGGCGATTATCATTGACGCGCGCCGTAACCCGCTCGATTGCGGTTTGAGCCTTTTCAAGCAGCATTTCCCGACCGGCGTCGATTTTAGCTATGCGCTCGATCATATCGGCGCCTACTTTAATGGCTATCTTAAACTCATGGATCATTGGCACCAGGTGCTACCGGGCCGCGTTTTGACATTACAACACGAGCATCTTGTCCGAGATCCTGAGGCCAAAATCAGAGAGCTATTGGCATTTATCGGAGTCGCGTTTGAGCCTGCCTGCCTCACTTTCCACCAAACCGATCGCGCGATCCGTACGGCCAGCAGTGAACAAGTGCGGCAGCCGATCAATGCGCGCGGCATCGGCGCTTGGCGGAAAGTCGATGCGCATCTGGCGCCGTTGAAACAGGCTTTAGGTCCGCAGACGCTGGCCCGGTTCGAGGGAGATTATGAGGCCTAGCCACCAATCTCGTTGAGATAGACGGTGCCGCCTTTCATCACGAAGTCGACGTCTTCAAGCTCGCGGATATTGTCGAGGGGATCGCCCGCGACTGCAATGATGTCGGCTTCCTTGCCGACGGTGATGGAGCCAATTTCGTCTTCGATCCCGAACAGTGTGGCATTGCTGATCGTGGCCGTTTGAATGGCTTGCATGGGCGACATGCCCCATTCGACCATTTTAGAGAATTGGCGCGCATTGGTGCCGTGCGGATAGACCCCGGCATCGCTTCCAAAAGCCATATTCGCACCGGCCTCGACCGCGGCTTGGAAGCGTTCGCGCTGGACCCGCCCGACCATGCGTTCTTTGGCCAGGTTTTCTTCCAAAATGCCCGCCGCTTCGCCTTCTGAAAGGATGTAGTCGGAGACATAGATATCCATGGAAAGATAAGTGCCTTGTTCGACCGCGAGTGCGATGCTCTCATCGGTGATCATGCTGGCGTGTTCGACGGAGTCGACCCCAGCTTCGAGCGCCGATTGAATGCCCCGCGGACCATGGGCATGGACCGCAACTTTGAGATCGAGCAATTTAGCTTCATCGACGATCGCTTTCATCTCTTCCAAAGAATATTGCTGCGCATTGATCGACGTGTTGGGCGAAAGGACCCCGCCTGTGCCGCAGAACTTGATCACGCGTGCACCGTATTTTTTGTTCTCGCGCACTTTTTGTCGAACTTCCCAAGGACCATCCGCGCGCCCGCCAGAGCGGCGCTGAACTTCATAAGGCAGAAGCGTTGCGTCCCCGCAATGTCCGCCCGTGATACCGATTGATTGACCGGCTCCGATGATCCGAGGTCCGACGATTTCCCCTTCATCAATCGCTCGCATGAGATCGATATCGGTAAACCCAGGCGCGCCAAGATTGCGGACGGTGGTGAAGCCGGACAGCAATGTGATCTCTGAATTGACGACCCCGCTAATCGCCCCGCGGGCGGTGGAGCGGGTAAGGCGACGGAAGCCATGAACGTTCGCACCCGAAGTCAGATGCACGTGACTGTCGGACAGACCCGGCATCAGCGTCGCGCCTGTAAGGTCAATCTCGGTCCAGTCTCCATCAGGCAACCGCCGTTCTGAGCCGACATAAGCGATTTTGCCATCTTGGATCGCAACCACTTGACCGCGCAGTTTCTTGCCGTCGATGACGTCAATAATGTCTGCCCCTTTAAGGACAGTGCCGGTGTCCGCCGCGGCAAGGCCTGCCATCGCAAAGGCCGCCGTCGCGGCGGTCAAAATACGCTGTAAGATCATGATGAGCTCCCAATCCCAACAAGTGTCTATTGTAGGGATCAGGCATAAGCTGCCGGACTAATTTGGCAACGCTTCGAGTGGGACATAGTCCAAATCAAAGCCAAAATTCCGTGGGCTGACGACTTTCAAGGCATCTTCTGAGCGATAAAAGTCCGGGCAGCCGATGGCGAAAATTGCGATCCGTTGGCCGTAGCGCAGACGTTCGGCATTGATCGGCTCCGAGGTTTCATAGTCTACAATGACAATCAAATCGGGGACTGAAGCCAGGACTTGGTCTCCGCGGCGGGCCAGGAGATACTCATTCTTGATGTCGATCTCGACCGGTGGCATGCCAGGATCAAAGCCTTCAACGACTGTATTGCCGACATCGAACCCGCCCACGATCCGAGTGGATTTATCAACGACTTTTCCGGTGTGGATGAGACGGCACTCTCCGTAAATGGAGTCTGCAAATAGGGCTTTAAGCGGTTCAAAAAGCTCCGGTGCTCGGCCACGATGCTCGCGCAAGAACGTTCCGAGCCTAAGGGCGAAGCTCACTGTCCCAGGAATCAGAGCGTCCCGCACGGTCGTGCCGGACATGCCATGTTCGACGGTCGTAATCATGCCGCCTGAACTCATGGCCAAGGCGCGAATATGCCGTTCGTAGACGTCGGTGCCTTTGGTCGTGAACAGCGTCACATTACGCGCATAATCACAGGCGAGCGCTGGCGTCGAAGGAATGCCGCATATCGCATAGGTCATCATTTGCGCTTCTGGCAAAGCGCGGCCCATCCCATCGCCGTCCACCACTGGAATGCCCCGGCTGGCAGCGGCCATGATCGGTATCAGCGAGTTTCCGCCGCCGATTTCGAACGATACAACCGCGTCAAGCTGGCGCCCCATTTGTGTCTCAAACGCTTCAAGCGCGATCAGCGCCTCATCATCGGACGGAAGCAATTCCAGGCTGACCGTCGGTGCGCCGACATTTCCAATCGCCGCCACGAAGGCATCATTTGGTAGGTCTTTTGGGGGCAGAAGCTCAACTGGGCCGGACCGCTTTAGCACTTCGCGGGTCAGGAGCTTTGGCACATGCGGATCACCGCCGCCGCCGGTCGCGAGGAAAACGGATCCAAGGGCGAGATCATCTAAATGTTCGGCGCCAAGTTTCATTGCGAAGCCTCCGCAGTCTTAAATGCGAGGTCGCCAATCACTTTGACTCTCACTCGCATCGTTTCTTGGCCCATATAAGGCACTTCCGTTTCTTCGATATCGACGGTTCGTAGGCTCTCTTTAGACGCGCCCGCGCCCATTGCGCGCGCTTCGGCCTCGCGCGTTAGCTCTGCGATTGCCTCTTCTCGCGGTTGCGCTTGATAGGAGATGATCTTTTCAGTTTCTCCACCCACTTGCGCAATTGCTGCACCGATCGCGTTCGCGACGCTGGCATGCTCTGGGCGATGCACCTCTTTCGCGGCTGCTAAGTCGCCGGTGACCAAGACGGCGCCCCCTCCGACCAGGATCACTGGCATCTGCACCGCGCCGGGTTTCATCATATCAATGCCGCGATCAAGGATGGTCAGCATGTTCTGGCGAGCCGTCTCTATAAGTTTGGGCGACAGACCTGAAACGGCATCAATATTGCCAATATTCTGATGGCCGCTAGCGACGACAATATCTGTGGCGGTCAAAGTCTCTCCACCAAAAATCAGTCCCTCAGTGGTCAAACGGTGGCCGACCGATTGCGGACCAATCATCGTGCCATCGGCGCTGACCAAGCTGCCCCCGCCTAGCCCAATCGCTTGAATATCCGGCATGCGGAAATTGGTTCTGACGCCCCCGACTTCGATGACCGAGTTGGACTCACGCGGAAAGCCTGCCTGCAAGACGCCAATATCAGAGGTTGTACCGCCAATATCGACCACGATGGCGTCTTCTAGCCCCGTCAGTAGCATGGCGCCGCGCAGCGAATTGGTCGGTCCTGAGGCAAATGTGAGTGCTGGAAAGGCGCGGACAAAATCCGCGCTCATCAGCGTGCCATCATTCTGACTGATGAAGACCGGGCATTTCAGCTCCCGCCGATCCAGCGCGGTCAGAAAAGCCGAAACCACCGTCTCCGCGAAATGCAGCAAAGTGGCGTTGAGGATCGCGGCGTTTTCGCGCTCCATCAGACCCAGCCGACCAAAGCTGTGCGAGCAGGTGATCTTGGCGTCCGGGATCGCTGCGCGAAGCCGGGACTCCACATATGCCTCCGGCGAGGGATCCATAGGCGAGAAGGCGGACGAGACGGCAAAATTCTTGAGACCTTTGGCTTTCGCATCTGCGATCGCGCGGTCAACTTCTTCCGGTTCAATATCGGCCACCGGCCAGCCATCATAAAGTTTGCCGCCATGCAGGGTATAGCCATGCCCACCGACCGCTTCGGCAATGTCTGTTGGCCAATCCACCATTGGCGGAAGTCCGCGACCGGATGGGAGATTGAGGCGAAACACGCCGGTTGGGGCGAGCTGTCTACGCTCGATAATGGCATTGGTAAATTGCGTCGTTCCAATCATCACGGACTGGATCGCTGTGACGGGCAAACCGCTATCGCCAAGGACAGTGTCCAAAGCGTTGGCGACGCCTTCCATGACATCCGCACTGGTCAGGACTTTGGTAGAGGTGACGACGCGATTGCCGTCCATGATTACGGCATCGGTATGCGTTCCGCCGACATCAATTCCGATGCGCATCTGGAGCCTCTTCTAGCTTAGGGTTTTTTGGCGCGTGGGTTCGGTCCGACCAGGCCAGCGCCAGATAACTCGCGGCCGTCAAAGCGATCGCGTCTATGGCTGAAATTCCGCTCGGGGAATAGCTTGGATAATAATACATGATCAAAGACGCGACCGCACCAATCGCCCAGGCGCTGAAGGCTTTAGGCGCAAATCTTCGATTCTCGTCTAGCGTTTCGATCCGATAGGCTTGCCGCCGCACAAGGATATAGTCGGCAATGATCACGCCAGCGACCGGAATGAAAACGATGGACAGATAGATCAAGAATTCCACAAAGACATCGAGCAGGTTCAGCAGCGCCGCACCAGCGCCGAACGCGCCAAGCCCGACAATGAGCAAGGCTTGGCTGAGCTTTGGAAAAGTCGCTTTGATCGATAAAACGGTCGAGTAGAGATTGAGCGCGTTGAGCACCCAGCTGCCGGTGATGACAATAAAAAACGCGCCAAGCCCGAGCCCGAACTGTAGCATTATCTCGAGGATATCACCGGACTCCGTGGCACCGCTGGCGAGGCTGGCGGACGCCATAACGAGCAATTGAACGATCATATAGGACACGAAGGTCACGCCGAGTGCGCCGCGCCACGATCGAACAAACCGCGTGATGTCGGGCAAGATAATTGCGCCGACAATGATCGCGCCGACAATCGCAGAGATCCCGTCGCCGACGCTGAGGGACACCTCTTTCTCGGCGGCCATGAGCTCGGGAAGCGATTGCAGGGACAGCGCATTGTAGACTAAAATCACCGTGACGAGCGCGAGCACGGGCACCATCAGTGTGGCCAGCAGATTGATGGCCCGAAACCCGGCAAAGGTGAGGCCTGTCATACAGGCCGCGGCGATCAGCGAGAGAACAAGCTGCGACGGGGCGCCGCCGAACAGCGTTGTGCTGAGCCCGGACACGGCTTCAGCAAAGAGATTAATATTGATCCCAAACCAGCCCAGCAGCGAGATAGCAAAAGCGATGTTGACGACGCCCGCCCCTAAATCTCCGAACGCAATCCGGGTCAATAAGTAAGAGCTCATCCGCGTTTGCGCGCCGATACCGCCCATCGCGGTCCCGATCGCGAAAATTAGCAAAGACCCAACCAGAAGCGCCCAAACGGTCTGCCAAGGCGATAGGCCTTGATAGACTTCCAATCCGGTGATGAAGGTCGGTAGCGAAAACGCCACCATCGACCCGACGGCTGCCACGCGCCACCAAGGCGTGAGTTGATCGTCACCAATAGCGACGGCTTCGAATTCGTCGACGGGCTCTGTCATCGCTCTCCCCGCATTGGGTCTAGGCCGTCCATCTCGGCTTGACCAGCGGCCAATCGCAATTGCTCTGGGGATGGCTTTCTAGGAAATGAGATGCTCGGATAATGACCAGATCCTCCTGTACACCTACCTTCAGACATACGACAGGTGCATTGCAAGCAAGCTGGGTGGGGCTCTATGGCAGACCAGATATCCGACGAATTCAGCCTTGAGATACGCCAAGAATATCGCGGCCAAGTCGATCATACGTTTGTGGCTTTGATCCTCGGCGCTTTTTCGGGTGCAGCGTCGATGGGTGTGATTTGGGTCGCGACGAGCGTTTTCCTTTGAGCGGATAGCGCGCACCCATGTGATCTCCATCCATTCGTGCCTTTTCTGTTCGGCATTTTGTATTAAATCGCAGAGGTCGGCGGGGCATGCTCGTCGAGTGATGGAGATTTTCATGCGTATACGCCTCGCGGCTCTTTTCTCGTTTCCCGTCTTGGTTTTGACCGCGTGTGGACCGACCGCAGACACGCCAGGGGCGTCCGAAGCGCCTGCGGCGGCGGCTGAAGTGGTGCCGCAATCCGCGTCATGGGCTCTGGATCAATCCGCCTCTAGAATCGCATTCGCCTCAATCAAAGCGACCGAAGCTATCGAAACCCATTTCTTTCCGGGCCTCACCGGCGAAATCAGCGCCAATGGGGAAGCCTCTGTAACGGTTCCGCTCGATCAGGTTGAAACCAAGATCGACATTCGAAACGAGCGTATGCGGACCATGTTCTTCCAGACCGACACGTATCCTACCGCGACGATCAGTACCGCCGTTAATCCAGAGGACTTCGCCGACCTCGCCACGGGCGAACGGCGTCAAACTGAGATTGAAGGCACGCTCGCCCTGCACGGCGCCGAAGCGCCGCTCTATGTCGACGCGTTCGTTACCCGCATTGCGCCGAACCGGATCGAGATTTCGTCTGCTGAGCCAGTGATCGTCTATGTCTCAGACTTTGATCTCGATGCGGGGTTAGAAGCCTTGCGCGAGGTGGCGGGGCTGCCATCCATCACCTCCGCAGTGCCAGTGACCTTTACATTTGTTTTTGACGCGCAGGTTTAAGTCTGCCGCGTTCTGTCAGTCGACGCGATAGATGCACACGTTGGCGACGCCTGCGGTGATCATGTCAATCTGTTCAGCGGCCGCGCGCGAGAGGTCGATCACCCGTCCATCGATGAAGGGTCCGCGATCATTGACGGTCACCAGCACCTCCCCATAGCCTTCTCGGACCACCCGCAATTTGGTTCCAAAGGCCAGCGTGCGATGGGCCGCGGTCTTGAGCGTGGGATCATAAGGCTCACCACTGGCCGTCGAGTTTCCAGCAAGACTGTCGGCATAATAGGAGGCTTGGGCACAGGCGAGCGGCGCCGCGGCGGGTTCCGATACCGGCGTTTCATTCGTCGACGACGTGCCGGTTTGCGTGCATCCCGCCAAGGCCGCGGCCGCAATTACAGCGATCCCAAGTCTCATAATCTCTACTCCCACGCTTTTATCGTCGTAACCGTCGCGCGGCGCCGCGTAAAACACAAGCCCTCGACCCCCAGGGGCGGTGTTGGGCTCTGAAAACAGGAGAAAAAGAAAAGTGGCGCTTCGGGGAGGCGTCGAACAATAGCTAAAGTAAGTTCATCGGTGTCCATTTAACCACTGAATCTATTGTAATAATAGCCCTAATTGTCCATCGCTGTGTTGATCTGTCTAGTGATATACGCCATTTTGTGTGGGAGCAATCGTGGGGGCAATTATGTCTGCGCGGTCCCGACACAAATTGACGTCTGCCCGGGTTAAGTCAGCGCCTGCTGGAAAGTATGGGGATGGTGGAGGGCTTTATCTCCGCAAACGCGATAAGTCTTCTGGATATTGGTTTTACAACTATACGTTTGCCGGCCGACGAAGGGAGATGGGGCTCGGCTCGTTCCTGGACACATCCTTAGCGGAAGCGCGCGAGGCGGCGGACGCCAACAGGGCATTGCTGAAGGCAGGTAAAGACCCGATCGCCGAAAATCAGGCTCGTAAGGTGATGCTTGGCAAGGATATTCTCACGCTTGAAGAAGTGGCGCTAAAGGCATTCGACGCGAAGCGCTCAGAGCTAAAAGGAAAGAATAGGGATGGACGCTGGCTAGGACCGCTCCAAGTCCACGTATTTCCAAAGTGGGGATCAGTCCCGATTGAGCAAATAAACCAAAGCCACATTCAGCGCATGCTAGATCCGATCTGGCAGACGAAGGCAGATACTGCTCGCAAGTGTTTGTATCGTATCAATATCGCGCTGAAGTATGGCGCCGCTATGGGGCTGAATACAGATCTTCAAGCCACAATGAAGGCAAGGCAACTGCTTGGTGCGCAGGATCACAAGGTCAAGCATATTCCTTCGCTGCCATGGCGCGAAGCACCAGCTTACTATGCTACCTTAAGTGAGCCGTCT
>CBDIHJ010000027.1:0-9297 GCA_965279045.1 Henriciella sp. | reverse complement strand
GGGCGT
This sequence comes from Henriciella sp., assembly GCA_965279045.1. Classification (GTDB taxonomy): domain Bacteria; phylum Pseudomonadota; class Alphaproteobacteria; order Caulobacterales; family Hyphomonadaceae; genus Henriciella. The sequence continues at coordinate 9,291 of CBDIHJ010000027.1, read as the reverse complement.
GATTTGCATCGTGACCCCGGCTGATACAGAATCTGTAGAAATGATCGAAGAGTCATCGCCGGACGTGTCGACGCGCGCGAACTGATCATTCACGATCTCTATCGAGGCCGTTTTCGTGTTTCTGGCTGCGATGTAAGGACGAGCCAAAATCTTCGCCGCATTGCGCGCGGCGAGAAAGTTGATGGTCGCGCTCACCTGCGCCGAATTTCCGGCAAGTTCTGTAAACGTCCCCAAAATGTTGCCGCCGGTTTGGCCGGGCACGATGCTCAAGGCCTCAAAACTGCCATCGGCGCCGTCAGCGAAACTGACCCCAATCGATTCAACAGACGAAGTATCAATGTCGACCACCAGCGCTTCGATAATGATGTGCGGCACCGGGCGATCCGCACGCGCGATAATGCTTTGCGCGGCCTGGATGAGATCGCTCGGGCCGGACACAAAGATCGCATTCAACTCCGCGATCGTTTCGACCGAAAAGCCCGTGGATTTTTCATCAAAGTCGGCTTGATAAAGCGTGGCCAGTAATTGTGCGGCATCGGCGGCTAACAAATGGGTCAGTGTGATCTCTCGGCTGATAAACTCAGACTCTGCGACATCTGGATCAGCTGTTTTAGATGAGGGGCTCAGAGGTGAAATGCGGATCACACCCTGTTTGGCCCGTGCAAAGAGCCCGGTCTCCGCAAGCAGCGTGTTTAATCCCTCGATCAGAGGTTTGTCGGAAAATCGGCTGCTGACACGACCCCCGATATGCCCAACATCAATTTGGTAGTCCATTTGCGCGGCCGCGAAGATCTTTTCGATGACGCGCGCGCGTTGGGCATTCTTCAAGGAAACTGTAAGGAGAAGCCCCGGTTGGTCCGGGGCCGAAGTCACTCGCAAGTCTTCTATTGCGGCCACCTCACGTTTCTCTCGCGCCATTGCTGCGGACACTGTTTGCGCGCGAAACGCCTCCTCGAGCGCCGCGCGATCCGAACTCGGCGGAAAAGTCCGGACCGGCGATGCAACTGGTGAGCAAGACCATGGGAATAAAGACGAGCCGACCAATCAAAGGAATCAAATTCTGCAGTGTCTTCAAAACCTTATGACCAATCTATCCCCGCTTTCATCCAACGCGATTATGGCTCGAACGATCCAATCACACCTAGCGACGTCCCCGGCAGGGTCGGTCGCGGCTTAAAAGCCTGCTTTGCTTTGCTTGCCGCATTTGTAGCCAAGCGGGTCGACCGGTTTTCCGCTCGAGTTTGTCGGCGTTTGATCTGATATTTTCGACGCCTCAACGGTGAGTTTATTCGACCGAAGGTCGCCTTTGACCTTCACAATTATCTGACATCCCGGCGTCAGATACAGATTCTGATCCTTTTTGTTTCCGGACAAAATCTTGACCGTCACTTTGTAAGCGCAAGATGCCGGCACAACGTATTTGTTATAGTTGGCCCCAGGGACATTGCGATCAAACTTCTTACTCGTGCCGGGGCAAGATTCATGGATCGTCGGCACGCTCGGCTGGGAATCTCGCGCTTTCACCGAGACCCAATCCAGTGTGAAACTGCCGGCATTTCCAACGATAATCGCGCCGCAAATTGCCTGTTTCGGATCTTCGCATTTTTCGTGGATGTACTCGGACTCCATGGAGCTCGCCGCGAATGCTGGCATGAACGCCGTTGCCGCGATCGCCAAGGTGCCCGCTAAGAGCAGCCAGATGGCTGGTTTGTAATCGGTTTTCATTTGAAGTCCTTCTGCCGAATGAACCGCCCGTTTGAGACAGGCTTAGCGCGCGACAGCGGGCGCTCGCGACTGTCAAATCGGACAGTTTGCGAAGGATAGGATACTGGCTTGCGTGCGGGGATCTTAGCAAAGGAGCATTTAAAATGCGCATCGCCCGCTCAACGCTGACAACGTTTGGCTTCGTCGCTCTAACCACGTGCCTGCCCACCGCGACTGCAGAAATTTCAATCTTTGAGTTAAGGGTCACAAATAATACAGATCGCGATCTTACCTTCATATTGAAAGATGATCATTCCAAGCGCGTTGATCTCACGCACAACAAAGCGATCGTGGATCACGTGACGATTAAACCGGGCACGTCGGACATTGTCGGGATCAAGCCGGACGGTCATAAATGCGCACCAACCTGTGGCGTTTGCACGCCAGCAAAAGGCAGGGTGTATGCCTGGTACACTGACGATAAGGGCAATCAGCAGCGCAACAATTATTACGAAGCCTCCGTCGAGTTTTTCGAGTATTGCGGGGTCACTGCCGGGAAACCTCTGACCACCTACACGTCAAACTGGAACCTTGAAAAGCACCAGGGTCAGGGGAATAATCGCTTCAAGCACAAGGATAAGTCCTCGCACAATAATTACACCAGAAGCGATCCTGCGCAGGGCCTGACCATGGATGCCAAAAAGATCCATGGCCAAGCCACCATCGTCTATTCTATCCGTTAATCTATCCCACGCGCTTGGCTTTTGGCGTCATCGGTTCGCGGCTTTTTGTGTAAATTGAGTCTCGCGTATCGTTCGGATCAAAGCCGTAAAGCAACGCGGCCGACACCACTGCTTGCATCGTCGTGGACACCCCGAGACGCTCGCGGGCATTATTAACATGAAACCGAAGCGTCCGTTCGGAAATACCGAGAATGATCGCGGCTTCGGACAGTGTTTTTCCAAGCGCCAGCCACTGCAAACACTCCACTTCGCGGCGCGACAGCACGCCGAGCCGCTCCGCTTCGGTCTCTCCAACCGACAAAACGATGGATTGGCTATGAAGATAGCGGTAAGCGCTGGCAAAAGCAGACATGATCTTGCGTGCGATTTCGAGCATTTTCGGGGTCATCACCAATTGCGTTTTCGCCGTCAGCAACAGCACGCAATCGCGCTCACGGCAGACCGCGTAGGCGACAAATTCCGTCCACGGCGATTGATCGAAGGCTTCGACCAGACCGCGTTGATACTCCGTCAGGAAATAGACTTCCGGCGCTGCAGCGCGCATGCAGAAGGTCTCCGTCTGTGCAACCTTCCAAGACTGACAAGCTAAGGTGTTGACCTTATTATGGCGCAGCGCAACCGAGAACGACTTGGCCATATTCTGGCTCAGGGAAATGCCCTGATCACCAAGTTGAACACTATAATTGTCCCAGACCAAAGACGCGTGAGACAACATCGTTGTCGCGTTCGAAGGGGCTGGCGTCCATTCTAACGAAAGATAAGGGAAGCCCTCTATCTCAAAAATTTGCCCTACCCGGTTGAGGAGATCTACCAATTGCTTGCACCGGTATAGCTGCAAGAGTTCTACGTCCAAAATCATTCATCTGGTCCAATTTCATGAGTGCGTAGCCCCTCATCAAAAACGACACACAGATCGAGCTCCTCGCCGTCCCCGCAAAAGCGCGACGATCCGCTACTAATTCAACGCAGTGAGATTTGTCAGATCTACGAGAGATCCGGACGCTTACAACTCTACGGGGAAAGAATGAGATCTCCTTAAAAGAACCGATTGAATTTCACTGACTTGTCTTGCGTGATTAGATATGCGGGCTTGAACCTTGGACTGCGATAGGCCGTAACGATGACCGAGACCCTTTCGATTAGAACAGCAACCGCCGAAGATTTGCCTACGCTGCTCAGGTTCGAACAAGGAATCGTCACGGCAGAACGACCGTATGATCATACGCTTAAGCCTGATCCGATCAGCTATTATGATGTCGGTGCGTTGATCGCGTCGTACGACGCTGAAGTTGCAGTGGCGACGGTTAATGGCGAGCTTGTCGGGTCTGGCTATGCTCAGAAGAAACGTTCACGACATTATCTGGATCCGGATTATCATGCATTTATCGGGTTCTTATATGTCGAACCAGCTCACCGCGGAAAAGGCATCAACCAGCGGGTATTGGATCACCTCTTTGCTTGGGCAAGGGCGCGCGACTTGCCGGAAGTCCATCTCACTGTTTATCCGCAGAACGAACCCGCGATTCGGGCGTATGAGAAAGTTGGCTTCGAGCCGTACATCCTCGAAATGCGGCTCAATCTGGATGAGCGTGACGGATCTTAAGGCCCGCATTGCCCCTCTCGGTCTCGCCTTGCCTTAAAAATAACACGAGCCAAGCACGTCAACTTGCTGTAAGGCGCGCGCCATGAGCTTTCCAGATCGAGAGACGGTTCTCACCTTCATTCGGGAGAACCCCGACGCCACCACCAAACAAGAGATCGCTCGCGGCCTAAAAGTCAAAGGCCGCGAACGTCAGACGCTGCGCGCCATTCTAAAGGACCTCGAAGCCGACGGTACGCTGACCAAAACGGGCAAACGTGCCTGGGCGCAAACAGATATGCCGCCGCCAACCTGCGTCGTGCGGTTTGAACGTACGGATGAGAATGGAGATCTGATCGCGCGCGCCTTTGGCAAGGAAGGCGCTTATGGCCCAGACCTGATTTTTGACGGATATTCCGGCAAATCACGCGGCCCTGCCCCAGGCGTTGGAGATCAAGGCTTGGCGCGCGTCAAACAATCTGATGGGGTTTGGACGGCGCGGTTGATGAAACTGTTCGAAGCGCGCGAGGAAGAGCGCCCCGTGACAGGCGTCTACATCAACACCGCGCGCGGCGGACGCATCAAACCGGCGAGCCGAAAAATCAAATACGAGCTTCATGTCCGCGAGGCTGATCGAAACGGTGCGGAGGATGGCGACCTCGTACTCGCTCGGCCCTATCCTCAAAAAGGCTATGGCCCCGTTCGCGCGCAAATCATGGAAGTCTTGGGTCGCCAAGAAGATCCGCGCGCTGCGTCCCTTTTGGCCATCGCAGCGCATGATATTCCAACCGCCTTCCCTGAAAGCGTAGTGCACGCCGCTCAAACCGCGAAGCCCGCAGACGTCCCGCGCACTGATTTGCGCGAGACACCCCTGATCACGATCGATCCCGCGGATGCACGAGACCATGACGACGCGGTCTTTGCCGAGGCTTTAGATGACGGCTTTCGCGTGATTGTTGCCATCGCTGACGTGGCGGCGTTCGTGACGCCTGAAAGCGCGCTCGACCGCGAAGCCCTTAAGCGCGGCAACTCAACCTATTTCCCGGACCGCGTGGTTCCGATGTTGCCGTTTGAGCTGAGCGCTGATGCTTGCTCGCTGAAGGAGGGTCAGGATCGCCAATGTATGGCCGTGGAGATCCACTTCGATCGCTCCGGTACCAAGCGCTCGCACAAATTCATGCGCGCGATCATGCGATCCGCGGGCGCTTTGTCTTACGAAGAGGCTCAACAAGCGATTGACGGGGAGCCAACGGAGCGTGCTGCCGTATTGATGGACACAGTGTTGCGCCCGCTGTGGGACGCCTATGCGGCGCTATCTAAAGCCCGCGAAAAGCGGGGCCCACTCGAGCTCGACCTGCCAGAGCGCAAAGTCGAAATCGCAAAAGACGGCACCGTTGCTGGCATCCGCACCAAAGAGCGGTTCGACGCCCACAAGCTGATCGAAGAATTGATGATCCAGGCTAATGTCTGCGCCGCGGAAGAGCTTGAGCGCCTAAAAACGCCCCTCCTCTATCGTGTCCATGACGCGCCCTCAGACGCGAAGATTGCGGCGCTGTCCGAGTTTCTGAAAACGCTTGATATTAAATGGTCGGTCGGCGAACGCACGCAGACGCATCGCTTCAATCGCCTCCTATCGGACTTTGAGGATACCGATAACTCTGAGGCGGTTTCTGAAATCGTTCTGCGCACACAAAGCCAGGCTATCTACAGTCCTGAAAACATTGGGCACTTTGGTTTGAATTTGAAGAAGTATGCGCACTTCACTAGTCCGATCCGGCGCTATAGCGACTTAATCGTTCATCGCGCGTTGATTGCGTCGCTCAAGTTCGGCCCGGACGGTCTGACGGACAAACAGTCCGTGCAATTGGATGAAATCGCTGAGCACCTGGTTCGAACTGAGCGTCGCTCTATGGCGGCTGAGCGAGATGCGACGGATCGTTATTTGGCACATTTTCTCGCCGATCGGGTCGGCGCCGAGTTTGAAGGTCGGATCACGGGCGTGACAGCGTCTGGCCTATTCATTCGCTTGGAAGAAACCGGTGCAGATGGATTTTGCCCAGCTTCTCGGATCTCGCAAGAATATTGGGCCTATAATGAGGCGGCTCAGGCACTCGTCGGGGACGCATCTGGAAAACGCTACGAACTCGGACAGCCGGTAACGGTTCGACTGGAAGAGGTGACACCGCTCGAAGGGGGATTGCTTTTGGAGATCCTGTCCGATCCCCGGCCGCGCAAGCCTGGCGAAAAACTGCAGCCACGGACGCGAGGGAAACGCTTTGATCGCGGCAAACGCTCTGGCAGTGTCAAACGCGGCAAAGGAAAATCGGGCGGAAAAGGAAAACGAAGGCGATGAGCAAACCGGACCTGGGGACGGCATATGATCGAGAGGATGATGGCGAAATCATTCTCAAGGACAAGCCAAGTCCACGTCCGCGAGATGCCGCGACTTTAATATTGGTTCGCCGCGATGCCGCTGTGCCACGTGTTCTGATGGGCAAACGCTCTGGACGCCACGATTTCATGCCAGACAAATATGTATTCCCCGGTGGGCGGGTTGATCCGCAAGACGGTAGAGCGGTTTGCTATACTGATCTGGATCCAATCCAAGAAGATCGCTTGAGATTTCAATCTCGGCGAGCACCAAAATCCTTCGCGCTCACCGCCATTCGAGAAACCTTCGAGGAAACGGGTTTACTGATCGGCCGGCAAGCCGAAATGCCTGCGAAAGCGCCGGCCGGCTGGCAGCCGCTCTATGATATGGATATCGCGCCATGCCTGCAGCACCTGCAATTCATTGGCCGCGCCATCACCCCGCCTTATCGTCCAAAGCGCTTTGATGCCCGCTTCTTCATGGCAGAGGCGGAAAAAGTTCTCATCGATGATCGCCCGCCTTTAGACGGCGCCGAACTTCATGATCTGCAGTGGGTCTCGCTGAAAGACGCCCTCGATCTCGATCTCCCGAACGTCACGCGGTTTATGCTCGGTGAAATCGAAGAACGGTTGACCAAAGACAAGGATCTCGGCCCGCCATTTCTGCGTTGGACCCGTACCGGACACTCTGCGGACCGAATTTGATGCGAACAGCCGGTTGACTAACCGCACACAACCCATCATTAGACGCGTTTTCGAGTTTCAGCCCTCAAATGAAGGTGCACCGCAATGGCCAAACCGGCAACGATCAAAATTCGCCTGAATTCGACTGCAGGCACTGGCTTCTTCTACGTCACGAAGAAGAACCCTCGCAACATGACCGAGAAAATGGTCAAGCGGAAGTATGACCCGATTGCAAAAAAGCATGTCGAGTTCAAAGAAGGTAAGATCAAGTAAGATCTGACTTCGATACCAAGATTGAAAAAACCGGGCGACAGGCCCGGTTTTTTTATGCCGCGAGCCGCTCGATACGATTTCGGCCGTTCTGCTTGGCGCGATACAGCGCCTGATCTGCCTCGTGCAACAAATCTGCGAGGACACCATTATCGCCATAATGCGAGGCAATTCCGGCGCTGACGGTCACAGAAACTTCGACCTCAAGGCGTTCGAGAGGAAAGGGTTGTGCCCCGATGGCGTGTCGAATGCGCTCAGCCCCGAGTGCGGCCATATCCGCAGCTGTCTCCGGCATAATCACCAGGAATTCTTCGCCGCCTGGCCGGCAAACGATATCTTGCGGTCGGACATTGGTCCGCAGACGCTCTGCGAACGCCTTTAACACCTGGTCCCCGGCTTCATGCCCATGAGCGTCATTGATGACTTTAAAATGGTCGATATCGAAGGCGGCGATCGAGACGGGTTTGCCGTTTTGGGCTGAGCGCCGCATCCAAAGCTGTAACCGCTCCAACATATAGCGACGATTATAGAGCCCGGTCAGGTGATCGACGACGGAAAGCTCCAATCCTCGATCGACGCGGCGTCGGAGGATATCAATATACCGCTTTCGGCGCGTTTGTGTGCGGATGCGGGCTTGTAGCTCAAGCATATCCAGGGGCGCATAAGCGATATCAAACGCCCCTATTCTCAGCGCTTCTACCGCCAGTTCTTGGTCTTCGGGACGACAAGTAACCACAATTGAAAAGTCCTTGGAGTCTCGCAAAGTCTTTAATTGGGCGCAGAGCTTTAAGGCGTCATGACTCTGGTCCGAAAGGGCCAACAAAACTAAGTCCAGACCTCGAAATTTAAATCCGGAGTCGTTCGCGTCTTGCCAGGTCTGAGACGTATGCCCGATCGTTTGCAAAGCATCGACAATCCGGCGTGCTTCTTTCTCATTTTGATCAATCACCAGAATGTTGGAGGATCGATCGAGAAGCTCTTGCTCAAAATCAGAGAAATGGTCGTGCTGAGTGCTCACAGACCCACGATTACGCAGCTCACTGGCCACCAAATTGTAGCGCATCAACGCTTCGAGACGTGCAAAGAGCGCAAAGTCTTCAATCGGTTTTGATAAAAAGTCGTCTGCGCCCGCTTCCAACCCACGCAGGCGATCATCAATATCCGTGAGCGCGGTAAGCATGACCACAGGAATATGCCGGGTCGCTGGGTTCGATTTCAGCCGTCGGCAGACCTCAAATCCATCCATACCCGGCATCATCACATCGAGCAAAATGATGTCAGGTTGCGAATCTGCGGCTTGCTGCAAAGCTTGTTCACCATTGACGGCGAGCTCGACCGCATAATACCTCGCCTCCAGCTTGGCTTGCATGAGGCGTCGATTGGCCTCGATGTCATCGACGACCAAGATTCGAGCGGTCATGCGGCGGCCTCTTTCGAAATCAGGTCGTCCACGGTTTGCAAAAATGATCGGACTTGGATCGGCTTCGACAAATAGCCTTCACATCCGGCCTCTCGCACCAACATCTCATCCGTGCGCATGGCGAAGGCCGTTACAGCCAGAACTGGGATTTTCGCGGTTCGCTCATCATCTTTGAGCCAGCGTGTAATGTCTAAGCCTGAGACTTCGGGCAGCTGGATGTCCATTATGATGAGGTCGGGCTTGGTTTCCAGCGCCAAACCCACGGCTTTCGCACCATCAACGCATTGCATGGTTTCGTACCCGCTGGCTTCGAGCAAATCGCAAAACAGACGCATATTCAAAGCGTTGTCTTCGACGATGAGAACCTTCTGAGAAGTATTCTTTGCCATGTGCTCTGATCCGAATCATCACAGGCCCGCTGTGCCCTGATTCTGTTTACCGTAGCGTTCGTTAACGATTCTTTTCCATTTGCGTCGCCGAGCGGAACATGGCATGAACAGACATGCCCGCCTTGTGCCGAG
>CBDIHJ010000026.1:0-22844 GCA_965279045.1 Henriciella sp. | reverse complement strand
CAAATCACAATGGCCGAGATCAACCCGTAAGTTTCGTAGCCATCGATGTTGAAGAAGCCGCTGCCATATTGCTCGGTCGGGACCAAAAGGAACTGAAGGGCAAAAACGGCAATAGACAACCCGCCCATCCATCCGAACACATATCGGAAGGATAGGAACGAGGTGCGTTCATCATAATCATCCGTGAGCTCAGCCACCAGCGCACTGCTCGGCACGTCGTAGAACGTAAAAGAGACCCGCACGGCGATTGTGATCGCCAATAAATACGGAAACAGCGCGTTTCCTTCCAATCCGGACGGCGGGTTCCAAACGAAATAATAGGCAATCCCGACGGGAATAATTGCCGCATACATGAATGGATGACGTCGCCCGAACTTGGTTCGTAAATTGTCTGACCAATACCCCACGATAGGATCTGTGAACCCATCGACGATCATCGCGGTCAGGAGCGCGGCGCCAACGAGCGCGAAATCCACCCCAAGAACCTGACCATAGTAAAGCAGTAGGAAATACTCGAACCCGTTATTTTTAACGCCGTCTCCAACAGCGCCAAATCCATAGGCGAGTTTGGTCCAAATTCCCGGCTTCCGCGCCACTGCCTCGGTCATAAGTCCTCCAATTTGGTGTGGCGGGCTTCTTATCCGGCCCGCTCACAGCATGTTCGTCGAGCTTTAAAGCCCGAGCACCATTTTCGACATGATATTCCGCTGGATCTCATTTGAGCCAGCATAAATCGATGTCTTGCGATAGTTGAAGTAACTTGGTGCGACCGGGCCTGCATAATCGGGGGTCGCTAAATCGCTGTTCGCGCCGGCCCGTGCCACTGCGAACGTGTCTTGGACGAAGGGCGCAGCATAGCCGCCAACCGCTTCGAGTGACAGTTCCGATATTGCTTGCTGCGCCTCAGAACCTGCACATTTCAACATTGAGCTTTCGGGGCCCACAGCCTGTCCCGCAGAAAGCGCTGAGAAGATCCGAAGTTCGGTGGCATTTAGCGCTTCAATCTTCATTTCCATGGCCGCAATTTTGCGTTGGAAATCTGGATCCTTGAGCAACGGCTCGCCGCCGGATTGCTCAACACTGGCGAGCTTCTTGGTTTTTTGCAGCGCATTCTTCAGGCCCGGCGCATAGGCATTGCCGCGTTCAAACTGGAGCAAGTATTTCGCGTAGGTCCACCCTTTGTTTTCCTCACCGATCAAAGCGTCGTCTATCTTCACGCGCACATCTTCGAAGAAGACTTGGTTGATCTCTTGTTGATTGTCGGTTGGACCGTCCAACGTTGGCAGCGCCGAGATGGAAATGCCGGGCAAATCCATTGGGAAAATCAAGAAGCTGATCCCTTCTTGTGGCTTGCCCTCTTTCGACGTGCGCACAAGGCAAAAGATCCAGTCGGCCCATTGTGCATGCGTGGTCCAAATCTTCGATCCGTTGAGCACATACTCATCGCCATCGCGCACCGCACTCATTTGCAGCGACGCAAGATCAGATCCAGAACCCGGCTCGGAATAGCCCTGACACCACCAGATTTCAGAGCGTTTTATCTTTGGAAGATGCTCAGCCTTTTGGGCGTCGTTACCAAACGCCATGATGACCGGGGCAACCATCGATTTGCCCATAGGAGAGGTTGTCGGCGTCCCTGCCGCAGCCATTTCCATGTTCAGGATATAACGCTGACCGGCACTGAGGTTTGGCCCACCGTACTCTTCCGGCCAATTGGCGACAAACCAGCCCTTATCATCGAGCAGGCGTTGCCACTCGATAATGCCATCCTTATCGAGATAACCGTTCTTGGACAGGGAATTGCGACGCCGCAGATCGTCGGAATAATTTTCCGCAATCCAAGTGCGTACTTCTTTTTGGAAAGCTAGCTCTTCTTCGGTGAATGAGAGATCCATTTAAACGCTCCTATTCGACAATATCGAACATTTCGATTTTTGGCGCGCCCGCAAGGCAAGCTCCGAGCCCCGGCTGCGCCGCTTTAAAATAGTCGGTTTGACCATGAGCTTTGAGCGCGTCGCCAGATGCATATTGCTCCATAAAGATATAAGTCGTGTCCGACCCTTTGGCCTTATAGAGCTGATAGGTCGTGCACCCGGGCTCATTCGCTTTGACCTTTGCCATCAAGTCTTTGGCGACGGTTTCGAACTCGTCTTGCTTACCGTCTTGGATTTCGAGCGTTGCAACAACCCCAATCATGGCGGTCTCCTGATATCGTATGTGACTGTGATCACGACAGTATGCGGCTTCACGCGAACCACAAGCCCTCCCGCCGGGAGAAGCAAGCGCGACTCTTACCCGCCTCTAAACGCGTCGCATTAGGTGTTCGCCGGCCGCCACATCGGCCCCACAAACGCCAACAGGATGAAAATGTTGAAAATCGCATTCGAACCATGACCAGAGGTGATCGACCCGGCACTGTCCAAAACGAACCAAGCCAAGAAGCCCGTCACAACCGCTCGCCGGATCGACTCTGGCGCCGCGTCATAGGCGTCCCCGGATAGAAACCAAATCAACATCCCCCAACCAAATAGGAACCCACCTGCCAGTGCACCAATGAAGCGAGTGTCCGGATGGTCGTAAGTTTGCGCGCCATCGATCGGCCACGCTAAAAGATCGGCGGTCCACCGAACGGGCTCAACCGTACTGTCCATTGTCCCCAAGAAGAAGATGGGGCCAAACAGCATAACCATAACGGCGGAGACTTTGAGATAGGTTTTATGGGTTTTCTGAGAGGTCATACGTCTGTCCAATTTACGCATTGTAGCGATCGCTACATAATACACTTTTTGACCAAAATGCAAAGCGCCCGGATCGATCGACCCGAGCGCTTCAATTTGTTCAGCGCGAGCCCCTATTTCCGGCTCTTCAGCACCATTTGAAAAATGTCGTCCATCGCGGATCCGTCGCGATCTGCATCGAATAAGGCCCCGAGCATTCCCAATCCGTCTGGTTGCGCTTGGCGCTGGCCACCACCGCCGAGCAACCCGCCCAAGAGACCTCCAAGCCCTCCGCTCTGTTGAGGTTGGCCACCCCCAAACAGCCCGGCCAATTGGGAGACCGTGTCTGGTTCTTCGCTCTTTTTCGACAGGGATCCCATCACCATGGTCGCGACGATTGGGAGCATTTGCTTGAGCAATTCATTGTCGAGCCCGGTCTTTTCAGACGCCCGGCTCGCAACCGAGCGGCTTACCTCTTTCGATCCCAGTAGATGTCCCAAGATACCGTTGCCATCATCGCGCGTTTCAGGACGTCCTAATAGGCTTGGCTCATCTAAATAACGGCTATGAGTGCCTTTGTTCAGCGCGCCCAACAGCGCTTCGACGCCCCCAGGCTGGCTTGCGTTCGATTTCAATCCCGCCGCCAGAGCCGGGATTAACGCCGCCATCGCTTGCTGTGTCATGTCTTCGCTGAGACCGAATTGTTGTCCGAGCTGCTGTTTTGCCGGTTGGGCCTGCGCGCCTGCGAGTAAATCCAATAAGCCTGCCATTTTGATCCCCTTTGTTGCAGACGCTCACCCTAGGGCGCAGACGCCAGATCAACAAGCGGCGACTTTAAAAGCAACCGCATCGAAGGCTTCGTCGAGCACCTCAATTCCAGCGCCGGGTTTCGGACCTTTCTCACTTAAGATGCGCCGCCACATTCGCGCGCCTGGCATGCCATTAAACAGCCCAAGCATATGCCGGGTCATCGACGACAAGCGCACGCCCTCGTCCAACCGCGCCTCGATGTATGGCCGATAGTCTGCCACGGCGCCAAACGGGCTTAAAACTGACGCTTCTGGGTCGAACAGAGCTTCATCAACCGCTCCGAGCAAAGCTGGCGTCTGATACGCCGCCCGTCCCAACATAACGCCATCAAAATCAAGCAAATGGTTGGCGCCATCATCAAGCGAGGTGATGCCACCATTCAACACAATGGTCAGGTCAGGGCGCTCCGCTTTCAAGGCTTTGACAAGCTCATAATCGAGCGGCGGGATTTCCCGGTTTTCTTTGGGGCTCAGCCCCTTCAACCAAGCTTTGCGCGCATGCACCGTGAAAACACTGCAGCCGGCATCGGCGACCGTGTCGACAAAATGGAACAATGTTTCGCGCGGTGGATCCTCGTCTATCGCGATCCGACATTTCACAGTGACCGGGATGGCCACCGCATCGCTCATGGCCCGCACACAGGCCGCAACGGTTTTCGGCTCGCGCATCAAACAGGCGCCAAATGCGCCCGACTGCACACGATCGGACGGACAACCGCAATTAATATTGACCTCATCATAGCCAAACGCTTCGGCCACGCGCGCCGCTTCCGCCATCTTGTCCGGCTCATTGCCTCCAAGCTGCAGGACAATCGGGTGTTCGACGTCTGAAAACCCAATCAAACGGTCTCGATCTCCATGGATCACCGCATCAGCGGTCACCATCTCCGTCCACAATAGCGCGTGCTTCGACAAGGTCCGATGAAACGCCCGGCAATGCCGATCGGTCCAATCCATCATAGGAGCGACTGAAAACGTATAGTCTTGATTTTTCAGCATGTAATTCACGGTTCCAAGCGACTAAGCGCGAATGTGCACGCTAGATCGTTCGCGCTTTTGCCCTGATGCAGGCGATACGTCACTGAACACTTACACGCAAGCGGTGAGTTGATTAGAGCTTCGACCAAGCGAACAACACCGGATGTCCGCATGCGGCGCGTTAATCGACTTTCCGCCCCAAACATGCCCGCCCCTAGGGCGACGTCTAAATCAGTACAGAAACGCTGAGAAGGGTCTCATCCGCACTGCTCCCACCGACCATAACCGTATGCGATCCAGGTTCCAACACCCAAGACCGACTGCTTTCAGACCAGTAGGATAGATCGGCATCCGGGACGAAAAACTCGACCGTGCGGGCCTCAGACGGCGCCAGAGGCACCCGTTCAAATCCGCGCAGGAGTTTTAACGGTCGTTCCACGGTCTGGCCCGGAAAACCGATATAGAGTTGCACCACTTCTGTTGCCGAAACTGATCCGACATTGGTGACGGAAACTTGCGCTTGCAGCCCACCGGGCGCGCGCCGCGCCTTGAGACCTCGATATTTGAACTTCGCATAGGATAAGCCATGCCCGAAGGCGAAGCTCGCTTTGGTCTGATTTTTCTCAAACAACGTATAGCCATGCAGGCTGCCATACTCAATTTCGTCAGCATCCTTGTCGAAGAACGGATAGGCGCTTTCATCATCGGCGACGCTAAACGGCAATTTCCCTGACGGGCTAACCTCACCATAAAGCAGTTTGGCGAGCGCCGTACCGCCTTCCATACCAGCATAAAAAGTCTGCAAAATGGCGGCAGTTTTTGGTCCCCAGTCTCGAGACAGAATCGCCGAGCCCGAGACGATCACAACGATCGTGTTTGGGTTGACCGCCGTGACGGCATCAATCAGTGCAATTTGTTCGTCGGGCAAACGAAGACGTTCGCGATCGCCGCCTCGGTTCCCGCCACCGCCTAAAGCGCCTGCATTCTTGTTCTCCTTCTCGCGCTGCTCGGCCATGGCGGACATGAGTTGCATCAGCCCCTCAGGGATCTGGGCGCCCTCCCCGAACAGCGCCTGAGCGCCAATGTCACCGGGTATCCACTCCCCTTCATGATCTGCGGTAGTGCCGACGACAATGATCGCGGCGTCCAAGTCTTTCGCGGCAGTGGCCGCCGCTTCGGGATCCTGCTCGTTTCCAGCGACCGACAGGTCAGGTGTGCCAAGATAGTCCGCGATCCCTTTCAGGGGCGTGATGACATAAGGCGGCATCACTTTCGAGGAGCCGTGATCGCCCGTATTCTCAAGCGTGGCCAGCTCACCAAACACACCTATCCGCGTTGATCTGTCGAGCGGCAGGATACCATTATTCTTGAGAAGAACCGCCGAGTTCTCAGCCGCTTCGAGGGCGATCGCGCGATTGTCCTCACGCGCGACCAAGTCGATTGGATAATCCTCAAAAGGATCTTCGGCGCAAGCAAAGCGATAAGTGACCCGCAAGATGCGTCGGCAGGCGGTTTCAATGACGGATGGTTCAATCTGCCGATTGTTCACAGCATCAATCAGGTTCTGGCCGTACTGAAGCGGCTCTGGGTTTTCGACATCAAGCCCCGCCGAGGCGCCATAAGGTGCGTAGACGCCGAGCATCCAGTCTGAATGCACAAACCCGTCAAAGCCCCATTCATGGCGCAAAATATCCGTCAACAGCTCGCGGTGCTGACCACAATACTCCCCATTCATTTTATTATATGCACTCATTACAGACGCGCATCCGGCGTCGAGAATTCGTTTGAAGTGTGGAAGGTAGACTTCGCGAAGGTCCCGGTCGGAGATTTTGACATTCACCTTGAACCGCGCATTCTCGATGGAGTTCAGCGCATAGTGTTTCACCGTGGCGACAACGTTATGGGTTTGAATTCCAGTGGCCAGGGCGGCGCCCAGCTCTCCCATATGATATGGATCTTCGCCATAAGTCTCTTGCGCTCGGCCCCAGCCCGGATGGCGGAGCAGATTCACACAAACTGCCCCGGACAAGTTGCAATCCTGGGCCCGGGCCTC
This sequence comes from Henriciella sp., assembly GCA_965279045.1. Classification (GTDB taxonomy): domain Bacteria; phylum Pseudomonadota; class Alphaproteobacteria; order Caulobacterales; family Hyphomonadaceae; genus Henriciella. Next base: position 16,287 of record CBDIHJ010000026.1, on the reverse strand, counting down.
CATGCCCATCACTTCACCGATGCGTCGTTCTAGATCACGATCCCAACTGGCGCCGCGGGCCATCGTACAGGGAAAACAAGTCGAGTTGCCGCGTGCGACGCCGCGTGGTCCATCTGTGAAATAGAGAGCAGGAACGCCTAAGCGATCAATGCCGCCCCCTGCACGATAAGGCTCCGCGCCCCAGACGCCTCCGGTGCGTGCCATGGATTCGAAAAAACCGCGCCCCGACATCATGCCGACTTTTTCTTCCAGAGTGGCTTCTGCGAGGATGTCGGTGATCAGGCTCTCTATGTCCTGATCCGAAAGTCCTTTTTGAGGTGAGAAGTCTCGCGTTCCTACGTGCCCGTCCATCCTGCTTCCTTTGAGATCATATCCGGCATTGCTATGAAATGGGTTGCCCAATTATTATCCATTTGGATAGTAATATGAGAAATCGATTTTGCAACGGTTTGAGTCTGTTAGAAGTTTGATGTTATGCGAGTTATATTATGAGCACACTGGACTTGAAGACCAAGCCGACTAAACGACCGGCGCGTTCGCGAGAGGATATCTTGCAAGCGGCTCTGGAGGAATTTGCAGAGCGCGGGTTTGACGCCGCGACTGTGCGTGGGATCGCGGCGAGGATTGATCTGACCCACGGCATGATCCGATACTATTATGATAGTAAGGAACAACTCTGGTTCGCTGCCGTCGAGCATCTGTTTGAGCGGCAATTCGAATACTTGTCGCTCACAGAAGCAGAAGAGCTAGAATTCCCGCGTGGGACACGTGCGCGGTTCGCCAAACTGCTCCGCCGATATGTTTACTATTGCGCGAAGTATCCTGAACATGCCCGCATTTTAATGCAGGAAACGGTGAGCCCGACGCCGCGCATGCGCAAAGCGCTCAAGCAACAATTGCGAGAGCCTCACCACCGCATGGTAGAAGAAATTCGACTGCTCCAAAAGAATGGTGTGCTGAAGATGGATGCCCCACCGGCCTCCATCATGTACATGATCTCAGGCGCCTGTCAGAATCTCTTCGCGCTCGCGCCCGAAGTGAAGGTGACCTTGGACTATAACGCGTTGTCGAGACAGGCCATTGAAGACCACGCGGACCTGATCGTCTCCACATTCGTTCCTGACTAAAGACGAGACGCCGTCGCGTCAGATCTTGAATTATCCAATTGGATAATTTTTGAGACGCTTTATGCTTGCCCGGCGAAGAGCGGACCCTGACGATCCGCGATAGCGGAGCAAGGTAAATGCGTGCGCAGGTTGATCGATTGAAAAAACGGACCATCGCAGCCTATGGGGTCGGCGATTTGGGCTTCAATCTCTTCTACACAACGCTCAGTCTTTTTCTGCTGATCTATTATACCAATGTGCTCAACATTGCGCCGGTCACAGCCGGCCTCATGGCCGCGGGCCCGGTGCTTTGGGATGCGATCACTGATCCGATTATGGGCTTGATTGCGAGCCGAACGAAAACGCGGTTTGGGGCTTATCGCCCCTACATCCTGTTTGGGGCACCTCTTTGCGGGCTGAGCTTTGTCGCGATGTTCGCGGCGCCTGTCTTGTTCCCGTCAGCCATTATTGTTTCGAGCGTCATCGCACATCTGGTCTTCCGAACGCTCTATACGGTGGTCAACGTCCCCTACACAGCGATGACGGTCGTGCTCACGCAAAGCAGCAAAGAGAGAGGGTATCTTGCAGCGTCTCGCATGATAGGAGCGATGACGGCGGGCCTGCTCGCGGCGGTCCTCATGTTCCCTCTGGCGGAGACCTTTGGCGGCGGCAATATCCGTCTGGGCTTCGTGTGGGTCGCCGCGCTTTATGCCGCGATGGCGACGATTGCCATGCTGATCGTGGGTCTATCGACGCGCGAAACCGAAGTTGCACCGGGGGTATCGTCGCAACTTTCCTTTCATCAGACTCTGCGCTTTCTACAAGGAAACTCTGTGTTTTGGATCCTCGCCTTAGCGATTTTCCTCGGCTCCATTGGCAGCACGATTGGGATCAACTCTCTGAACTATTATGTCGCCGATTACATTGGAGCGCCGGGCGAGCAAGGGCTTGTTCTTTTGCCGCTCCTACTTGGTTTTGGGATCTCAATCCCGATTTGGACTTGGATCGCGACGAAGACTTCCAAAGCCCGTACATGGCTGATCGCTGGCGTGCCAAGCGTCCTTGTGAGCGTGGTGACATTTGCCCTCGCGCCGAGCACTTTGGAGCCACTCGCAGCTCTAGTGTTCGTCAAAGGTCTGTTTGCGGGGGCAACCCCGGTCTTACTCTGGTCGATGGCGCCAGACACGGTTGAGTTTGGAGAATGGCAAAGCGGTGTCCGGGATGAAGCGATCGGCTTCGGTTTGATCCAATTGGCCTTGAAGTCCGCCAGCAGCTTGGCCGCCTTCGTGCTTGGCCTCTTCCTCGCTTTGATTCAGTATCAAGCTCCTGAACTAAGAACCGAACCGTTGTCGACTGAAACCCTGGAGGGGTTGCGGTTCGCCGCATTCATTTTCCCAATTGTGTTCACCGTCTGCGGCCTTGCCGTCATGACGCAATACCGGCTCGATCACACCTTGCATGCGCGGCTCAGCCGAGCACTCACTCGGCGGCGCAGAAACGCCTAAAATACGATCTGTAGACTACTGCTCTTCGAGCCTCGGTCCGATTAGGATATTCGGGTCGGTTGGCGGGAAGGGATTGATGGGCTCCTTGACCAAGCTCGCGATTTCTTCGCGCATCGCGTCCACTTCGGCTTGCAGCCGCGCGACTGTTTCTGGGTACTCCCGCACGTAGGAGAACCTTTCGCTCGGGTCGCGTGCAAGATCGAAGAGGAGTTTCCCGCCAAACTGCTCAAACGGCACCTCAAACGTCCGGTAGTATGTCGATAGGACCAGGCGGAATCTCTTATCCCGGACCGCGGCAACCGTATTACCATTAAAGAAGAAAAGCATGTCGTGCGGGCTTTCTGCGCCAGATTGCAGGACACCGCGAATATCCTTGCCGTCGATGACACGATCCGTCGGAACCTCAGTCCCCGCCATCGCCGCAAAGGTAGGCAACAGGTCAATCGCCATGGTCATTTCATCGCTCACGGTTCCGGCGGGAATGGCGGCTGGCCAGCGTGCCAAAAACGGAACGCGATACCCGCCCTCATGTGTGCTTCCTTTGAGATCGCGAAACGGACCCGCATCGCCCTCAAACCAAGGGCCATTGTCGGAAGTGACCAAGATCAGTGTATTGTCCGCGATCCCAAGCTCGTCGAGCGTCTCCAAAATGACACCGATGCCATAGTCTAAGTGCTCGACCACATCACCATAATGACCCGCCTCTGAGCGTCCATCGGCGCGCTCCGGCGTGAACAAAGGGATGTGGGGAAATGTCTCCGCATAGTAGAGAAAGAAGGGGCTGGCTCGCATTCTTGCGAATAAAATCCGACGCCGCTGCCGCATAGCGATCCGTCAAAGCGGTTTGATCCACCGGGGTCTCAATGACCGTCTTGTGATCGTACAGGTCGAACGGTTGCATATCGTTTGAATATGCGACTCCGAAAAAATCATCGAACCCGTGGCTCGTCGGCCAATATTCATCGGAATGCCCAAGATGCCATTTGCCGACCATTCCTGTGGCGTAGCCGGCATCTTTCAGGAGTTCCGGCACGGTGATTTCCGACTGTGGCAGGCCATCTTGCGAATGCGGCATGATCACGTGTTGCATGCCCGACCGGATCGCATATCGCCCCGTCAAGAGCGCTGCGCGCGACGGCGTACACACATTTGCCCCAGCATAAAAACTGGTGAGACGAACCCCTTCTTTGCCAATCCGGTCAATATTGGGCGTCTTGATCATTGTCGCCCCATTGAGCCCAACATCGCCCCAGCCAAGATCATCGGCGAGGACCACGATGATGTTGGGTTGCGCGACGGATGTGGCATCAGGTTCCGGCTCCGCGTTGGAAACCGACGTACAGGCCGTCAAGCCGAACAGGGTAAGGCTTGCGATGAGAAAGGATTGGAATTTCATGATGCCGCCTTTTGAGAAAAGTAGGGTCGGGATGGGAGGTGGTACTCCGACCCTACGAGTGTTCGAGGTCGCTCCGCGTTGTTCGGAGCCGAGCTTAGTACCGTAAGCTCAATTTGGCACCCCACGTTTGTTGTGACTCCAGGGTCACAAATTGCGCGTACCCAGCCGTATCGAAAGGCATTCCGACAATCGCTTCAACGAAGGCTTCATCGGTAAGGTTTCGACCAAACAGTGTGAACGTGCCGCGTCCGTCAAACAGGTCGACTCCGATTTGCGCATCAAGCAATGTGTAGGCATCCATCAATGTATTAGGATCATTGGTAATGGAGGATTGCGCTTCACCGCGATACTGGACCCCCAGTTGCGCGAAGGCTGGCAGGTTCGGTGTGAGATCAAAGTCATAGCGCGCGAGCGCATTGATCACCCAATCTGGCGAGTTTGCGAGATCCGCACCCGCGAGGTCCTGCAAGCGCTGACCATTTACGACCATACAACCCTCGGCTTCTGTCTGCAGTGGATAACATTGGCCATTCGGATAGTCCGCAAAGGTGGCATTCGTATAAGCAATCGCTGCCGAAAGCGTCAGCTCATCCGTTGGAAGCGCTGTAATTTCGCCCTCAAAACCATAGGTCTCAACGGAGCCAGCGTTTGCCACCGAGAAAATCGTGGTCCCGGATGGTCCTGGCACCAGCGCTTGCGACTGGAAGTCTTCGATCTCTGTGAAGAAGCCGGTCAAGTTGGTGACGAGACGTCCATCCGGACTTGTGCGTCGGAAGCCGACTTCAAATTGAGTTGGGATTTCGGGCGCGACCCGCGGCAGCGTATTGCCTGAAACGGGGTTCACCGACAGGCCTGTGACAATGCCTGGTGCCTTGTAACCTTGTGAGAGGGTCGCGAAGACATTTGTGTTATCATCGAGATAGTATTGCCCACCAATCCGCCACACGAGCGCACTGTCTTTGTCTTCCTGACTTTCGACGCCATTCGAAACATTTTGCCCTGCATATGGGCCGCTAAAGCCAGGCGCCACGGTCTTTTCTTGTCGCCCCTCGACCTCCGTTTGCAGGAGGCGCACGCCGCCAATAAGGGAGAAATTCTCGGTCACAGCGTACTCGCCCTGACCGAAGACTGCATAGTTTAGCTCTTCAAATTCCGACTCGAGGAACGTTCCAAGTTGCAAACCGGCTGGCAATACACCAAGCAAGTCCAGCCCCGCGGTTCCGCCTTGAATATTGTCTTGCTCCATCTCTTGCTGGAAGTAGAACACACCGACTGTGTAGGTCAGTTGCTGATCGCGAGGTGAGTCCAGGCGGAATTCTTGCGAAAACTGGTTCTTGCGATAGATCCCCAGAATTGACTGATAAAAAGGGTAGCGGGATCAGATCGGCATCATTGACGTCAAAGCTTGTCCACTCGCGATAAGACGTGAGCGAGACAAATTCATGATTGCCGATCGTCCTCGTATATTCCGCGGACACGCCCCAAGCATCCATGTCGGAATCAAACTCGGATTCAGATCCAATTTGAAGGTTTTCAGGACTCGGCGTGATACCCAATCCAAGGCTGGTCGGACCAACGACGGGAACACCAAATCCCAGCAAGCCTGTTCCCGGACCACCCGGTGAGATCTGTCGATAGGTGAGCGCGCCTGAGGCCTGCTCTCGAGTAACATAGTCGGCACTCCACAGCAGCGCCGAAGACTCTGACAGATCAAAATTTACCTTCGCCCGCACCCCCTGCTCATTGCGCTCATTGAGTTCATCCTGAGTTGCTGTGGGGTTGATATTGTCGATATAGCCATCGCGCGTATTGCTATAGGCGGAAACACGCGCAGTGATCCCGTCTGCAATCGGACCAGAAACACCGCCGCTGACATTGATCTCGTTGAACGAGCCATAGCTAAGATTGAAATTGGCCGCGAACTCATCCGTTGGTCCTCGCGTAATGACCGAGACCACGCCAGCTGAGGCATTTTTACCAAACAATGTGCCTTGTGGGCCGCGCAAAACCTCAATGCGTTCAACATCCGCGAAGTCAAAAATACCAGCCCCTTCGCGCCCCATTACCACGCCATCAATCGCGATCGCGGTGGAGGCCTCGATTCCGATATTGAAGAGGCTGGTGCCAATGCCTCGGATGGTCGTCGCTGATTGTCTGGCATTGACGCCAGCATTGAAGCTGATCCCCGGCGCGATGAATTGCAACTGATCAAAGCCGTCAATCTGGCGATCTTCTAAGGCCGCGCCATCTATCGCCGTCACCGAGATCGGAACATCTTGGAGATTCTGCTCCACTTTCTGCGATGTCACTGTGACGGTTCCAAGCCGCCGCGCATCCTCATCGCCTGTTTGGGTCTGCGCGATTACAGGTGTTGCCGACGCGATCGCCAAAGCTGAAGCCGTGAGTAGCTGTCGTGAATATCGGATCATTCTTCCTCTCCAAATGTATAGTTTTTACCGATTGGAAAATTATACAAATGGATAAGAGTCAAGTTTTTTCCAGCCTCGACACGAAGCTTTGCCATCAGGGTGTGTGATTTTTGTAAGGCTTTAACCTTGCGCCCAATCTGGGAGCGATGGCCAAGAGTCCGGGCTGCGTTCGGGATGATTCAACAAGAGCGCAATGACGGTCTCGGTATGCGCATTGATGGCGTCGTCCTCATGCATATCGACCCCGTACAATTCCTTGATCGCGTTTGAGAGCACGAAGGGCATCTGACAGACCGTAGAGATCGCATAGAAGAGCGAGATCAACCAGACTTCGGGAATAACGCCCGTTTTCATGAGTTGTTTGAAAATCGGGATAAGCGCGAGATGGCTTTCTCGAATATACTTGATCATCCATTTCAGGCGTTCGCCCCCATGCAGGCTTTCACTGATCATAATCCGCGCATGTTCGGGATTTTCGGCGCAGTATCGGATGTAATGACGCAAGAACACGGTCAGCCCTTCCCGCGTGGCAAAATCGACCGGTCCGATCTCTTTTTCGCTCAGCGCCACGTCGAGCCGCTGAAACATATCGGTGACGACGTCTTTCCAAAGCTCTTCCTTGCTTCCGAAATGATAGCGGATGAGCGTGTGTGTGACGTCGACCTCAGCCGCAATGTCACGGATGCTGGCAGCCTCAAATCCCTCCTCCGCGAACGCTTTGCGAGCTGCGCTCATGATCCGCTCACGAGTCTTGAACGATCGCATTTGCGCGGGCGGTCGACGCGTGGGCTGGGGCGGCTGTTTCAAATGTGCACTCGATTTCGGTCTTTCGGAAGACGTTGGGATTATAAAATTAGCACGCTCCTCGATTGGGCTAGACCGCATTGTTGATAATTGCGCTATCGGGCTGAGCACAAAAGCGAAGGTGGACCGCATAGGGCGCGGTCCCAGCATGCACCAATCGCGAACACTCTACGAACGTTCGCTCAAAGTGAATTTCGGCCCCGAACACAGAACGAGACAGGGTGGGCAGCCGCCCGACAGCACCGATTGAACGCAACGCTTGGATACTATTCTGGTGGTGGCCGCTTATTGCGAGACCCGCTATCATCGTCGGACAGGTCAATCGGCGCCGCATCGGCTCCATCGGTCGATGCCGCCTCGCCGTCTTCGCCGAAGTCCTCAGCGCTCATGTCTGTTTCCGCGATTTCGTCGCCAGCGCTTTCGTCCATGTCTGCCTCATCGTCAACATGTCATCGCCCATTTCTGCCCACTATCGAACGCGGCATCGTCTTCAAGAAGCTCATCTTCAAGTCGTCACCCATGCCGTCATCTTCGAAGTCGCCCTCTTCATCCATGAAAGCGTCTTCTTCATCGGCCGTGTCTTCTGCGACCTCTTCATCTTGCGCAACAGCCATCATCGCGGGTTGGAACGCGATCCCGGCAAAGGCCAATGCGGCGCCCGCCAAGAGCTTCAGTCTCAGGTCTTTGGTGTTCATAACAATCTCCTCTTTTATTTTTTTGGATCTAGGCTCTGGCGTCTCCGCGCTAGTTTTCCCAGTCCCCCTCATCCTCATCTGACCAGGCCTCATCGTCGGGCCAATCGTCCCCCTCACCGTCCCAATCTTCGTCCTCAAAATCGGCAAACTCAAAATCGTCGTCGAATGAAGCCGGCAATAAGTGGCCAGGCCGGTTCATACAGCGATCCACTGCGCCATAGCAGGCGATCACCGCCGAATTGTCCCAAGAATAACGAAAGCCATCGTAATTACCGCATTCTTGCGCAACGATCTGGAACCGCTTTTCAGTGACCTGAAGCGCCGGTAGCCATTGCTCGACATCGATGGCGAGATCGAGCAAAATTTGCTCGTCCTCTAGATAATTGCGGGCCGTCTGATGCTTGGGCTGAGTGACTGGCGCGTATTTTGGGTCGATAAATTGGGGTCGATCTAGACTGGTAAACTCACGAGCGAAGCCCAAAAGGTCGATGGTTTCCTCGCCGAAACTCTTCAAACTCGCGAATACAATCCTGGGGGCTGCGATTCATAAGGCGTTGCGTTTCGCCCAGAAGCGCACTGTTTGGCCGCGCCCCATACAGCATACAAAACATGCGCTCTGCGCGGGCTTTGTTAGATTCATAAATATGGCCGGGTGCGATGGGCGTTTTGTCCAAGAGCAAGTCCATAGCGGCGTCGATGTAGAGCTGGTACTCTTGCGGATCTTCTTCTTTCGGCAACATCAAATACGCGGCGACCTTATCGGCGTGGATCTCCATTTCCGCTTTCGACATTTGCAGCCGATCCCCTGTGAACGCTTGAATCGCATGGCCTGTCTCATGATACAGGTTCCATGTAATATGGGCGCGCGCATATTCGGCATGGCGGTCATCTTCGACTTGCGCAGATGCGAGAGAGGCAACGAGCGCGCCGAACGCGGCGATCAAAGAAAAGCCGATCACGGTCCGATAGGTCATTGTGACATCCCTCTATGTTCTCCCCTAACGCGAAAGCTAACCACAAATTTCGGAGAAGTACAGTTGGGCTCAGATTCACTCGTTTTGAGCGGCGCAAACGTTCCGGTCAGATCGCCTCCATTGAGTCGCAAGTAAGGGGTCCGCCAGGATTTCAGTCTCTGAAAATGTCTGGGTCGCAGGAATTAGCAGTTTAGAGCACGCATCGGTCGAAAGCGCCTCCCAAGACTGAGTTAATCTCGAGACATCCCACTCGCGTACCGAGCCATCTGAGTTGGCGGTCAAAAGTCGGCGGCCATCCTTGGAAAAAGCCACGCTGTGAACCTTGTTCGGGACCCCCGTATCCTCTGTTAGTGCAGCCAAATGGCGCCCATCTGATGTGTTCCAAACATCTGCGCTACCGCCATTGCTCGCCGTCGCAATACGCAGACCATCCGGAGAAAAGCGGGCGCGATGGATCCAATACGCTTCTCCACTCAAGAGCGAGACAAGCTCACCGGTTTCTGTGTCCCACACTCTTGCTGTGGCATCATCACCGGCGGAGACAAGTAATCGCCCATCATGAGAATAATCGACCCATGTTACGGGGCCGACATGTCCGCTCAATTCTCGTATCTGTTCCCCGGTGCCGACATCCCACAACCGGACCGTGCCATCTTCTCCCGCAGAGGCGATTTGCTGCCCGTCCGGGGAAAACAAAGCTGACCACACCATCCACTCATGACCAGAAAAGACCTGACCTTGGACCCCCGTATTGCGGTCCCAAAGCCGGATCATGCCATCATAGCCGGTCGTGAGGAGCTGTTCGCCGTCTTGCGAGAACACGACAGAGTTCACCTCGTCACCGTGCTCCGTGAAACGTAAAATCTCTTCTTGCGTGCCGACGTCCATAAACGCGCGGTCCCATCTGCACTGGCGGAAGCGAGCAGCTCGCCCGACGGTGACAAAGCAAGATCATAGATCGTTCCTTCATGCCCAGCGAGAATGGATGCGGAAGCGGAGGGATCAAAAACGGTTTGAATGTGAATGGCCTGGTCCTCGCCCGCGAACAAAAATTGGCGCTCATCAGTCGAATACTCCGCCGTCCAGAGATCCGTTTCGTTCACATCGATCCTGGTGCGCAGGCGCCCGTTCGATGCCCGCCAAAGTCGCGCGGTCTGATCCATACTTGCGGTCGCGATCATCGTATCGTCTGGCGAAAAAGCCGCGGTCCAAACTTGATCCCCATGACCGCCCAGTGTCGCAAGCCGGGTTCCGGTCCGTGCATCCCAGATAATCGCCGTTTGATCATAACTGGAGGTGATCACACGGGTGCCGGATTGGTCAAAGCGAACGCGCAGCACCTCGTTTTTATGCCCCGTCAATTCATGCAGGAGGGTCCCGGTCTCCGTCAGCCAAACGCGTGGAATCCAATCTCTGCCGGCCGTGACGACCAATTGACCATCATTTGAAAAGACGGCGTTCCAAACGCTATCTTGATCGCCAAATGTCCGAATTGCAGGTCCGCCATTCGAGGCGTCCCAAAGTTTCGCCGTCATATCGTCGCTTGCGGTCAGCACATACTCACTGCCAGGCGAAACTGCGACGTCCCAAACCGCTTCTGTATGACCTTCGAGCGTGAAGATCGCGGCGTCCGGCGCATTGAGGTCCCACACCTTGGCGGTTTGATCTGTGCTCGCGGTGACAACCCGCTCGCCATCAGGAAAGAACGTCGCCGCACGAACATTTTCTGTGTGACCTGCGAGGACGTGCAGTTTTGCACCTGTCACGCCATCCCAAACAATCGCTGAAGCGTCGCGGCTTGCGGTCAAAATGCGGAGCGGAGTCCCAGGCGGCGAAAACCGAGCAAGATTGACCCGGTCTGCATGCCCTTCGAGGACGATTGAGTCGCCTGTTTTAACGTTCCAGATCCGAGCTGTGCCGTCCCAGCTGCTGGTCAAAAGGCGCGAACCATCAGGCGAAAACGCTATCGTATTGAGCTGATCGGTGTGACCCGACAATTCTGAAACCAGGCTCTGATCAGACACCGACCAAATCCGCGCGACATGTTCTCGTCCAGCGGTCGCGACAAGCATCCCGTCCGGAGAAAAAGCAACCATCTTGACGCCGCCTTCATGCATTAAGGGCGCAAACCCATCATTCGTCGTGTGCATGACACCTGCAAGCGCAGATTGATATTCAGTGGCGTTGGCTGGTGATAGCTCCATGCCAGCTAGGGCATAGCGAGCCGCGCTGTTGAAATTGACATCTTCAAGCTCTTGCCAGCTGCGTTCAGCAAAATACCGATTGAGGTTTTTCCGCGCCTCGATGCCAAGATTGGTGGCGATCAAGGCCAATGTCGCGAACACCAAGACCAGAGAGGCCATGCCAGCGAAAATTAGTCGGTTGCGTGTTTCCGTGCGGCGCCGATGGCGCTGCCAAAGCGTATCAAAATCAACTTGGATCAGCCCCGCCGCCAGCCTCGCACAGGCGCGATCGCGGCCATCTTTTCGAACGTCCAGCCCGAACGGTTCGATCGGCAATTGCGCGCCATCGGGTTCGCCGTCCAACCGCAAAGAGGGGGAAAGCACTCTGTGTCTGCCGCGCCAGAATTTGGGACCCCGTCCACAATATAGGCAAAAACGCGATCTCCTCGCCCCGTTCGCGGAACTGTTGGATCTCCGCCTCGACCCATTTCGACCGCGCTGAATTTGGCGAACACACCACAATCAAACTCTCTGATTTGTGGAGCGCGTCATTGATTTGCTGCGTGATGTCCGACGACGCCGTCATTTCATCATCATCGCGAAAGAACCGCCCTAGAGAAACGGGTCGATCGATTTGATCTGCAACATCGCGCGGGATCTTAAATTGTTCTAACCAGCGATGCAGGCGCGCGGCGGCGTCCGCGTCTTTCTGCGAGTAGCTAATGAAGCCCGTATACGGCCATGATCCCAATATCGCGTCGCTATCTTGCAAGAGCTTCCTCAGACAAACTTGCGAGCCGCTCTCTCACGGAGCGTCCCCACATCTCCTTCGTAGCCTGTCGCGAACCACCTCGCCAGCGCAATTTCTTACGGTTTACTGTTGGGTCGACGGCTAATGCGCCGAACTCATGTTATTTCAGCATTGCGTCCATGACTTGAAACACGCTGACATTGTCGACGATTTCGCCGTCCCAGCCATAGGCCTCGCCCCAGAGTTTTGCGGCCTCGAGATCAGTCTGCGTAAACTCGGCAAACTCTTCCGAGCCCACCCCAATCGCCCACAGCGGCACCAGTTCATTTGAATGATTGCCGGTTGCGAATTGATAGCCTGGCAGCGTCCCGGCGCCGCGATCTTGGACGGCGAGAAAGGCGTTGAACACATCATCGGCAGGATTGTAGCGCGCGGCAGAGATCGCTTCCGGGCTCATGTCTGCAGCCACCGGGCCACCAACACCATTCGTCCAAGTGCCCTCCCCCCAGATCGCACCAGTCTCGTGATCGGAGGTGACAATCAGGAGCGTTTCGTCCCAGCTCGAATTTGTCTCAACCCAGTCGATAACCGCGTCGATCGCCAAGTTGAAATCGATCTGCTCTTCGATGAATCGCGGCATGTGGTTGGCATGTCCCATCCAATCGACGGCGCCGCCTTCAATCATCACGAAGAAGCCATCTTCATCCTGGTTCAGCACGTTCAAGGCGCCGAGGCTCATCGTCGCCAGGTCCGGCACGATTGAATTGAACGCCATGCCGGACGGTGTGTCCGCGTCGGCTAAGCCTTCGCGCCGTGCCTGTAGTGTCGAATTGCTCTGCGCAATACCGACAACACGGTCAGGCACAGAGTCACCAGCGGCGAGGGCCTCAAAATCGGATTTCGCGTCAATAAAAGTGAAGCCGTTCAATCCCTCGTCGCTGGTTAGCGCGGCGAGCGTGTCTTTGCCCCCGACATATTGATACGCGTCATCGCTCTCCGGTTCGACGGCATTGCCACTGGCATCGAAATAAGGGTGCCCTGCCCCCATGATCACATGGAGACCGCTTGCCACCATTTCATTAAAAATCTCAGCGTAATTGTTTCGCGAGGCGTTATGAGCGACGACGGATGCGGGCGTCGCATGAGAGACCATGACGGAAGCGACGGCCCCTGCAGCGCGATCTCGTTCCATTGCGATCTGTGCAATCGTGCGAAACGATTCCTGGCCACTCCAATCCATATTGATCCGGCCATTCGCCGTCTTGCGACCGGACATCAGCGCGGTCCCGGCCGCGGCGCTGTCCGTGTAACTTGTATAAGGGGCATTGATCGGCTCGAAATCGTTCTGGAACGCGCCCTCGAATGTCTCCCAGCGCGTCAACGGATCGTACCCCTGCTCAACAGCGCCAATGGCTTTCGGGACGTCGTCTCGATTGGTGATGATCTTGCCATCAGCGTCGATCAGGTTCAGTGCGTCATGGCTCATGCCATAGATGACCGGCTGCGTGCCATCGGGCCGCGTCACTTGGTAAGACTGCGCGCCGGCCAAGCCCTGATAATAGTCCGTCGCAAGCCAGCCATTGAACCCAATGCCATCGGAAACCATTAGGATTACGTTCTTAGCGCCAGTCGTTTCAAGCACGGCGTTCGAACGGTCATGCTCAAGCGTTTCAACTGATGTCGCACAGGCCGTTAGGATCAGCGAACTGATCGCAACAGGGATCAATCGAGTTTGGCGAAGCGTCATTTTGCAGCCCCTACTGATGTGAGTTTTTTTGTAACTTAAGCCGCGCGCAACTATTCCAAGAGGGACGCGCGAATAGATTGCAGTTCTGCATCCGTCACCTGCAGCTCCGTCTGAATGAAACCTATGTCAGAGCCATACTAAGCTTCCGGCGCGGGCCTCATCATTCAGGAGCGCAGCCAAATAGTCCACGTATTCGTCAGACAGGCTGTAAGCCTCGACCACCATATCGCGAGCCCCTGAGCGCGGATCAAAAAATGCGACAGGGTCGCAAAAAACAGATCATCACGCTATGTAGGCAACGAGATCGGGAGCACATTGATGAGCATCACCCTACCGCAATTCACTGTCACGGGCACCGCAAGGCAAATGGGCGAGCAGTATGGTGAAGCGTGCCGAGAGATGATCCACGCCTTTGTCGCTGATCGCGTTGCCGCAGTCGAAGAATATCTTGAAGAAGCCGGACACGCGCACACGGATCATTTGTTTGAGGCGGGCGCCGCGTGTTTGGATCAAGTGCAAAAGTTCGATCCGGACGGCCACACCGAACACCTCGCGATCGCACACGGGGCGAATATCGATCCGATCCTCTTATTCACCACTGCAAACATGACGGATGTACGCGACATTATCGTGCTACCAGAAGACCCACCCGTTTTGGAGGATGAAGGCTGCACAGCGGCACTCGTTCCACCAAACCGATCTGCCAATGGCCAAAGCCTACAAGGTCAAACCTGGGATCTGAATGGCCCCGATGTGAAGCATGTTATCGCCTTGCACCAAATCCCGGATGATGGCCCTGAACGGTGGACGGTCACCTGTGCGGGCTGCCAAACGCTTATGGGCATGAATGAACATGGCGTAACCGTCGGCACAACGAACCTTAAAACCAAAGGAGCGCGCGTCGGTATTCCTTACCTCTCGGTCTTGCACAAAGCTCTGAAACAGAGATCGCGCGCTGCCGCCAATGCAATCGTTCAAGCCGTTCCGGTGGCGGGAAGTCATACCTATTGGATTGGAGATCGGTTTGGCGCCACGGAGTGGGAGCGGTCTCCGGGTACGGCGTTCTCGCGCAGCACTGAGGCGGGTCCGCTGGCGCGCTCTAATCACTGTTTGTTTGATGCAAATATTGCTCTGGAGACGGATCTTTCTGAGAGCACGCACAGCCGCATCGATCGCATGCAAGCCCTGCTCGAAGGCGCGAGCAATCACACCCTTGAGTCGCTTAGCCAATTGTTCGCGGATCGCGCCGATGGGCGGTTGAGCATCAATCGCTTTGCCGAAGATGAAACCGGCGCCACAACCAATGCCGTGGTCGCTTTCAATCCGGCGGATCTTGAATTCTTGGCGTGTCGCGGACCGGCAGATCAAGGCGAATGGGTGCAGCTCAAGTTTGCCCAATCCCCATCGCTCGCCACTACATAGCGCCGCGCTGTTTTTGCATCCGTGCCACTGGCCATTTTCTAGTCGGTTGGTTTATCGATCTGGACAAGAAAAAAGACTCGGGAGGATCGCGTAATGTCGACTTATGAACCTATGACCAAAGCGGAGGTCATCGCGGCTCAGCGCGCTTGGGCGAAGTATGTGATCGATCAAGATGTCGAAAAGCTTTTGGATCTGTATGACTTTGGCGCTCCAGATGAGCCACTCTTATTCAAACCGACCCTGGCCGATATCATTCGGCTCGATCGCGCCGGAGCGAAATCTTATTTTGTCGGGGGGGACCCGGACTATCCGCATGATGATGGGTTCCTCAAGCGCGGTTGGAAAAGCGTTGAGTTTCAAAGCGCGGCTGGACCAATCTTGAAAGCGGGTGGCCTAGGCTACAAAGACATGGGTCATTACACGTTCGTAGATGCCAATGGCAACGCGACTCGCGCCGATTACACGTTCGCCTATCACAAGATCGGAGGACGCGTATTGATCTCATTGCACCATTCATCGCTGACCTGGCTCCCACCGGTCGACTCATAATGACGCGACGCCGAGCTCACGCGGTTTCGCGGAGTCCTTTCAGCGCCTTTTCGGTAACCTCTTCAGCACGAGCCCAAACCATAGTCTTCCAGTCGTCGGCGTCCGGATAAAACGCATCGCGGATCTCAGCTTTGATCTGGGCGCCCAAATCGCTGTTCAAGTCGCCTTTATGATAAAGCCAATTATCGGCGCGAAGCGCGGTTAGAACCTGATTGAGTTCACGCGTGCCATATTCCAGCGCGATGAACGCAATTGAAGCGCTTGGGTAGGACTTCGGCGACGCCGTCTCCGACGGTTCCCACAACAGGCGCAGACGTCGACGTACCGGCATCGGGGTCGGTCACCTCGTCTCCAAACCATTGACGAACATGCGACTTCTGATCTTGCGAACCAAGGGAAATCAATTCGCCATAACCATATGGGCCAAGCCCAGTGTGGAAATCTATAAAGCCAACAATCTCGGCGTCACGAGCATAGTCAGAAACGACTGAGCGAAAGGTTTCGTTCGACCAGGTCGGCTGATCTCCCCCATAGAAGATACCGTCTGCGTGTTGATACTGCCCACCAGAAACGGCGGCCTGAAACGTGCGCATACCATGCGCTTCGATGAACAGCGCGAGTTGTTTGTTGGCATGCTTACGCCGCCGGGCCATCCCAATCCTCGGGTAAGACGTGTTCGTGAATTTGAGAATAAGTACTTGCGGGTCGGTCAGCACTCGAAAAATC
>CBDIHJ010000025.1:0-26120 GCA_965279045.1 Henriciella sp. | reverse complement strand
CTTTTGGCCGCGACCTGATCAAGCTCGGCGGAAACATTGAAAAAGTCTCCCGCGCCCGGATCGATATCGAATCCATGCGGATGATGGTTCTGAAAGCTGCTAAAGCCATGGACGTGCTCGGCAACAAAGAGGCCCGCGTTTGGATCTCTATGGTCAAAGCCATGGTGCCGGAAAAAGTCTGCCGCATCATTGATGAAGCGATCCAGATGCACGGCGCTGCCGGTGTGTCTCAGTGGACCCCGCTCGCCCGCCTCTACGCCAATCAGCGGACGCTGCGCCTGGCCGATGGTCCAGATGAAGTGCACCACATGGTCGTCGGCCGCGCTGAGACTCGTAAATATACCGGCGAGGAAGAAGATCCCGCCATGGCGGCAGTCTGGCGCAAGTAAGCAGACGCTCCTTAGAGCGATTAGAAACGCGGTCTTAAGAGGCCGCGTTTTTTTTGGTGATTCAAAAAGAAAATGGGATGCACCAAACAGGTGCATCCCAAGTAGGTGGCCGGGTTAGAGGGGCGGATGAACCCGAGCCTTGAGCTTGTCCGGTACGGTCATGGAGAAACCGCCTGCGACACTTTTCTACTTAAGCGCGATTTGCTAACAATTGGTAAACACTTCAGTGTTTTTACGCATAACATGTAATAAACTACAGTATCAAGTAATCACATAATTAAATACTGAATATATTGATTCGGTGCTTGGCGCGCGTGTCATTTCTATTTTTGATTGGATATTGTTAAATACGCCTGAGTAAAACCGCTTAACCAAGCAAGATATCTACTTAAAATAGAAAATTAAAAATCGGCTTTGTGGCGTTAATCACGGCTTACGCGGATCATCCCATTCCGCAGCGACTCCTTGGCCACCGCGCCGGGTGAGCCAGAACATGCCCAGGAGATCAAAAATGCCAGCGCCGAGGCGGCCCAAAAATCCATATTTGGATTGTCCATGCCAACGTGCGCGATCATTGACGAGCTCTTCGCGCACGTCCCATCCCGCGCGTTTGATCAAAGCTGGTAAGAACCGGTGCATAGAGGCAAAGTAAGGGAGTTCTTTAAAAGCTTCCGTCCGGATCAGCTTCCACCCGCATCCGGTATCGGTTGCATCATCTCGAAGCATGAAGCGGCGAACGCCATTGGCGACGCGCGACTGAACCCATTTGAAACCGCTATCGTTGCGACTGTTGCGCTTGCCAGCAATAATGCCGAGCTTGCCCGTGTCCTGATCTGCGATGATCTCAGCCCAGAGACGGGCTGTGTCATTGATATCATTTTGACCGTCGCCATCAATGAGCTGCGTCCACCGCCCGCTGACGGCCTTCAGGCCCGTAAACAGCGCTGCCGACTTACCCGCGCGCGCCACATGCGTGAACACTTTCACGGTGTCTGGCCACTTTTGCGCCGCCTCATTGAGTTCAATAGCGGTTTGGTCTGCAGAGCAGTCATTCACGCAGATCACTTCAAATGAGATATCGGCCAGCGCCTCATGGACTTCATCTAGAAGCGGGAGGACGTTGCCTTGCTCATTGTAAAAAGGGATTAGAACACTGAGCTCAGGCGTGCTCATTTACCAGCCTCAATTCGTGCCGCCAAAGCTTCAATCCGGGTCGCAGTATCGTTGAGCGCGCGCGCGGCGCGTTCGATGTCCGGGCCGGCAGCCGCCGCTTGCGCCCGGTGTGAGGCATCAAGCTCGTCAAGAAGTGCGAGTGAGGCAATCAGCAAGAGACGATCATCGCCGATATTGCCGACGGCGCGTGAGATGTCTTTGACCCGTGCATCGAGCTGGCGGGACAAAGCGACGAGACGATCTTCTTGTCCGGGGGCGCAAGCGACCGAATAGTTTCGGTCGCGAATTTTAATGTCAGCTTTTGCCATCAGCTTTGACCCTCGCGTCCTAGCGCTGCGCGGACTTCCGCAATAGCGGCGCCGAGCGCTTCTGAAGCCTCGTCGGCCAAAGATTGCAACTCCTTCTCGCGGGCGAGCGATTCGTCGAGCTGTTCGGCCAATCGTGCCCGATCCTCCATCATCGCACTGAGCTCCTGCCTGAGAAGGGATGGGTCTCCGGACCGGTCAAATAGGGTGTCCACCGCCCCTTCCAGGCGGGTTAGGGCATTGTCTAAACGGGTCGCCGCAGCTTCGATCACGCTCATACACTCCGGTTTGCGCTTATTACACTGAAAACTCAATAGTCGCCGTCGCTGATGTCTTGACAGCGTTGACCACGCTCTTCATTCCCCGGACGAAACAAAACAGGGATTGAGGAATGACAGTTTCTTCTCGGGACATGGCGAACGCGATCCGTGCGCTCTCGATTGATGCCGTTGAGACCGCGAAATCTGGGCATGTCGGGTTGCCCCTCGGGATGGCCGATGCAGCGACCGTTCTGTTTACGAAGTTCATGAAGCATAACCCAGTGGATCCAGACTGGGCCGACCGCGACCGTTTCGTTTTGTCGGCGGGGCATGGCTCAATGCTGGTCTATTCTTTGTTGCACCTGACGGGCTATGAAAGCGTCAGCCGCGACGATATCCGGAACTTCCGGCAGCTTGGGCGCCCGACAGCCGGTCACCCTGAAAACTTCCTGACCAAAGGCGTCGAAACCACGACGGGTCCACTCGGGCAGGGCATCACGACAGCTGTCGGCATGGCCATCGCGGAACGGCATTTGAACGCGCGCTTTGGCGATGATCTCGTCAATCACAAGACCTATGTGATCGCTGGCGATGGCTGCCTGATGGAGGGCATTAGCCAAGAGGCGATTACCTTGGCTGGGCATATGAAGCTCTCCAATCTGATCGTTCTGTTTGATGATAATGCCGTCACCATTGATGGTGGCACCGATATGGCCGACAGCACCGATCAGCGCATGCGGTTCGAGGCCTCTGGCTGGGCGACCCGCAAGGTTGATGGTCACGATGCCGCCGATGTCGAAGCCGCTCTTGCTTGGGCGCAGGACCAGGACAAGCCGGTCATGCTCGCGGTCAAAACCATCATTGGCTATGGCGCGAAACGCGCAGGCACAGGCCCGGCACATGGCGGGCCGTATGGCGAAGAAGAAGTCGCCACCGTGCGCGAGAATATTGGCTGGCCACATGCGCCTTTCGAAGTCCCGGCAGAGATAGAAGCGGCCTGGGCTGAGGCGGGCCGACGCTCGGCAGACGATTATGCGGCGTGGCAAAGCCGGTTCGCTGGCGCATCCGATAAAGCTGCGTTTGAAGCGGCCATGAGCGGCGGGCTCCCGGATAATCTCTCAGACATCGTCAATGCCCACAAAAAGTCTGTGGTCGAAGGCGGCAAGGATGATGCGACGCGCAAATGGTCGGGTGCAGTGTTGGAGCCGCTGACTGGAGCGATTCCAGAAATGATTGGCGGGTCTGCCGACTTGACCGGCTCAAACAATACCAAGACCAGCCACACCGCACCGCTTGGGCCTGACAATTGGGCCGGGCGCTATGTCCATTATGGCGTGCGCGAGCATGCTATGGCCGCAGTCATGAATGGGATGGCGCTGCATGGCGGAGTGATCCCTTATTCTGGGACGTTCCTGGTCTTTGCCGACTATTCCCGCGCCGCGATCCGTCTCGGCGCCTTGATGGGTGAGCGCGTGGTCCACGTGATGACGCACGACTCGATCGGCCTTGGCGAAGACGGTCCAACCCACCAACCGGTCGAACATGTGGCGAGCCTTCGCGCGATGCCGAACATGACCGTGTTCCGCCCATGCGATGGCGTCGAAGCCGCTGAGTGTTGGGAGTTGGCGCTGCGCAAGACGTCCGGGCCAAGCACTTTGGCGCTTACCCGTCAGAAAGTGAAATCGGTGCGCACCACGCACACTGATGATAACCTGTCGGCCAAAGGCGCGTACGTCCTGTCAGACGCCGAAGGTGCAAAAGCGGTGCTCATCGCGACGGGATCTGAGGTTGAAATTGCTATGTCGGCTCAAGCGTTGCTGTCTGAGAAAGGCGTTGCGGTCCGCGTTGTTTCCATGCCGAGCATGGATCTGTTCGATGAGCAGACCGAAGCCTACCAGACTGAAACGCTCGGCGGCGATCTGCCACGCATCGCCATCGAAGCGGGCGTGCGCTTCGGATGGGATCGTTGGATCGGCCATGATGGCGGTTTTGTCGGCATGAGTTCGTTCGGGGCATCGGCGCCGTATCAGGAGCTTTATCAGCACTTCAATATCACCGCCGAAGCTGTGATCGCTGAGGTTGAAAAGCGGGTTTAATGTCTGCGCTTGGGCGCTGATGGCAGAAGCCTCGCCGGCCATACGCATAAGTCGATTTCAGAATCGCTCGCTTTTGGGAGATCTGGATCTGCCAAATAGGCGGTCAGGCTGGCCCGCGCCGCAGCGTCGAAGTCCGGGCTTGGAACGCTTGCGTCGATCCGGCCTAACGTCCGTCGTCCACGGCACCGATTAAGGTCGACATAGCGAAAATCTGGGGACGCCTGATCAGTGCCTGTTCGCCGCAAGGCGAGGCGCATCCGATCGCTCGAAAAACTGAGTGTGGCTGGCCATCCAGGACCATAAGGGACCGCGACCCAAGCGGCACGTGTGCCAGACTCCTCATCGATGTCGAGAAAGGAGAGCTGATAGATCATTCCCAAATCGACGGGCTCGGCAGAAACTGAAACCTGATCGCTGCGTTCAAGGCGATTGCGCCAACGCTCGACCATTTGGTCTCGCGTGCGCCAGGCCGCGCGTTCATCCCCATTCGCTGCGAAAGCGGAGATGGCGTAAAAATTGGCAAGCAGGCTGTTCATCCGTCCAGCGTTCCGGAAGTGTGAGACAGCGGATTTGGCATCCCCCATATCGGTCGCCGCCATGCCTGCGATACGGCTCGCCTCAAAAAATTCGGGGCGTTCAGGACACATCTCTAAAAAAGTTTCCGTAATGTCTCGAATGTATTCAGGGCTTTGCTCTTCTAGCGGGTCACTTAGCGCCAATTGCCAGCCGGTGACGTCCCGCAGCGAGCACGTTTGCGCGTCGGCTTCGGACAAAGCGCTCATCGCTAGAACTGTGGTCACAGCTGTCGCGACTGCAGCTCCAATATAGCGCTTTGTTCGTTTACTTAACCGTTTGTGTCCGCCCATGCGATGGGGCAGTGCAAAGGAGATGCCGTATTATCGAAACTCAGTGCGGATGGAGCGATGAATGACCGGCGTGATCGTGATCTGAGTGATTATGATCGTGCTGCGATTCAGCCGTAAAATGAGCGTGATCATGACCGCCAAACGGCAGGAAGAGCAGCATCAGGGCGATCGCAACGCCTGCCGATAACGCCGCCAGGCCACGACCGGGTTTAATATCGCGGAGCGGGGCCATGAGGGGGCCGGTTGCCACAAACAAAATCAACCCCGCCGATAGCGCGAACAGGCCGCCTAAGATATCTTCGCCTAAGCCATAAACGACGGGGCTCGAGACGAGCACCCCAAACGGGGTCGTGGCAGCGGAGGCTAGGAATGCCCAGAAAAAAGACATCCAGTTTGACACACCATGTCGCCGCAAAATCGCGAAGGCGATAATGCCTTCTGGGAACTCATGCAGGATCAACCCAAGCGCCGTGAAAACGCCGGCAGAGAAACTGGCGGCAAAAGTGACGGAATAGATCAAGCCGTCGATAAAAGAATGGGCTGCGATAGCAAGGATGGGCGTAATCGCCTCGCGCGGCAGGCCCGACTCTGCACGCTCCGGTAGAGCTGATTTTAGGGCGTGATGCAAAAATAGGCCTGCGAAAAAACCGATCGCTAGCCACATCGGGGCGGTATTCGACAGCAATAGAGCCTCTGGCACGATGTGCAGAAACGCCATAGCCGTCAGCAAACCAGCTGCGGCCAGTCCGAAAAGATCGGCGTGACGAAGGCTCCAGTCACTCCGCCAGGCGACAGCCAAAAGCCCCAGCGTCGTAACAGATGCGGCGATCAGGCCGAAGAATAAGGGGGCTTGCAGGGCTTCAAACATTCGCTGTTGGAGGCGCATAGAGGCGCGCCACAATATCCTATTCAATTAGAGTGTATGTTATAGTATCTCACAGATATACCGGCGAGGTAGTTCTCGCACCTTGATCTGTCAATCACAGCTGGAGTCTTTGATGTCTCGATCCCCTTTATTGCTCGCTGCGAGCGTCCTTGTTCTTTCCGCTTGTCAGCCCGCGGCAGATGCGCCTGAGGAATTGGTTGTTGAAACGCCACCTGTTGCCGAAGATGTGACTGAAGCTGCCGGAACTGTTGAGACCGCTGTTGCGGAAGAGGTCACGGAAGCGGCCGCGGTAGAGGTTGCAGCCGAGTCTGCCTCAGAAGAAGCACAAGACCATGATGGCGATCATGATCATGAGCACGACGACCATGATCACGATGAAGCGGAGCATAATCACGACGAAGATGATCACGATCATGATCATGGCGACGACCACGATCACGACCATGCGGGAGGTGAGGCGCACGTCCATGGGCTTTCGGATCTTGCCGCAACGCTTGATGGCTCAACTCTGAGCGTCAGCATCGAAGGTGCGCTCGCCAACTTCGATTTGGATGAGACGCTGCGCGAAATCGATAGTCCTGAAACTTACGCGAATGGAACGGTCGAAATTGTTGGGGGTGACTGCACACAATCATCAAGCACAGTCGATGTGCGTCCGATCGGGGATCATGGGAACCTTATGATCGACCTTGTCTATGCGTGCGCGGATACGGGCAGCATTGAAGCCATCGAAGTCACTGGCTTTGCAAGCTTCGCAGGGTTTGAAGAGGTCAATGCGGTGTATCTAACCGACACTGGCCAGACGGCTGAAACCTTGACCAAGAGCGATACGCGCCTAGACCTCAACTAAATGAGCGCACCCATTGTTCGCCTTTCGGGTCTGCAATTCGCATGGCCCGGCCAACCTCCTTTGCTTGAGATCAACGCGTTTGAGCTCGGCGCAGGTGAGCGATTGTTTCTGCGTGGTCCGAGCGGATCGGGAAAATCGACGCTTTTGGGATTAATAGCGGGTGTTTTGCAGGCGCAGGCAGGTGAGGTTTGTGTCCTTGATCACGATATGACGAAGCTCTCGGGCAGTCGACGCGACCAGGTCCGGGCGGACCATCTCGGCGTCATTTTCCAGCTGTTCAATCTCGTGCCGTATCTCTCCGTCGTCCAAAACGTTGTTTTGCCCTGTCGTTTTTCAAAACGGCGATCACACGAAGCCAAAGCGGCAGGGGGGGCCGAGGTTGAAGCCAAAAGGTTGCTGGCGCGGCTCGGCTTAGACGATTCAGATTTGCTCGCGCGCACCGTCACAGAACTTTCTGTCGGCCAGCAGCAACGAGTCGCGGCCGCGCGTGCTTTAATTGGCAATCCCTCTATGATCATCGCCGATGAGCCGACCTCAGCGCTCGATTCTGATACACGAGATCGATTTATTGAACTGCTCAGCGATGAGGCTCAAAAAACGGGCGCGGCGCTGCTTTTCGTCAGTCATGATGCCAGCCTCGCTCCTTTGTTTGACCGCGCCGTTGACCTGGCCGACATCAATCTAACGATCCGGAGCGCAGCTTAATGGGCGTTTCGATCTTTGGCTTGGCCTGGCGGAGCTTAATGAACCGCAAGATATCAGCGCTCCTGACCGTGATTGCGATCGCTTTGTCGGTTGCCCTTTTCCTTGGCGTGGAAAAAACGCGCAACGCGGCGAAAGCTGGGTTTAACAATACAATTTCCGGCACGGAACTGATTGTCGGCGCGCCGTCAGGACAGATCAATCTGCTGCTTTATTCCGTGTTTCGGTTGGGAAATGCTACAGCCGAGATCTCTTGGCGGGCTTATCAAGAGCTTGATGCGCGAGACGATGTTGCGTGGACGGTGCCGATCTCACTTGGGGACAGTCACCGCGGCTATCGGGTTCTGGGCACCAATCTCGGCTATTTTGACCATTATAAATATGGCGAGCGACAACCGCTTCAGTTCTCTGACGGAGAGGTATTTGACGACTTATTCGATGCTGTGATCGGTGCAGAAGTCGCTCAGCAGCTCGGATATGAGCTTGGGACGCCGTTGATTTTGACGCACGGTCTTGGCGCGAGCGGTTTGACCGATCACGACAATCGCCCCTTCCGCGTGGTCGGCATTTTGAGGCCTACGGGAACACCTGTTGATCAGACCATTCACGTGTCCTTGGAGGCGATTACCGCTATCCATGTCGGATGGGAAACGGGCGCCCGCAACCCCCTCGCGGACTCGATTACTGAAGATATGATTCGAAGTTTCGATTTGACCCCGCGCACGGTAACCGCGGTACTTGTAGGTCTTGAGAACCGAGCCACAGTTTTGCGCACGCGCCGGGCGATCAACACCAATATGTCTGAGCCGCTTCTTGCGATCATTCCAGGACAAGCGCTTGCCGAGCTATGGCAGATTATGGGGACCGCAGAGCAAGTGCTTTTGGCCGTTTCAGCTTTTGTCATCGTGGTGGGCTTGGTTTCTATCCTGACCAGTATTTTGACGAGCTTGAATGAACGCCGGCGAGAAATGTCTATCCTGCGCGCGACAGGGGCGCGCCCGGGCCACATCTTCTGTTTGCTGATTGCGGAAGCGACAGTGCTCGGCTTTGTTGGCGCTGTTATGGGGGCCGTCGTGATCCAAGTGATTTTCGCGATCGCGGCCCCCATTCTGTCTGCCGAATACGGGATCGCGCTGATTGGCACCGGTCCCGGTCTGGTCGATGTCTACACCATTGGCGCAGTCACGATTGCAGCTTTGTTTTTGGGAATTTGGCCAGCGATTACCGCTCTGCGGCGGTCGCTTGCCGACGGACTAACTGTCAAAGTCTAATCACAAGGGCGATAGGGCTCTAGCCGCTCGGCAAGTTCGCGCCTAAATGGGTGTAATGATGAAACAGTTTTTGATCACGGTATCTGCTTTTGGCATCATCGCGGCGTGCGGAAACGCCAGCACTGCTGATTCACAACCGACAGGTCCGACGGAGGCGCAACTGGCCGCCCAGCAAGTCGAGCCTCAAGTCGGCGATCGAATTCCGGATGCGTCTCGCGAACGGGACGCGTCCAACCGCAAAGCTGCCGCCGAAGCGCGCGCGCGAGACTTAGCGGCGCGCGGTGTACGCGAGATTGGTTGGGAAGAACTTCTGCCCGAGGGCGAAGAAGAGAAGCTTGCCCAGCTTTATCAACAGCAAATGGCGCTGCTTTATTCCGGTGGTCCGATCATGGAAGGATCCGCGGCGGATCAAATGATCCAAATCGGTACCTTCAATACAGTTGGCGAACTCAACGAAGCGAAAATCCGAATCCCAGGATACACGGTCCCCTTCGAGTTTGGCGCTAATGCGGAAATCAAAGAATTTCTACTGGTGCCATATTATGGGGCCTGTCTGCATGCGCCGCCTCCACCGCCGAACCAAACGGTGTTTGCGATTAGCGAAGAGCCCATCCGGTTGAGAGATCTCGCCCAGGCCGTCTGGCTTGAAGGAACGATCTATACGCAGACGCAAGAATCGGAACTCGCGGACGCGGCCTATACCATTCGGATCGATCGGGTTGAGACTTACGAATACTAGGCGCGACCAGCCGCCTCTGGTCTGACCGATGAAGTCGGCCTATCCTGTTATCAGTCATTTCTGAAAGGGGCCCAGCATGGCCGGCGCACTCACCATAGGTCTTTATATTGGCATCGGCGTTCTCGTCATTGTCCTGGCGATGGGCCTAATTAATTTGACCCGAACCGATGAAGGGCAGCGCAGTCGCTCGAACCAATTGATGCGGATGCGCGTTATCGTACAGGCCGTGATTATTGGTATTCTCGTCCTGCTCGGCATCGTGCTCGGCTCCATCAACCTGTTTTAAGGGAGCGCATGGTCAAACTCGACAAAATCTACACCCGTACTGGTGATCACGGTACGACACGGCTTTCAACGGGCGAGCCTGTAGACAAGTGGCATCCTCGCGTGACTGCTTATGGTACGGTGGATGAAACCAATGCCGCTTTAGGCGTAGCAGCCCTGCACGCGACCGGCGAGATGCTATCAGCGCTTCGCCGGATCCAGAACGACTTATTTGATTTGGGCGCAGATTTGGCGACGCCGGATCGCGGCAAAAAACTCGAATGGGAACCGCTCCGGATTGTCAAAGCACAGGTTGATCGCCTTGAGTCTGAAATCGATGCGATGAATACGAATATCGCCCCGCTGGATAGTTTTATATTGCCGGGCGGATCTGCCCTTGCCGCGCAGCTTCATGTGGCTCGGACACTTTGTCGGCGCGCCGAACGGCAGATTGCAGAATTGGCCGGGATGGACGACGAAATCGTCAGCGCGGACGCGCTCGCTTATGCGAACCGCTTGTCGGATTGGTTGTTCGTGGCTGGCCGGGTTGCCAATGAAAACGGCGCGGCTGACATCAAATGGGTACCTGGCGCCAACCGCTAACCACTGTTGAAGTGTCCGTAGATGCGCTCGGCGAGGGCGGCTGAAACACCTTCAACTTCTTTCAAATCTGCCAGTTTGGCGCGCGAAACACCTTTCGCGGATCCGAAATACTGTAACAGCGCTTTTTTTCGAGACGGGCCGATCCCTTCAATCTCATCGAGGGGGTTTTTCTTGATGTCGGAGCTGCGTTTGGCTCGGTGCGCCCCAATCGCCCATCTGTGGGCTTCGTCCCGAAGGCGCTGCAAATAATACAAGACCGGTGCGTTCTCAGGGAGCCGGAAGGGCGCACGTCCCGGCTGAAAGAATTGTTCACGACCAGCATTGCGCTCGACGCCTTTGGCGATTGATACCAAATTCACGTCGCTGGGAGAGAGTCCAAGCTCGCTGATGGCTTCTATGACGCTATTGAGCTGGCCGAGACCACCATCGATCAGTACAAGATCCGGCCATGTGCTGCTATCGCCATTGTCTCGTTCTTTCAAAGCCCGCGAGAAACGGCGCTGCATCACTTCGCGCATCATCCCATAGTCGTCTCCGGGCTCAAGGGATTTGTCCTTAATATTGAATTTTCGATATTGCCCCTTCGCAAAGCCATCTGGACCCGCCACGATCATACCGCCGACCATGTTAGAGCCTTGAATGTGCGAGTTGTCGTAGACTTCGATCCGCTCTGGCGGTTCCTCTAGATCAAACGCTTTCGCAACTTCCTTTAACAAGCGTGCCTGGCTGGCACTTTCAGCAAGCTTTCGACTGAGGGCTTCAGCGGCGTTGCGGCTTGCTTGCTCGACCAGAGACCTTTTTTCACCGCGCTGCGGGGTTCGAATCTCTACTCGGCGGTTGGCTTTCAATTCTAAGGCTTCAGCAATCAGTCCACGATCAATCGGGTCATGATTGGTCAAAATCAGACGCGGTGGAGGCCGCTTGTCATAGAATTGAACCAAGAAGGCTGCGAGAATATCGGCTTCAGCTTCACCTTTCTCGTGTCGCGGAAAGTGGATTGTCGCGCCCCAGTTTTGGCCCGCACGAATAAAGAAGACTTGGATTGCGGAAAGCCCACCTTCCATCGCGATCGAAAAAATATCTGCCTCTTCGATCCCATCGGGATTGATATCCTGCTGGGCCCGGACATGCGCCAAGGCTCTGATCCGGTCCCGCAAACTCGCAGCGCGTTCGAACTCCATTTGCTCGGCAGCCTGTTCCATTTCCTGCGCAAGCCCTGCCTGTAGGTCGGTGGCTTTTCCGCGCAAAAAATCCGCCGCCTGGTCGGCGAGTTTTGAATAGTCTTCCGGCTCAATCAATCCAACACAGGGCGCCGAGCAACGCTTGATTTGATGCAGCATGCAGGGGCGTTGGCGGGTTGAATAGACACTGTCTTCGCATGTGCGGAGCAAAAAAGCCTTTTGCAGGGTATCGATCGTCCTGGTCACAGCATTGGCGCTCGCAAACGGACCAAAATAGTCACCGCGATCCTGCTTTGAGCCACGATATTTCAGCACTTGCGGTGCATCATGATCTCGGCGGATCAAAATGTACGGGAATGATTTGTCATCGCGCAGCAAGATGTTGAAGCGCGGCTTGAGCGATTTAATCAAGCTGGCTTCGAGTAGAAGCGCCTCGGTTTCGGTTTCCGTTACGACGAATTCCATCCGTGCCGTTGCCATAATCATCGCGGCGATACGTTGCGTTTGTCCGCCGATCCGCGTGTATGAGGAGACGCGCGCTTTCAGGCTTTTCGCCTTACCGACATAGAGCACCGTATCGTCCTCACCGAACATCCGATACACGCCAGGCTTCGCAGGCAATCGCGAAAGATTGTCTTTGATGACATCGACACCGCGTTTACGGGGTTCCTTTGTGGTCGAGTTCGGCATGACGGCAATTTAGGGTGCGCCGCCAAGAAAGCCTAGATCTGAAACAGCCCGCGATACATCCCGCCGCCCGTCCCCCAGAGCGCGTTCCCGCCGATCAGAACGATGCCGAGTAAGACCACTGCGCCGATAAACTGACGTCCCAGACTACCAGGATTATATTTCCGTCGGGCGCGCGCAACGATAATGTAAATCAAGAAGAGGATGAACGCGCAGAGGTATAATGCGCGCTGAGGACCGCTCAGGTCCATGACATAGTCGCGGATTTCACCCAGATAGAATTGTGCGTCGATCATAAACTGATCAATCGCCCGTTGGTACAAATCTGAACTCACACTACGCCCTACTAACATAGCTCTTATCCTTAGGACCCCAGCTAAGACGGTGAGAATACACGCAAAGAGTCACGCCATTCCTAATGGAATCGAGCGGATTTCAACTTAATTTTACCGGTCCGCGTGCTTGCGTGAGCGGAGATTGGGGCGTACACGGGCGGCGTCCAATCGGAGTTCATAGCCATGTCGAGCCAAATGTTTTTGAGCGATGCTGTCAGTCGTGTGGCCCCCTCCGCCACGATTGCTGTCACGACGAAAGCCGCTGAGTTGAAAGCTGCAGGTGAAAACGTCATCGGTTTAGGCGCGGGCGAACCCGATTTCGACACCCCAGACCATATCAAAGCGGCGGCGATCTCGGCGATTAATGAAGGCAAGACCAAGTATACCCCTGCCGATGGTTTGCCGGAGCTCAAACAAGCGATTTGCGCGAAATTCCAGCGCGATAATGGTCTCACCTATACGCCGAACCAGGTGCATGTGGCGCCCGGCGGAAAACCGGTCATCTATAATGCGCTGGTCTCAACCCTGAACGAGGGCGATGAAGTCGTGATCCCGGCGCCCTATTGGGTGTCTTATCCCGAAATGGTGAAACTTTGCGGTGGCACACCCGTGATTGTGTCTTGCGGACCGAATGCAAAATACAAACTCACACCCGAAGCGCTCGAGGCTGCCATCACGCCAAGGACGAAATGGTTGATCCTCAACTCGCCATCTAACCCCACTGGTGCGGCTTACACAAAAGCTGAACTGAAAGCGCTGGGCGAGGTTTTGCTTCGACATCCGCAAGTTTGGGTGCTCACAGACGATATGTATGAGCACCTGGTTTATGATGGATTTGAATACAGCACGATCGCGCAAGTCGAGCCGGGCTTATATGACCGAACGCTGACCATGAATGGTGTGTCGAAAGCTTATGCGATGACCGGATGGCGGATTGGATTTGCGGCTGGGCCAGAAGCGCTGATCAAAACCATGCGCAAAGTGATTAGCCAAACCACGTCTAACCCGAGTTCGATCTCTCAATATGCCGCCATCGCAGCTTTGAATGGGGATCACGGGTTTTTGGCAGAACGGAACGCTGTGTTTAAAGCGCGCCGTGATATGGTCGTCGCAGAACTGAACAAAGCCGACGGGCTCACCTGCGGCACGCCGGAAGGTGCATTCTACGTCTATCCGTCTTGCGCCGGTGCGATCGGTAAAACTGCCCCGTCCGGCAAACGGATTGAAACCGATACGGATTTTGCGTCTGAATTATTGGAGCAGGAAAAAGTCGCCGTTGTAATGGGCGAAGCGTTTGGCTTATCGCCTGCGTTCCGGGTGTCCTATGCAACATCAACCGAGGCGTTGACGGACGCCATGGCGCGCATTCAGAGATTTTGCTCGAGCTTGAAATAGTGCCTCGCGACACGTCTAATTAATCAAAGTGTCCATCGCGCTTGGCGTTTCGAAGAGGCGATAACAGCTCCGCCCGCTTCCCTTGGCTTCATACATAGCCAGATCGGCACATTTCATCAGGTGCTGTGAGTCCTTGGCATGTAGAGGCGCGCAGGCCACGCCGATCGATGCGGTGCAGGTCACTTCGACCCCGGCAATTTGGAACGGTCGTGATAAGGCCGTAACGAGCCGTGCGGCCATTAAGCAGGCATCCATAGGATTTGGAACATTGCGGCAGACAATGACAAATTCATCCCCGCCTAAGCGCGCCGCCCAATCATCGCCGCGAATGGTTTTGCGGATGCGTTTCGCAACCAAATTCAAAACAGCGTCGCCCGCTTGGTGGCCATGCGAGTCGTTGATGGTTTTAAAATTATCGAGGTCGACGGCCAAAAGGGCGACATTCTCATCTTCATCGCTGTTCAGCACGTCCTCATTGATCCGATTTTGGAAGGCGTAGCGATTGGCGAGACCGGTCAGCATATCATGCTCCGCCATGTATCTGAGCCGGCTTTGCGCTTCGATTCGATTGGTGACATTGGTTCCAATGCCCAAATACCCGATCACATTGCCAGCGCGATCATAGCGCGGCGTTGCTGACAAAGAGATGTGAAAGCGATTGCCGTCTGGGTCGTGCAAGATCGAAAGAATGTCTGAATAGGGTTTGATTGCGGACAGAGCGGCCAGCATTTTCTCACGCTCTTCGGGCGAGAGTTCGATCACCTTCATATAATGCTGGCCGATGACCCGAGATTTGTCTGGCGTGACGGTTTTCATCAAACGTCCACCGGCCGCTATGACGATGCCTTCCAGATCGGTTTCCCAATAAAGATCTGTCGCAAAATCAGCAAGATAGGTGAGCTGGCTCTCAGCCATTTCTGCGGCGCGTTCCATACGTCGATCTTCGCGCGCTACGATGGTGAGGCAGCCTAATGTCACAATCAAAGCCGCGCTGGCCTCGACGATCAAAACTTCATGACTGAAATGAAAAATAGCGTCGAGGGCGAGGAAGCAAAGTTGTAATCCACCAAACAGGATAAGCGCGACCAGCGTAAGAGAATATCCCCGCTTATGACCTTTTCCAGATGCTGAGATCGCCGCAACCATGGGCTTTTTAAGCAACCCAAAGTTGATTTTTCGTTATTTTCGAGAGTTGGATTCAGCGCCGACCAAATAAACGTTCAATATCTGCGAGCTTTAATTCTACGTAAGTAGGCCGCCCGTGATTGCATTGACCAGAATGCGGTGTCGCTTCCATTTGGCGCAAAAGGGCGTTCATTTCATCTCCATTGAGGCGCCGACCCGCCCGAACCGATCCGCGACACGCCATATTGCCCATGACCTCTTCGAACCGTTCTTTCAGGGCGAGCCCGGCATCATATTCGGCAAAGTCGTCCGCGAGGTCCCGGACAAGTCCAGCGACGTCCATTTCTCCGAACAAGGCTGGCGTGGCCCGGACGCAAATCGCGCCCGTTCCAAACGGTTCAATCTCCAAGCCCAAGTCCGCGAGCTCGTCGCTACGTTCCAGAACCCGTGCCGCTTCATCTTCGGTCAGTTCAACAATATCTGGAATTAGGAGCGCTTGGCGCTTAACCCCGCCGAGCGCCATTTGGCGTTTCATGTCTTCGTAGACCAACCGCTCATGCGCCGCGTGTTGATCAACGATCACGATCCCATCGTCGGTTTGGGCAACCACATAAGTCTCGTGCAATTGCGCGCGAGCGACCCCCAATGGGAAGTCCTGCGAGGAGTTTGGTGCCATCTCCTCCATACGAACAGATGGTTGGCTGTCGGCATCTGAGGGGAAGGCGTCATCGAAACGAGCGGCGTCCGCTGGTATCGTATATTCTGGTGCCATTGGCTGCGCGACGCCGAAGCTTGGAGATGCGCTTTGCGGGCGGGGGTCCGCCCATAGCGTTGACCGGCGGAACACATCCGCCTGCAGGGGTTCAGACTGAACCTTGCCGAGCGCTTCTGCTGCGACCGTTGTGCTGGCGCGATGACCCGCTGATGCGAGGGTATGGCGCAAGGCGCCAATGATGAGGCCACGCACATTTCCGGCATCGCGAAACCGGACTTCAGTCTTAGCCGGATGAACGTTGACGTCGACATATTCTGGATCGAGTTCGACAAAGAGCGCTGCCAGCGGATGCCGGTCCCGCGCCAGAAAATCTTGATAAGCGGCTCGAATAACGCCGGTCAGCATCCGGTCTTTCACCGGGCGCCCATTGACGAATAAGTACTGCTTTTGCGCATTGCCGCGATTGAGTGTCGGTAGTCCCGCAAAGCCCGTTAAGCGAACGCCTTCGCGATCGGCGTCAATCGGCAGCGCATTCTCTCGAAACTCGCGTCCCATAATTGCGCCGAGTCTTTGTAATCGGCCATCTTCAGTATCCGGGTGCGCGGCATAGCGGAAGACATTGCGGCCATTGCTTTCAAGCGAAAACGCGACGTCTGCGCGGGCCATCGCGAGACGCTTCAACGTATCGGTGATCGCAAGTGTTTCGGATCGCTCAGATTTCATGAACTTCAAACGCGCTGGCGTTGCGTGGAACAAGTCCCGGACTTCGATCCGTGTGCCTGTCAGCCCCGTCCCCGAAAAAGCTGCGGGTTTTGGTCCCTCGATCCGACCAGCCTCGACGAACATCTCCGCCGCATCTTCACCAGACGCGCGAGAGGTCAATGTCATACGGCTGACCGAGCCAATTGACGGCAGTGCTTCGCCGCGAAACCCCATTGTGTGGATGTTGAGGAGGTCAATCCGACCATCCTCACCCGGTTTTAGCTTTGAGGTTGCATGACGCTGTAGCGCGAGTTGCATATCCTCGCCGCTCATGCCGCACCCATCATCTTCGACGATCAGTCGTTTCAGCCCGCCGCCTTCAATTGAAACTCGGATGGATTGAGCGCCAGCATCGAGCGCATTTTCAATCAATTCTTTAACAGCCGCCGCCGGTCGCTCAACGACTTCGCCCGCTGCGATCCTGTTGACCGCATCTGGGGGCAGTTGACGAATAATTGGTCGTGAAGGGAGAGCAGCACTATCAGGCATACTGACAAGGTAAGTGCGTTCAACGATTCGCGCCAGCGTGCGCGCAAACAAAAAGCGGCCGCAAGTGCAGCCGCTCTAATGCTTCGATTTATGAAATGACTAAAGCAGCATCTGGGTCAAGACGATCAGGATTTGAACGAAGATGGCCAAGCCAGACAGGGCGATGATGGTTGCGATCCATGCGCCGCCAAAGCCCATTCCAAGCCCGAGCACCACTCCAGCGCCAGCGCATAGAGCGAGGGCCACGAGCCATTGCATGCCCATCGACAAAGTGAATGTCGAATAGGCGACGATGAGAATAGTGATAATTGCGCCCCAGGCGCCCGCCTTCATTGTGCTAGCGTACATCGCCTTTTGCGACTCAATTTCCATTTCGCCACGCGTGTAATTATTAGACGCCATTTTTGACTCCAGAAGAATTTCCCGTGTCTTTATCGGCGTTGTCGCGGGCGTCAAGCGCAGTCGATGTCGCAGAGTCAGATCGCAGGTTTCGGTCTTCCCAACCAACGCGGAATGTTACAGTGTCACCTAGAACGCGCCGAAGAGATGCGCTGGGAGGCCTTTGTATGAGCTATGCACCCGCTGACGCGACGGGTTCGACTGAAGCCGCGACGGGAGAGGCACTCGGCATTAAGGGCCTTGCGTGGGCCATTTTCGAGTGGGCGCGGAATCCTTATTACAACGTGATCGTCATTTACGTCTTCGCGATATATTTCGCGGAGCAGGTCGCAGGTGGCGGAGCGGCGGGTCAAACGGTTATCGCAAACACAATCGCCGCGGCCGGAATGATCATGGCCATTCTGGCGCCAATCCTCGGCGTGATTGTCGACAAAGGCGGACGCAAAAAGCTTTTCATTTTCGTTGTGCTGCTCACGCTCGGCGTCTGCTCCTTCGCGCTCGGATTTATCTATCCGGACACACCAGGAGCCGTGCCAATCGGAATGACTTTATTGGTGATCGCTTATTGTTGCTACACCGTGTCGGAACTGCTGCACAATGCGCTTTTGCCGGCCGCGGGAGCACCGAGCGCGCTTCCCATGATTTCCGGTCTTGGTCTCGCCTTCGGCAATGTCGCTGGCGTGATCATGCTTGTTGGTTTGTTGGCGGCGCCGTCCCTCATCCCTTGGGTGGCCGCTCAACCTTATGGAATTGGTCCACTATCGGGCCCGGTCGTTGCTGTCTGGCTTGCGATATTTATCATCCCATTCTTCCTCTTCATGCCTGACTCTCTTGGGTCAACAGGGAGCTGGCGTAAGAGCTTAGTGAAGACGTTTACGCCACCAAATTTCAAACTTTGGACAAACGTTCCCGGCCTCAATTACCTTTGGTCTGCTCCGATTAATGCATCGCTCTTTCTAACGGAGAAGTTCCGAGAGTCGCCGAATGTGATGAAGTTTCTATTGGCGCGGATGATTTATGCGGACGGTTTGGCTGTCTTATTGACCATGGGCGGTGTTTACGTTGCAGGCGTGCTGGGATGGAGCCTGAACGAAGTTATCATTTACGGTATATTCGGGTCGCTGATCGGGGCGCTAGGCGGAATCGTCGGCGGTTGGTTGGATGGATTGGTCGGGCCAAAGCGAGCCCTGATTATTGAATTGAGCGCGATCCTGATTCTCTTGTTGATACAGCTCTCGATTACACCAGAGGCTTTGCTTTTTGGGTTGATCCCTTCAGGCCAAGTGGTTTGGGACGGGTTCGGCACCGGTCTCTTCACGACCCTCTCCGACGTCGTTTACTTCTCGATGATTGTCCCGGTCGCGATATCTATCGTCGCTTGCATCTCCTCCAGTCGGTATATGCTCGTGCATATTTCACCGCCCGATAAGATCGGAGAGTTCTTCGGCTTCTACGCCATGGCGGCAAGTGTCACCGTTTGGATCGGACCACTCATGGTCAGTATCATGACCGCGGCGTTCGATGATCAAAGGATTGGTTTTTCAGCCGTTGGATTGCTGTTCTTGGCCGGTGTTTTCGGAATTGGCTTCCTTGTTCGCGCCGACAAGACGCCCGAACACCTCAAACCGGAACCGCGCTACTAGGATCCTGAATAGGCGCAGGTGAATGCACCATCGTCACGATCACGCGTGATGGAGTCGACCCGGCGTGGACGTAGGTAGAACTTGTCGCCAAGCGTCTTAGAGGTTGTAAAGAAGTAACCGATGCCGGAATCATAATCATATTCTATTTCGGCCATGATCAGCGTTCCATCCTCAGGGATCAGATTGCTCGGGATCGTGATTTCCTGGTCTTCTGCATAGGGTGTTAGGTTACACCCATCGCTCCACGCGACTTTAACGTCGCCATCGTCTTCATAAAGGCTGGTGACGCGCATCCGCGACTTTGTCATGTCGTTCGGCTGCATAATCATACGCGTCGCCTCAAAAATATCGCCGAGTTCGTCATTATTTACCGACGCCGCGCGCGAGGTCAGATCGCCGAGCGCGGCCGTGGCGCCGGTGACTTTCCGGTCAAGCGTCATCATTAAGGAAAGCTCGATACAGCCAAAGTAGATGATCGCCATCAGCGGCGCGATGAGCGCGAATTCGACGGCAGAAATTCCGTCTTCCGCGGATTTAAGTTTGCGTGAGAACTTAAACATCTTGGCCTCTTATGTTCCCGACGAACTGGAATTGCCGAACGGCTCGTTGCGGAATGCTATGGTTGCCTGCAGCAATCGCCGATTGTCGCTCATATTCGCGAGGGGCGCGCTCATCACGGGGATAATGAGGTCCCACTCATAAAATACGCGAACCACAACGATCTCGTTTTGAGCGCCTGGATTGAAGCCGAATGAATCATCGTCCAAATCGCCGGTGTCAGGATCGATTGGTGATGGATCTCCGCCAGTCCCGGCGAAGTTTGAGAAGGTTTTTACGTCCAAGCTCAGCTTATCATCGCAAGTCATTAAGCCGAACAGCTCGGAGCAAACCGCGGCTTTGAACGTATTCTCGTCAAATCCGGCGGACTGAAATTGCCCGGTCTTAATTGACCGCGACGCTTCATTGGCACCGTGTTCCAAGATCGAAGACATGATGAAGATGACACAGACTTCGAGCAGACCAAAAATCAGAAAGAAGAACGGGATCGCGATCATTGCAAATTCGACCGCTGCGATGCCGCGCTTATCGCTCGCAAACGCTTCTAGTTTTTTTTGCCAACGCGGTGCGAACACACCGGGAATGGGTAAGCTGCGCATTGCAGGCTCCGATCTAGAGAGATGCCCTTTGCGCCTCTGTATCAAAGCATGTTTTCCATGACGTTGAAGCGAAGCGCGCAATTTGATTGAAATTGTGCGGCATGAAGAGGTCTTTACGTGGCCGCTATCTGACGCCAAATGGGGTATAAAGCTGAACAAGGCGCCCGGCTCATGACGCACAATCCAATTCGCCCATGGCGCAATATTGAACGCCGGAAATCTCGACAAATTGGCGTTGGATCCGTCTTGGTGGGCGGCGATGCACCGATTTCCGTGCAAACGATGACGAATACACCGACGCCGGATGTGGCAGCGACCCTGGCGCAAATCAATCGTGCTGCTGAAGCGGGTGCGGATATTGTCCGTGTCTCCTGCCCTGATGAAGACTCAACAGCAGCCTTCTCCTCGATTGTGAAAGGGTCACCAGTCCCGTTGGTGGCAGATATCCATTTTCATTATAAACGCGGGATTGAAGCCGCCGAAGCGGGAGCGGCCTGCTTGCGGATTAACCCTGGTAATATTGGCTCGCCCGACCGGGTCAAAGAAGTTGTCAGCGCGGCCCGTAATAATGGCTGCGCCATTCGGATTGGCGTGAACGGCGGATCTCTCGAAAAGCATTTGCTGGAGAAGTATGGCGAGCCTTGTCCCGATGCCATGGTTGAGAGCGCGCTTGATCACGCTCGAATTCTCGATGACCTCGGATTCCATGAATATAAGATCAGCGTTAAAGCGTCTGATATGTTTCTCGCCGTTGCCGCTTACCAGCAACTTGCAGACGCGACGGACGCCCCGCTTCACCTGGGCATCACCGAAGCCGGAGGTCGCCGGATTGGCACCGTCAAATCTTCAATCGGCATGGGCAATCTCTTATGGATGGGGATTGGCGACACGATCCGCGTCTCGCTCTCGGATGACCCGGTCGAAGAGGTGAAGGTCGGCTTTGACATGCTTAAATCGCTCGGCCTTCGGACGAGAGGTGTAAACATCATTTCTTGTCCAAGTTGCTCGCGGCAAGGCTTTGATGTGATCGCGACGGTACAGACCTTGGAGGAACGCTTGGCGCATATTGCCGAACCGATCACGCTCTCGATCATTGGCTGCGTCGTCAACGGACCCGGCGAAGCGGCGATGACAGATCTAGGATTTACCGGCGGCGGCAAAGAAAGCGGCATGATGTACGTTTCTGGGCGCCCGGATCATAAACTGTCGAATGCCGATATGGTCGAACACATCGTAGAGCAAGTGGAAGCCAAAGCCGCTCGCTTGAAAGCTCAGCGCGAAGCTGAAGCCGTTCCC
Source organism: Henriciella sp. (assembly GCA_965279045.1). GTDB lineage: Bacteria > Pseudomonadota > Alphaproteobacteria > Caulobacterales > Hyphomonadaceae > Henriciella. The sequence continues at coordinate 4,532 of CBDIHJ010000025.1, read as the reverse complement.
GCAGAATAGAGCTTTAGTCCACCGGGGCGCAAGAGGCTTCTGAGACCAGGCTTGCCGCGCGATCATAATCGTTCTGCGTAGGGGCCAACCGCCGGATCAGTGCAATCCCACGGCCATCCAGTTTCAGCGCGCCTTCGCGATTGTTTTCAGCTGGGCGGCGGATTTCGATCCCAGTGAATTCGCTGTCAGCGCCGAGGTCGGCCACAAAGACATTATCGGTTTTGGAATTAAAGATCGATAGAGAGCCATACCCGTTCCACGTCGGGGCAGTAATAAACACTGGACCCGTTGTCGTGTCGAAGCGGCAGATCGCATAAGCAAGATCTGGGGAAGGGCGAACAATGCGTTGGGTTTGCGGCGTTTGGCGCGGGGAGGCAACGAAGACATTCTCTGGAATGCCCTGAGCTTCGAATGTCTGGTGCGCTTTGCTCATGATAAAGCTCGGAAGGCTGGTCAACACGAAGACGTGTGCGATGACCGCGCTCAACACGAAAATGATAAGAGGAAACACCCAACGCATCAGCTGCCCTCCACGGAACAAGCAAGGCGCTCAATTCGGGGCGGAACGAGCGTGCTTTCTGGGTCTTCAAGCAAAGCGTCACTGGGTTGATAAAGGCGTAGCGTTAAATCGAAATTGCCGCCAGCTTTACTGGACACCCAAGGGGTGCCTTCCGTCTCAGGCGCTTCGGCTGAGACTTGGAATGCCCAGTTCGCGCCATCCGATCCGCGCTCAGCTTGTGTTTGGTCAAAGGATAAGCGCGCGTCCTCGTTCATTGGCAGACGGTTCTCCGCGTCATAGAGCGTGATCGACCACCATTGCGCGGGATAGGTGCCGCCGCTGACCTGGTACGTACATGCCTCGGTCAGAGGTTCGCCTTGATCATCTTCAGTCTTGAGGAAATAAACTGCTTCTTCCTTGCGGAGGCCCATAAGGCCGTTACGGGCGACTCGCGCCCGTACATAAGGGTTGGCGTTTTCTGACCCGATGGACCAATCGCTGCGCCAGTTGTCCACATCAATCGCATTTCCGATGCGCGGCCCGCCAGAAATCATGCCGCCAAACCAAAGCGCGGTCAAAGCCCCCAGGTTCGCCCCAAATATGATCGCGACGATCAATCGTATAACCCATTGCATAAGGGCTTTATATCCAAGATCGCGTACTCGTGAAGAGAGATTTAGCTTCGACCGCTTGCCTTCGAAATCAGTCTGGTTCATCGAGATTTGGGGTCAACGGAGATGCCACCGATGATATGGCAAACACTCAAATGGTCAGGACGCCTTTTGCTGGCTGGGGTCGTTTTGATGGGCATGTCTGCCTGCACTATGTTGGGCCTGAATTATGCGAGCCTCGAAACCGAGAACCGACAGGCACCGATGCCGGACATCACATTCCCGTTTGACGCGGATCAGGTTCGCGCCACACTCGAAGACGAGCTTTACGGCCCCTGGCCTGGGAACCTCCCAATCAGCGCCAGCGCGCCGCGGGTTATCGATGCGAATTATTTGGAGGGGCGTGGGACTCTTGAGGAAATCACGCTGACCATCGGTGCGGGTGAAGGGGCGCGAAGCTTTCCTGTGGTGATTGCCTATCCGAACGAGGCTCTTGAACGTCCGGTTCCCTTGATTATCAGCCAAACCTTTTCTGACAATTGCTCAGTCTTTCCGAATGATCCCGTGACTGAATTTGGCGGCGCGATTTGTGACGGCACCAATATGACCGGAGCGATCGGCTTTCTCGCCACTAATATTTTCGGGACCTATATCGCTTATGCGCCGATTGATCGTTATTTCGACGCGGGCCTTGCCTATGCGAGCTTCCCGGGCTGGAGTTTTGTGCCCGACGCCGCCGCAGGGGCTGAATTGACGATGACGGATCTCACACCCGGCCCCGCGCCCACCAGTGCGTTGATGGCTTGGGCCTACGGGTTCCACGCAGCAGCGGGTGTGTTCGCGGAAGATACGCGCATTCAAGCTGACGCCATCGCTGCCATCGGCCATTCAAGATATGGCAAGTCGGCCCTGATCGCTTCGGGATGGTCCGACCGGATTGCAGCCGCCATCGCCCACCAATCAGGGTTTGGCGGTGGGTCCTCATCGCGCTCGACAACCGGGGAAACCCTCGTTCGGATGGCGCGTTCTTATCCCCACTGGCTTCGACCCGACTTGGCCACAGATTTGAAGAACGGCTTCGAGCTCAGTTTGGACCAACACTTTCTTTTGGCATTATCAGCGCCAAAGCCAATTTTCCTCGGCAACGGCCGCCGAGATGTTTGGTCTGACCCCAACTCGTCTTTTATTTTAGCGCAAGCCGCCGACCAGGTTTATGAAGCGAGCGGTGTAGAAGGGCTCAGCGACGAGGCTACCATGCGAACCTTCGATCCAGGTGCAGAGATCAGCTATTGGCTTCGCGTCGGCGGCCATAGTGTCGTCTCTGAAGACATAGACGCGTTTACGGCTTTCATGACCGCGCACTTTGGAGATGATTCCCGCAGCGAGATGGGTTTGCAAACATCTCGATGATGCCTAGCCTTCCCGGATAAAGATATCAGGGAGGCAAGAATGGAAATGGAAGCACCAGATTTTAGTGCCATAATTTCAAATCTTTTAGAGGCGCAGACGGCCGAGCTACAGGCTTTTTTAACGCCAGTTCTGCTCTTAGTCTGTTGGACACTGATTATGTGGTTGTGGATGTACGCCACCCGCATTCCCGCCATGCAAAAAGCGCAAATCGATCCTGACTCTGCGCGTCACCCAGGGACCTATTCCGATCGGCTTCCGCCGAACGTGCGCGCCGTCGCGGATAATTATAATCACCTCCATGAGCAGCCGACTATTTTTTACGCTCTAATGATCTTCGCAGGGCTGACGGGCGGGGCAGATTCTCTGATGATGTATCTCGGCTATGCTTATGTTGGCGTTCGCGTCTTGCATTCGATCGTGCAAATCCTATCGCCCAAAGTCGCATTGCGGTTCTTGGTATTCTCGCTGGGGTCGATTGTCTTGTTCGTAATGGCCGGCAAGGAAGTCATTCGGGTCTTCCTGTAAGCCTCGTTCCGGTTTAGAGGCGGGGCATGGCCACAATACCTCAGTCCCGTCTTGAGCAAGTTATTGAACGCTTTGAAGAAGTCGAAGCCCGCATGGGTGCGACCACAGAAAGCGGTGAGATTGTTGCGCTGTCGCGTGAGCATGCAGAACTCAAGCCGGTCGTCGACGCGGCCCGAGACTTGATCGCCATGCGTGAAGGTTTGATTGAGGCTGAGGCGATGGCCAAAGGCGATGATGCCGAAATGGCGGAGCTCGCCCAAGAAGAAGTCAACGAGCTCAAGCTCAAAATTCCCGGCGCAGAAAGCGAAATGCAACTTTTGCTCTTGCCGAAAGATGCGGACGATAAAGCCAATATTGTGCTGGAAGTTCGCGCCGGCACGGGCGGCGACGAAGCGGCTTTGTTTGCTGGCGATTTGTTCCGGATGTATTCGCGCTATGCGCAGCTTCAAGGATGGAAGGTCGACGTCCAAAGCGCCTCAGAAGGTGATGTTGGCGGCTATAAAGAAGTCATCGCCAATGTCGAAGGCGACGGCGTCTATGGGCGCCTGAAATGGGAGTCCGGTGTTCATCGGGTCCAACGCGTTCCGGCGACTGAAACGCAAGGCCGGGTGCACACCTCAGCCGCATCGGTGGCGGTTTTACCCGCACCCGAAGATGTCGAGATCGAAATCCGCGCAGAAGACATTCGGATCGACACGATGCGCGCCTCTGGCTCCGGTGGTCAGCACGTGAACACGACAGACTCGGCCGTCCGCATCACCCACTTGCCGACTGGGATCGTCGCGACGAGCTCTGAGAAATCTCAGCATGTGAACCGCGACAAAGCCATGCAGCAATTGAAGATCCGGCTGTATGAAAAAGAGAAACAAGAGCGCGATGCTGAACGAGCGGAAGCGCGGGCCTCGCAAGTCGGATCTGGTGACCGGTCTGAGAAGATCCGGACCTATAATTATCCTGAAAATCGCGTCACGGATCACCGCATTGGACTGACGCTCTATGCGCTGGACAAGGTCATAGCCGGGGACAAGCTTGAAGATGTGGTCGAGGCGTTGATGACCGAGGATCAAGCACGGCGTCTTGCGGCTATGGAAGACGCGTGAGCCCAAAAGACGCCGGCGATCTGATCGGAGAGGCCGCTCGAGAGCTAGAGGCGGCGGGTGTTTCAGACGCAAAACATGATGCGCGGCGATTGCTCTACGCGGCGCTTTCAGACACCAAAGACAGCTCGGTTCCCATCGACTTTCGCTTGATCAGTGATCGAGAATATCGCCGCTTCAAACAGTTTGTTTCGCGGCGATCAGCCCGAGAACCGCTGCAGCATATCATCAAAACAGCATCGATTTTAAACCTGACGGTCAAATCGGACGCGAGGGCTCTGATTCCAAGATATGATAGCGCGGAAGTGGTTACCCTCGCTTTAGCTCGCTTAGAGGGTCGGCATGAAGAAGCGTTGATCGTCGCTGATTTAGGGACAGGGAGCGGAGTCC
>CBDIHJ010000024.1:0-8641 GCA_965279045.1 Henriciella sp. | reverse complement strand
CAGGCTGAACAGGCGGCCACATCCGCTGAGCCAACGCTGGGCGGCGTCGAGTTTGCAGAAGTCACCCCGGTGAGCTTGGACGAGACTCTCTTCGAAGAACAGGGCAGCGTCGCGGGTTTGGAGGAGGTTGAACCTTCGCTCCCTGCAGAACCCGTCGAGCTGGCAGTTCCTGCCAATCTGCCAACGATCCCGCAAGCATTGACCGTGGATCTTGCGGCAGAGAACGGAAACCCGATCGCGCAGTTCCAGCTCGGGGAATCTCGCCTCGACGCACAAGAGCTGGCCGAGGGGGCTGACCTCATTCGCCGCGCAGCAGAACAAGGCCTCCCGGCAGCTCAATATCGTCTCGCGAAATTGCATGAGCGCGGGATTGGCGTGCCGCGTGATTTCGCGGAAGCGCGCGCCTGGACCGAGCGTGCGGCGACCGGCGGAAATGTCAAAGCCATGCATGATCTGGCGGTCTTCTACGCGGATGGTGAAGGCGGTCCGCAATCTTACGCCGCCGCAGCGGAATGGTTCCGCAGAGCCGCCGATTTCGGCATCGTCGACAGTCAGTACAATCTCGCCGTGCTTTATGAGAACGGACTCGGAATCTCTCCCAGCCAAGTCGAAGCTTTGTATTGGTATGAAGTCGCCGCGATCAATGGTGATGCGAGCGCACCGGGCAATGTCACCACATTGCGCGATGCCTTACCGCTGGAACAAGCTCAGCAGGCGCAACGCCGTGCCGCGACTTGGTCCATGACCCCAGCTGATCCTGCCGCGAATGGGACGTTTGGCGCGCAAACTTGGGAGCGTTCAACACGAAGCCAAGTTCAAGCGATCCAAACGGTGTTAAATGGCCTCGGCTATGATGCAGGCGCGGCAGATGGTCTAGCAGGGGCCGGCACGCGAACAGCCATCCGTGCCTTCCAGGCGGATTACGGCTTAGAGACCAATGGCAACATCGATGCAACTCTGATCGAAGCGCTAAATGCTCAAGTTCAGAGCTTAGCGGGATAGCTCCCGCGCGCACCGAACCGGATTCGTCTAAACAGAATATAGAGCCCTACAATCGCAGCCGCGATCGCGATCCCATGCGTGCCTATCCGCGCCCAATTGTTGACGACCACACCCGTCAGACCCCAAGCGAGCGCCACAAAGTACCAACCATTTCGACTGACATAATTGGCAAACACAAAAGCCAGGCCTGCTGCGGGGATCAAAGTCATCCAGAGCGACTGCCAAACCGCATCTGTCACCCCGCGCCCGAGCACCCACCGCCCCACATCCGGCACGCTGATCGAGATCGCCACCGTCAACCAGCCTGCAAACAAACCGACTGTCAGGCCGTAGAGCACGGTCCGCCAGGTGCCATCAAACCGGCCGGTGCGATCCTGCCGATAGGCGGCCTCCCACGTGAAGAACGCAATGGGCAGGAGCAATAGAAAGTCGAGCCACACGGACCCAATCGACTGCGCTGATACCATCCACACAATGTTGCCCAATGCGGCCAACGCTAAGGGCGCCGCCAATCGCTCACTGGCCGCATCTGGCGCCCGCAAATTGACAAGAGCCGTGATGAGTAACCCGGTAAAAATCACCCCCCAGATCGAAAAGAACAAACCGACCGGTAATTCCGGCGGAATGCCCTCCGCGATTGCGCGATCGCCAATTGCCTCACCGAGCCCAAACTGCGGCAGCACAGGCACAAAAAACTGAGCGATCGCGACCAACACGAATAGGAGCTTAATGGGCATAGTCATAGGGTCCTCCACCGCCCCCCATGGCAAAGTCTGCTAAAAACTTCCAGTCATGGTTTCGTGATCGGCCTATTTCGCTTTCGCCGCGACCGAGTAAAGCGTCACGAACAGCTCGCGCGTGGCTGGCTCCGCGAGCCCGGCGCCGCCGGGCGACTTCGCCATTAATTCGAGATCGTGCAAGCGTTCAACGAGCCGCGTCAGCCGCACCGCCGGCCATTTTCTCAACCGAGCTTGAAACGCGGGCCAATCAGATTTCCAGACCGGTGGTTTGAGCTTCATGCCGACATTGCCACCGCCTGAGTCCCCTTGCAGCGCATGGGCTTCGAGCATGCGGCTCGCTTCCATCTCAAACATCCGCACGAGGCTAATCGGAGACAACCCTGCGTCCACGACCCGGTCCATTTCAGCTTGGGCCAGCTCGGGCTCTCCGCTGAGCGCCTTAAGCACTGCCGCACGAGCACTCTCGTCGGCATTGGTCTCGCACAAGGATCGGATGTCCACGACCGAAATCGAGCGTTCTAAGTTATGTGCGTAGACCGCCAATTTCTCCATTTCGGCATTCGCGAGGCTGCGATGCCCAGGCAGTCCGCCGACAAAAACAGACAAAGCCTCCGGCTCAATCGAAACCCCTCGATCGCCGAGAAACGCTTTGACCAAATCTGACATATCGGAGGCCGTATCCGAGAACATATGCAAAGCCGCAGCGTTCGGCGCTGCCTCGAACGCGGTTCGCAGTTTCGAACGCGTATTGAGGCTCCCATTCTGCAGGACCAATTTCGCGGCGATCCGTTCTGGTGGAAGCTCGAGGACTTCCTTGATGAGCGCGAAAAGCTTCTCCCCCTTTGTGCGGATCCGAACAATCGTGCCCTCACCGAGCAATGAAACCGCTTCAAGCGCATCAAAAAGGCGCGCCGGCTCGCGTTTCACATCGTCTTCGTCAAGGGTGACCACGGTACTGGCTTGCGCTTTGTCCCAGGCTTTGATTAGCGCGTTCGCGACATCTGCAACAACGCCTTCATCCTCGCCAAATATCAAGGCGAACGAGCAAGCTGGATCGGGATTTTTGGCAAATCGCTCAGCGCTCGCGCCCTGAAACTTCATTGCGCATTCGCCATTTTGATTCTGAGATCGTCAGCGATCCGGCGGGCCAACACATTCATCGCCCGCTCGCTCGCATCAATCTGCGCGGCGATGTCCGAAAAGGGCGCATCCGGGACCAGGAAGCTGGTTTCGGCGGCCGAACTCCCTTCGATTGCATCCCCCTCAAAAACTAGGACATATTTCGCACCTACAATAATATCCGTCCGCGTTGCCGCTTCATCCGGCTGCAAGGCGAGGCGACCGAGAGACTCGCTTAGCTCAACTTCCAAGGTCGCCGGCCCTTCCAGCCCCGGTAGACCCGGCGCCAATTCGAGGAGAAGCGCTTTGCGCAAGGCTTGGCCCGAGCGTCCATCGATTTGAGTCACCTGAATGTCGCCACCGCTTCCGCCATTTGCGTAGAGCGGCGTGAAGCCGCAGGCGGAAAGCATCAGGGCGAAAAGAGCAATAGTAGCTTGTTTCATCATACAACGATATTCACGATCCGCCCGGGAACGACAATCACTTTCTTAATGGCTTTGCCGTCAATGAAGGACTGCAATGCAGGTTCTGCCAAGGCTGTGGCTTCAATGTCATCTTTGCTCGCCGTTTTAGATACGGAGATCTCGGCACGCCGTTTGCCGTTGACTTGGATCGGCAAGGTCACGCTGTCTTCTACCAGCAGCGATTCGTCGACGTTCGGCCAAGCGGCGGCTGAACACAGCCCCTCGCCGTCGATCAAGCTCCAGCATTCTTCGGCAAGATGCGGCATGAAGGGGATTAAGCATCGCGCCAGCATAGAGGCGCCTTCAAATCGGGCCGCGATCATGTCGTCGCTACCTTGTTCAGCTTTTTTCAGCGCGCTGACCCATTCATGCACGGTCGCGATCGCAGAATTGAACCGGAACTCTTCGATCGCCTTATCGATCGCGTAGACGGCTTTGTGCGAAGTCCGTCGCAGATCCATAGACGCCTGATCGTCGCCCGCATCACCCGCTTGAGGGACCTCGCTAAGCGCATTGAACACGCTCCAAACGCGCTGAACAAACCGCCCAGCGCCTTCCGCGCCAGATTGGGTCCATTCCACGTCACGTTCGGGCGGGCTGTCGGATAAGACGAACCAGCGCGCCGTGTCGGCGCCGAACGTCGCTATAATATTATCCGGGTCGACCACATTCTTTTTCGACTTCGACATCTTTTCGATAGCGCCAACGGAGACTGAATGATCGGTTCCAACTTCCCAAAGCGCCCCATCGCGGTCTTCAACTTCAGCTGGCGTGATCCACCGCCCATCGTCGGTCTTGTAAGTCTCATGGGTCACCATGCCCTGCGTGAAGAGACCCGAGAATGGCTCGCCATCGGGCAAATCGACCTCTCCAACATCGCGCATGGCACGCATGAAGAAGCGGGCGTAGAGCAAGTGTAAGACGGCGTGCTCCACGCCACCAATATATTGATCGACAGGCAGCCAGTAAGCGCGCTCAGCTGGGTCATCAACGCTGGCAAAACGGGCAAAATACCAGCTTGAATCATTGAACGTATCGAGCGTGTCGGTTTCACGTCGGGCCGCTTTCCCGCATTTCGGGCAAGACACGTCTTTCCAAGTCGGATGGTGTTCCAGAGGATTACCAGGTTTGTCGAAACTGACATCGTCCGGCAGTTTCACCGGCAGATCTTCAACCGGCACAGGAACAATCCCACAATCATCGCAATGGATGACCGGGATCGGACAGCCCCAATAGCGCTGCCGCGACACGCCCCAATCGCGCAGGCGATAGTTTACGGTGCCCGTGCCGAGGGCCATATCCTCGATCTTACGGATCGTGATCGTCTTCGCTTCGTCGATCTCCATGCCATTGAGGAAATCTGAATTCATGATCGTGCCTGGCCCGGTATAAGCCGCGTCCATATCGACGCCCTGACCAGAGGACACCCAAGCTGCAGAGGCCGCATCCTTATCGGACGGCTTGACCACGGGCAGGATCGGCAAATCATATTTGCGGGCGAAATCGAAGTCGCGCTGGTCATGGGCCGGACAAGCAAAAATCGCCCCTGTTCCGTACCCCATTAAGACGAAATTTGCGATATAAACGGGAAGCGTTTTGCCCGCAATGAACGGGTGCTTCACCTCGTAACCAGTATCGAAGCCCATTTTCGGGGCTTTCTCGATGTCCGCTTCTGAGGTTCCGACTTTCGCACATTCGGCCCGGAACGCGGTGATGTCCGGGTTCTTCTCCGCCATTTCGAGCGTCAGCGGATGATCTGGCGACAGAGCGATAAAGCTCGCTCCAAACAGCGTGTCTGGCCGGGTGGTGAAAATATCGATGCCATTATTGTTGAAGAATGGGACCTCTGTGGTCCACTCAAACATCATTTGCAGACCTTCAGAACGGCCAATCCAATTGGCTTGCATGGTCCGCACTTTCTCGGGCCATCGCTCCAGTTTTTGGACTTTTTCGAGCAAGTCTGGCGCGTAATGAGTAATGCGGAAGAACCATTGCACTAATTCGCGCTGCTCGACGGGCGCACCCGAGCGCCAGCCTTTGCCATCGATCACCTGCTCATTGGCCAGAACCGTGTTATCAACCGGGTCCCAATTAACCTTGGCCTTTTTCTGATAAACGAGGCCTTTCTCCATGAACTTCAGGAAAAGACGCTGCTGTTCGCCATAATAGTCCGGATCGCAAGTTGCGAATTCGCGGGACCAATCGAGCGACAGGCCAAGCTTTTCAAACTGCGACTTCATCGCCGCGATATTCTGATACGTCCAATCGCCCGGAGGGACGCCTTTTTCCATGGCGGCGTTCTCCGCCGGCATCCCGAACGCGTCCCAGCCCATGGGATGGAGCACATTGTAGCCTTTCGCCATTTTGTGACGCGCGACCACGTCGCCCATCGCATAATTGCGCACATGCCCCATGTGCAGACGCCCAGAAGGATACGGAAACATCTCAAGCACATAGGCTTTGGGCATATCGCCCGCTTCATCAGGCGTTTTGGCCTTGAACAGCTCAGCTTCAGCCCAAGCTTCACGCCATTTGGGTTCCGCCGCTTGCGGATTGTATCTTGAGGCCATGGCCTCCCCCATCAATGTCTAATTTAGTCGAGTTCAGATGCTTTGAGATTGCGCGCGCGGGCAAGAATGGCGTTCTCAAGCTGAATTCCGGTTTCAGGGTCGACCGCTGCGTCCGTCCAAGTTCCGTCCTGATTGGTTTGCCGAAACACGCTGACTTTAACACCGTCAGCGCGCAGTCGAGAATCGAGAATATAGACCGTCGCCTTGATCCGCTCGTCGCCCGCACTTTCAAACGAGTGCCAGTCGTAAATAATCGTCCCACCAAATGGGTCAGCATTCACGAGCGGTAGCGATTGAAGCGTGTCGAGGCTGGCGCGCCAAAGATAAGGATTCGCCCCACCCGCGATCTCATCAACGACCCGATCATCGAAATCGTTGCCGCCGCCAAAAATGCAGCCGGTAAGCGTCATAGCGCCGAATGTTGCTGCGATGATCGATGAAACTGCCTTCATATCGTCATTTCCCGTTGGCAAGACCTTGTTGATTAACAGTCTCTATAACACCTGAGTCACAGCCTGCCAGTGCCCATATGCGGAATGGCAATGAGGATCGGAGAACGCTGATGAAACGCTGCGAGATATGTGTGGTCTCAGGCATTATGCTGCTGCCGGGTTTGGCACTGGCGCAAGCGGGCAGTCCGGTCGAGACGGAGCTCGAGTTCGAATCGGTCACAGTCATCACCCCGCTCGCAGATGAAGCAGCGGGCACCGAAGTCGAACCGGTCTTGGGCGAAATCTCTGTCATCGGGACCAGCGAAAAAGTGCTCGACAACGGCGTACGGCTGCGGGCTCGCGGCGCGTTGCGCCTGCAATCCGATCATCCCACACGCACCGGTGGACTTGGCGGGTTTGGCAGTCTGCCAAACGCCCCTGTTGGCGCCTTCTCGGGCCTATCCGCGGCTGCGATGAAGGACGATGAGACAGATCTGCGAGGCCGTTGGGAAAGCGCCTATCTCCAAGTCGATGGCGGCTATGGAGAGGTGCGTGCGGGAAAAGACCAAGGGGTCGCGGCGCGTTTTTATGAAGGCCCTCGATCTGTGCTCACCCATGCGCGCTTGGACAGTGGCCTCCTCGACCCTTCTGGCCTCAGTACGATCCGTACACGCCATGATCTCACGGGTCCGAGCGCGAAACTGTCTTATGCCACCCCGAGACTGCTTGGATTGCGCGCGGGCGCCAGTTTTACCCCGAGCGCGGACGTCGACGGGCTCGACCGACGGCCCAGCGCTGGAACGGGTGGGATTGCGCCAGATTTGGAAAATGCGGTTGAACTCGCTTTGAACGGGACTCGCCGATTACGCGAATCAGGTTGGCGGTTTGACGTCGGATTGGGGTGGTCGACGGCTGATGTCGCCACAAACGGCCCCGGCGATTTCTATAATTCTGTGGAAACATTTTCGGCCGGAACGCGCATCGAAAGAGACGATTGGACGTTCGGGCTGTCTTGGTTGGGCTCGGACAATGGATTGCCGCAAAGCGACTATAGCGCGTGGAGTGTCGGCCTTTTTCGAGAAGCCTATGATATTGATTTTTCAGTGGAATATGGAGAATCAGAGGATAAAGGTGTGACCCTAGATTCACAGGGGTGGCGCCTCGGTGCGGCGCGTGACTTTGGTCGCTCAACCCGCTTAGCCCTGGCATATCTGCATGACGAGACTCGTACGCCCCTTCAAAACTGGGAGACTCGGGGGGTTGTTGTCGAAATCACACTCTCACAAGAAATTGTGCAAGTTTCTGGAAATTAAGGTTCTATTAACGAGTCTCGCTGCTATTTAAGTGTGAGGAGCATCTTATGCGTACGCTGATGGTATCTCTTGTGTCACTTGGCTGCCTCGCCCTCCCGGCGATGGCCGAGCAAGACGTGCCTGAAATGCCAGCGCCTTCGATCTCCGAATCTGACGCCGCTGAACCTGATTGGTTTCAAACGTTCAACTTTAGCAGCGCAGACTTCAATACCCCCGTTTGGGAAAACACACCGGCCCGGACCTTTAATCTCGCTTGGATCAAAGGCGACCGGTGGAGCTTAAGCCTTGACCTGACCTCTCGTGAAGAAGGGTCGCCCCTTCCGCGCGAAGAAATGATGGCAGAAGCAGAGTTCCGGATCACCCCACGCATCTCGGTCGGTGGTGAACTCACCATCGGTGCCGAAGAGCTCGACAATTCAGCTCAGTGGGAAGATCAAGAGATTGAAGCGGGCATCCGTTTGCGGTCTGCCTTTAAGTTCTAAATCAAGTTTAGGCTTTCGCCCCACGTTTGCCCCCGCCATAGGCGGGGTTTTTTATGGCGGACGTTTCATCAAGCGGCCAACGCGGACGCGCCGAGAAAGCCAAGCCATTTTCCGGCACCAATCCGGCGGCAAGTCGTTCGGCGCCCGCCAATGCGATCATCGCCGCATTATCCGTACAGTGCCGCAAAGGCGGCGCAATGAGAGTTGCATCATGCGCTGACGCTACCGCTTCTAACGCAGATCTGATCGTTTGGTTCGCCGCCACACCGCCCGCAACAACCAAGCGCGTAGGTCCCGCATGGGCCGTCTGAAACTCTAACAAAGCGCGACGGGTTTTTTCCGCCAAACATTCTGTCACAGCGGCTTGAAACCCGGCACACAGATCTGCTTGCGCCTGCGCATCGAGGGGGTCGACTTCTGCAACGCGCGCCGCCGCTGTTTTGAGACCCGCAAAGCTCAGATCCAATCCGGGCCGGTTCAAAAGCGGTCGCGGGAGATTATAGCGCGACGCATCTCCAGA
>CBDIHJ010000023.1:0-103088 GCA_965279045.1 Henriciella sp. | reverse complement strand
TCCGCGCGAGTAAACCGTCCGATTTTCGGACTTTTTAGATCAGGAATTGCCTATGGCTATGCAGCGCAAGCGCCGTCGCCGCTCGGGTGGAAATAATAACAACAATCCCAACCCAAACCGTCACTATGAGAGCAACGGACCAGACGTTCGCATTCGCGGCTCTGCGCAGCAAATCCTTGATAAGTATTTACAATATGCTCGCGACGCACAAACGGCCGGCGACCGTGTGAAAGCGGAAGCTTTGTTCCAGCACGCAGAGCATTATGCGCGCATCGTAGCGGTTTTCGAAAAGCAAAAAGAAGAGGCGCGCTTGGAGCGAGAAGCTCGCGATGCAGCACGCGCTGAAGAACGTGCTCAGCGAGAAGCGGAACGCGCCGCGCAAGCCGAGGCCGACGGCGACTCTGGGGAAGGTGTCTCGGCTGAAGGCAGCGACGTTTCCGAGAATGGAGAAACTGCCAGCACAGACGAATCAGCGAGCGAGGCAAAGCCCCGCCGTCGCGGTCGTAAGCCCCGCGAGGAAAACGGCTCAGACGAGCTAAAAGTGATCGATGGCGAGGACGGCGCGCCTGAAGACATGGCTGCGAGTTCGGAAGACGCACCCGCTGAAAAGCCAAAACGCCGCCGAACCTATACCCGCAAAAAAGAAGCCACAGCCGACACACCTGAAGAAGCGGATGGTGTGATGAAAACGCTCGCGCGCGGAACGGATGAAGTGATTGCGGAAGCCGAGTAGGCTTTACACCATGCTGGCATCTGTCGGCAGCCCGAAAAGCAAGCGTCCGGTAAGCTCCCACGTCGCGGGTGCTGTTACAATATGCTGCGTCATCGCGTGAGAGTCCCGGAATCTCCGCTGTAAATCACTCGCTTCGAACAAGGCCGCGCCGCCACCCAAATCATAACACGTGCGGCAGATATCTGCGCCAGTTCGGACCATATGCGTGCAAGCCATGCGCAACGCCGCGCGGCGTTCCACTGGGATATCATCACTGTTCAGCGCAACGTCCCAGGTTTGTTCAATCTCATCGTGCAAATAAGCGCGTGCCGCTCGGAAGGCTGCCATCATGCGGGCCGTTTCTGATTGAATAGTCGCGCGTTCGCCCAGGGTTTTCTTAGAGCCTTGGCTTTTCTTCGCACTGGCGAGATCAATGAAGGCTTGTAATGCGCCTTTCGCGTTGCCCATCGCGGTTGCAGCGACACCCAGGCTAAGCAGTCCAAAGGCTGGGAATTTATATAGGGCGCCATCAACTTGCGGCTTATCTGCAACCAAGCTCACCGAGCGCGCTTTTGGCACCCTTAAGTTTTCGACCGCAAGATCGCCGGAGCCGGTACCTTTCAGTCCCATCACATGCCACGTGTCGATCAGCTCAACATCATCGGCTGGGAAAATCATCATCCGGGCGTCCGGCCGACCACTTGGCAGCGTGCGCAAATCGCCATTTTCAAATACCATTGATCCGCCACAAAGCCACGTACAGTTGGCGGACCCAGAGCCCCACTGCCAGCGTCCGCTGACAATGTAGTCGTCGCCGTCCACAATGGCTTTGCCCATGGGTGCAAAGACGCCACCTGTGATGATTTTGGGATCATTATAGATCTCTTGCGCGGTTTCTGGCGCCATGTAGGCCGCATTCATTGCTGTCGTGGCGCCGATCATGACGCACCACCCAGCGCTCGCATTCGCCTCTGCGACGGCTTCCACGGCATCGACAATTTGCCGAGGGGAGCATTCGAGACCGCCATAAGCGGTAGGCGTCACCATGCGAAAAAGGCCACCTTCAGCGAGTTTGGACGCAAGATCCGCTGGCAAGCGTCGAACATCTTCCATTTCTTGCGCGCGCCGGGCCAATTCAGATTGAAGGGCGCGGGCAGCTTCTAAGGTCGGGTGTCTCGGTTCGATGGTCATGAAATCAACGTGCCCCAACTTCTCTGTTCTGCCAATATGGTGGAACGGGTGATTGCCGAACAGCATCGCCTTTCTATCTGTGTGTCAAGCATTGCACAGGAGCTCCCAGACATGACCTATACGCTGATCCATCACACCGGTTGCGGTTCTTCCAAAAAAGGCCTCGCCTTGCTCCAAGAGAACGGCGTTGAGCCAGACATCCGAAAATACATGAATGTTTCCGAACGTTTGAGCGTGGATGAACTCAAAGAGATTGCGAAGAAAATGGGTGGTGTGTCTCCGCGCGCGTTTCTGCGCGCCAATGACGCCAAGAAGTTCGAACTGCCAGAGACCGCAAGCGACGAGGAAGTCTATGCGGCGATGGCCGAAAATCCGCGCCTGATCCAGAGACCGATTGGCATTAACGGCAATAAGGCAGTGCTGGGGCGTCCAAACGATAAGCTGTTAGAAATCGTTTAATTCATCAAATTTCACGGATCAAACACACCTGACTTCAACCACGATCTGCGAAGATGGAGGTCGAGTATATCCGACGGTGTGTTTGATGCTGATCCTGCAAATTATTGCGCTTTTCTTTGTGGCCCTCTCCGCGGCATTCTTATTTGGACCGCGCTTGGTGATTTATGGTCCAAAAGCGCTGCGTGAAATGGTGCGTGAAGGACAGGTCCAGTTCGTGGGGGGCTTTGTCGCCTCGCTGGTGCTGTTAGTCTTTGCTGCGCCATACATTGGATCGGCTTTCCAATCCGGTGGCGGCGCGGTGACCGTCGTGATGATCGACGTCTTCACTATGCAGTTTAGCCCGGTTTAGCGGGCTTTCGCCACGAAAGGCTTGACCCGATAAGTTTCCGCCCTGTTTAAGGCGGCATGACTAAATCCAATCCCGGACACTATTTCGAAGACTTTTACGTTGGCATGGAGCTCAATCATGCCACACCCCTGACAGTAAGCGTCGGTGATATCAGCCTCTATCGTGCGCTCACCGGCTCCCGGCATGCGCTTTTTAGCGCCGAGACCTTTGCCCGCGCGAGCGGATATGATGGTTTACCGATCGACCCCTTGCTGGCTTTTCATGTCGTGTTCGGCAAAACGGTTCCGGATATTTCACTAAATGCGGTCGCTAATCTCGGTTATGCAGATGGGCGCTTTCCGGTTGCTGTGTATCCCGGCGACACGCTGCGCGCGGTCTCAACAGTCATCGGTCTGAAGCAGAACTCCAATGGAAAAACGGGGGTCGTCTATGTCCGCACGAAGGGGTTCAATCAGCGTGATGAAGAGGCTGTGTCTTATGTCCGCTGGGTGATGGTCAACAAGCGCGATCCTGGCGCGCCGGCACCCGATGCGGCAATCCCGGACCTGCCGAGCGCGGTCGATCCAAGTTCTCTCGCCTTCGACCGACCGTACGCGGACTGGGACAATGGATTGGCAGGATCGCAGCACCGCTATGATGATTATGATGTCGGTGAAAAGATCAACCATGTCGACGGCATGACCGTAGAGGAGGCGGAGCACCAGATTGCAACCCGCCTTTACCAAAACACAGCAAAAGTTCATTTCGATGCACATGCGCAAAAAGACAGCCGTTTCGGTAAGCGCCTCATCTATGGCGGCGTCGTGATTTCGATAGCACGGGCTTTGAGCTTTAACGGGCTCGCAAATGCCGCCGAGATGATTGCCATTAATGCCGGAACCCATACGGGTCCCTTATTCGCAGGTGAGACCGTCTACGCGTGGAGTGAAGTGCTGGATAAGGCCATATTGAGCGAGACGGTGGGTGCGCTCCGCTTACGTTTGGTGGCGGTGAAAGACCAAGACCCCAGCGGCTTTACCCTGCGTGGTGATGACGGAAAATACGCGCCTGGTGTTTGCCTCGATTTTGACTATTGGGCGGCCATCCCGCGATAGAATCATGCCGAAGCCTCTGATCGAAACTGAGCGCCTTTTGATCTCTGATCTCAGTTTGGCGGACACAGCTGATCTACAAACCTATTATGCGGACAATGCAGCGCACCTAGATCCATGGGAGCCGCAACGCAGCCCCGAATTTCATACGCGAGACGCCTGCCGAGCCCGGATCAAATTGGCAATGGCAGAACGAGAGTCCGGGCGCGCCGTGAAGCTCGTTATTCGTCGGAAAGACATCCGAGATTTGATCGGCGTGTGCAACTTTTCCAACATTGTCAGAGGGCCGTTTCAAGCGTGTACATTGGGTTATTCCATCGCGGCGTCGCGCCAGGCGCAGGGGTTCATGTTTGAAGCCTTGCAGGCCAGCATTGCTTACATGTTTGAGCAACAAGACCTGCATCGGATCATGGCCAATTACGTTCCCGAGAACACGCGGAGCGGAGACCTGTTGGATCGTCTTGGTTTCGAAATCGAAGGGCGCGCAAAAGACTATCTGCACATTGCGGGTGCATGGCGGGATCATATATTGACGGCGAAGATTAATCCGCGTTTCCGGAGCTTTTAATGCCCGAGCCGACGCCCCTTTACCGCCCCGAAGTTTACGCAGATCGATGGCTCGCTTGGGTTAAAGACCCCCGCACGGTAGGTACGGGTTTGATCCTGGATCACACCCCGTCGGGGCCGATTTACGCACCAACAGGAAAAGTCCGCGTTTGTCTGTACCATATCGACTTTGATGAACGTCCGACTTGTTACCTTGATGTGAATTCCGTTCGCGAAGCCGAATTTATCTGCGAACATTTTTCCGCTTGCCGCGGAAGCTGGAACGTCGATTACGCCCTGGCCTTTGACGAGACCGCCGCGGAAGTCGCCGCCTTTCGGATTTACTAGATCGCACTTATATGCAGGAACATCATGTCCCTGCTTTCCGGTCTTCCATTGGTCTCGATTGCCCTTGCGGTGATGATCTCGGCCTTCATTCGCTTGGTGCAGACCATGCAATTGCGCCAACGCGTCAGCTTTGGTCATACCGGCGTGCGGGAACTGGCCGAATTATCTGGCGTCACGGATCCGCAAGACCTGCAGGATGTGTTCGGTCCGCCCGGTATGAACCGGATTTGGGCGAATGTGACCTTGGCGACGATCGAGACAAAAAGGCGCTTGGCGGGCATGCTGATGAGCGATCCGCGTTTGCACTGGTATTCCATTGGTGCTGGTTTTGCCGCCTTTATAATTGGTCATTGGATCGTCCAGCTTTTACTGTTGATCGCGGCGATAATACAAAGCGGCGCTTGGTTGAGTGCCACCCGTTTGCCAAAGTAAAGCCTTTCAAAAGCGACTTTACGCAATTATGTCAGCCAATTCAGGCCATCCAAGAGGCAAGCATGCGCATTTGGAAAATGAACGGAGCTGGCAACGCATTCGCCGTCTTTGACGCGCGCGAAAGTGCTTTTGCGCCGACAGAAGCGCAGCTCCGCGAAATCGCAGAGTCGATGCGGGCCGATCAAATCATGGCGATTGAAAGAGATTTACGCGCCGATGCGTTCCTTCGATTCTGGAACGCCGATGGCAGTGAGGTCAAAGCGTGCGGAAACGGGACTCGGGCCGTTGCACATTTGCTGCTTGAAGAGACCGGAAAAGACGAGGTTCGGATTCAAACCGAAGCCGACTTACTCAAAGGCGCGCGGGCTGAAAACGGCCTGGTCAGCGTTGATATGGGATCCCCCCTTATGGGATGGGAAGACATCCCATTATCTGAGAAAATGGATGTGCGCGGCGTCGATGTGAAAATCGGGCCAATGGATGATCCCTATCTCTATAAACCGGCCGTGGTCAGTATGGGTAATCCCCACGCGGTGTTCTTTGTCGAGGATGTGGATGCGTATGATATCCCGGCTATAGGCCCTCTGGTAGAGTGGCATCCGACCTTTCCGGAAGGCACGAATGTTGGGTTCGCCCAAGTCATTGACCGTCAGACCATTCGGCTGCGCGTCTGGGAACGCGGTGCAGGGTTGACGAAGGCGTGTGGGACCGGTGCTTGTGCAGCTTTGGTCTGCGCCGCGCGCGCGGGCGAGACCGACCGCCGCGCCAAATTAATCCTCGATGGCGGCGAACTTCTAATCGAGTGGGATGAAGCTACGGATCATGTCTACATGACCGGCCCGGTTGAGCTTGAAAAGACAATTACGGTCTAGCTGAAATGCTCGAGCTTTCGCGGGATAAAGGTGTAAGCCGTGCTGTTGTGACGGTCTTGGCCGTAAGTGCATATGGATTGTGCGTCCTTTGTCTCCTGGCCCAAATCTTCGTGAGAAACCCCTTATTTGAGATGAGCGTGAGTTTTCTGCCTCAGATCCTTTTGTTCGCGGGCCTCGTAACTGCCATGGTGAGCTTGTTATCCTGGAAAGCTGCGTTGGGAGGTATCCTTTTGGTCGTTGCAACGGGTTGGCCGGTTTGGTCATTCTCGCAATTCGAGCAACCCAGCCAAGCAGACTGCCCACCTTCGACATGCCTCACCGTGATTACTGCGAATGTTCACAAGTCGCAGGAAGCGCTTGCACAAGTGAGTCAGCTCTCGGAGCAGTTTGGTGCGAACCTTGTCGCTCTTAATGAACCGCCGGCGGGTCTGACCGAACCGGCATTTCGCGCCACATTTAACGGGCTTGAGCATGTCATCGCAATTGACCGCGGCGCCGCCAGTGCACCGATTGCTTTATTGTCTCGTTCAAGTGTCGTCAGTGATAACATCATCGTACCGCCTCGATCAGCTTTTCGCGCGTTTTTGCAGGCCGATATGGCTGAAGATTGGTTGGGTTTGCGTGTGATTACGACCCACCCGATGATCCCAGTCACGCCAGCAGGTATTGCGACGCGAAATGCCATGCTGGAGTCTGCTAGCGAGGCTGCAGCGGAGGCAGAGTCATTCATTCTTTTAGGGGATTTCAATCTCACGCCTTGGTCCCGTCAGTATCGCAGGTTACCCGGTAAACGCGCCGGTGATCCTCGTTTTATTTCAACTTGGCCGGTCAGCTTTGGTCCGCTCGGGATCCCGATCGATCACATCATGTTTTCGGAAGACTTGGAGCTCGTCGAAGCGAAGATTTTGCCTCCTATTGGGTCCGATCACCGGGCGCTCATGGCGCGGTTCAAGCGCAAATCGGCGGAATAAACAGCCCGAGCGCTTGAGTTTGCCACGGTTCGGCGCGATATGCCCGGACATCATGTCCCAATTTAAAGCCGACTCCCGGCCCTCGCAGGTTATAACGCTTGGCTGTCGCCTGAACAGCTATGAAAGCGAAGTTATGCGCGGACATGCTGAGCAAGCGGGGCTAGAGGGCGCGGTTATCGTCAATACATGCGCGGTGACCGCTGAAGCAGTGCGCACCGCCCGGCAAACCATTCGTCGCGCGGCAAAAGATCAACCAGATGCCCCCATTATCGTGACCGGATGTGCGGCTCAGATCGATGCAGACATGTTCGCGGACATGCCCGAAGTCACGCGCGTCATCGGTAATGATGAAAAAATGCAGGCTGAGACTTGGCGTCCTGTGGACTTACTTGGCGGCACAGAGAAAGTCCGGGTCAATGACATTATGTCGGTGGAAGAAACCGCGGGGCATTTGATCGACGGGATGGAGGGACGTGCGCGCGCCTATGTGCAGGTCCAAAACGGGTGTGACCATAGGTGCACGTTCTGCATCATCCCGTATGGGCGCGGAAACTCTCGCTCAGTCCCGGCCGGTGATGTCGTGCGGATGATCCAGCGCCTGGTTGAGACAGGGCATTATGAAGTCGTACTGACAGGCGTCGACCTGACGTCTTGGGGGTCGGATCTGCCGGGTGCGCCGCAGCTCGGCAATTTGGTCCAGCGCATTTTAAAACTAGTCCCCGATTTGGAGCAGCTGCGGATTTCTTCGATCGATGCGATCGAAATGGACGAGGCGCTGTTCGAAACAATGAGTGACCCGCGTGTCGCGCCCTTTATGCATTTGAGCTTACAACATGGCGACAATCTCATTCTAAAGCGGATGAAGAGACGACACTCTCGGGAACAGGCGATTGAACTCGCAAACCGCCTTCGCGAGATCCGACCGGATATGGCGCTCGGAGCGGATATCATTGCGGGGTTTCCAACCGAGACAGAGGCCGCGTTCGAGAATTCCTTGCGTTTGATCGAAGAGTGTCAGATCACATTCTTGCACGCGTTCCCGTATAGTCCGCGCCCCGGAACGCCCGCAGCCCGCATGCCTCAATTGGAAAAGTCTGTCATTAAAGCGCGCGCCGCGCGTCTACGCGAGGTGGGTCAAGCAGCGCTGGTCCGGCATTTTGAAACCTATTCCGGCCGAGAAGCAGATGTATTGATTGAACGCGATGCGACCGGCCGATTGCCAGACTTTACTCCTGTGAGTTTTGATGCCTGCACCGCTGAGGCTGGACGCCCGATCCGTGCGCAGATAATCGGACATGACCAGACACGATTGAAAGCCGTCGCCCTATGATCCTTTGGTTCGGTAAGAAAAAGAAAAAAGAAGAAGCGCTCAAAGCTGGCGCTGAGATGGAGGCCCCTGAGCTGTCCGCGGAAGAGCTAGCTGCCAAGCAAGCTGCTGAAGCCGAAGCGGCGCGCCTGGCGGAAGAAGAGGCAGCGCGCAAAGCGGCGGAGCAAGCCGAAATTGAGCGCAAGGTTGCAGAAGCCAATCGTGCTTGGGAAGAGCGTCAAAAGCGCGAAGCGGCTGAAGCTGAAGCCGAAGCGGCGAGGTTGGCCGAAGAGGCAAAGGCGAGAGAAGCAGCCCGCCTCAAAGCCGAACAAGACGCCGAAGCGGCCCGCCAACGCGCGGAAGCGGATGCGGCAGCAGCTGAGGAGGCTGCGCGCGCACAAGCCGAAGCTGAGCGTCTTGCCGCGGAGGCTGAAGCCGCACGGCAGGCTGAAGAAGAACGACGCGTCAAAGAAGAAAAGGCCAAGGCCGAACTCGCCCTTTTGGCGCAGCGCCGCGCCGATGAAGAACTGCGGCAAAAACTGGCAGAAGAACGCGCCCGTAGGGAAGCTGAGCGACAAGCTGCGATCGCGCGTGGCGAGCCCGATCCGTATGCGGAAGTCGCGGAACCAGGCTTCTTCTCAAAGCTCTCATCGGGTTTGGCAAAATCATCGTCCAAGATGGGCTCATCCATCACCAGCTTATTCTCCAAGCGCAAACTTGATGACGAGGCGCTTGAGGACCTAGAGGACATCTTATTGACCTCTGATATGGGCGGCAAAGTTTCAGCGCGCATTGTTCAGAACCTTGCCAAAACGCGCATGGATAAAGACGTCACGGATGAGGAGATCAAACTTGCCTTGGCGGATGAAATCGAAGCGATCATGTCGCCGCGTGAGGAGATTGTGGACTTTTCTGATGGCTCGCGGCCGCGCGTGGTTTTATTCGTCGGGGTAAACGGCTCAGGTAAAACGACGACGATTGGTAAGATCGCCTCGAAGCTTCAGGAACAAGGGGCAAAGGCATTATTAGTCGCGGGCGATACGTTCCGAGCCGCCGCAATTGAACAACTTTCCGTGTGGGGCGAGCGCGCCGGAATTCCCGTCCTGGCAAAAGAACCCGGCGCCGACGCGGCAGGGCTTGTCTATGAAGCGATCGAAAAGGCGAAAGCTGAAAACTTGGATTTGGTGCTCGTCGATACGGCCGGGCGCCTGCAAAACAAGTCGGAGCTTATGGCCGAGCTTGCTAAGATCGTACGTGTCACGCGCAAGCTCGATCCTGAAGCGCCGCACGATGTTATCTTGGTCTTGGACGCTACGGTGGGTCAGAACGCGCTTAGCCAAGTCGAAGCGTTCCGGCATACGGCTGATGTCTCTGGGATCGTGATGACCAAGCTCGACGGAACCGCCAAAGGTGGGGTCCTGGTGGCGATCGCGGAAGCGCATGCCTTGCCAATCCACTTTGTCGGGGTGGGCGAGAAAGCTGAGGACTTACAGCCTTTCTCCGCCCGCGCTTATGCGCGTGCATTGGTCGGCCTCGCTGACATGCCGGTGGAAGAGCCAGAGCCTGCATGAGCGAGGATAAAAACACCCTTCGCGCACACATGAAAATTGTGCGCGACGAACTTGCAGCCCGCGACCCCGATGCAGGGGAGACGCTTGCGGATAAATTTCCACTCAAATTACTTGAGCGCTACGGCCCCACCGTAGCCGTTTACCTGCCCATTGGCAGCGAGATTGATCCGCGGCCTTTAATGAGCAAACTGATTGGGGCTGGCGCAAAGCTCTCGCTGCCTTGTGTCCAGGATGATGGAAGCATGGTCTACCGGGCCTATACACGTGGAGACATGCTCGAAAAACGACCGTTTGGATTGCTCGAACCAAACCCGGATGTTCCAGAGGTCGATCCGACCCTCGTGATCACGCCGCTGCTCGCCTTTGACCGCAATGGCAACCGGCTTGGCTATGGTAAAGGTCATTACGATCGCGCGCTGACGCGACTGCGCGAAAAAGGCCGCGTGTTTGTCTGCGGACTTGCGTTTATGGGGCAGGAAGTTGAGGACATCCCGGCTGAGCCGCATGATGTGCCGCTCGATTGGGTGATGACAGAACGCGGCTCTATCCCGCTCTTCATGATGCGTGCGATGTCCGAAAACGCGCCCGATTTACCAAAATGATCGCCAAATAGGCGAATTGGCAAGGCAATTGCTTCCCCTATCAGGCGAGTTGGGGGCGTCCCAATTTGGCGCGCTGAAAGGGACATGTCTGTATGCATTGGAGTCTGTTTGCACTCGCCGGAATAGGATTGCTATTCGCGCATGGTCTGAAATTGCCCGCGAGTGGGTCGCGGATCGGTGCGTTCACGGCTTTTATAGTCGGTCTCCTAATATCCGCTTTTGCGATCAAGGTGCTCGCAGCTTCAAGCGGGATTGGGCGGACCACGGATTTTGATCGGTTTGTGAATGCGGCTGTTGCTGAGGCCACGCAAGATGATGCGCCGCTGATCGTTTTTACGGGTGCGAGCTACTCACGGAATGGGATTGATCCTGAGCGACTGACACTCGCATTGCGTGAACGTGGCTATCCGCACCGGGTGGTTAGCTTGTCGATTGAGGCAGCTTCAATCCTCGAACGCGATGCGCACCTCACGCAATTTATGGCCCTCGCGGCTCGAACCCCAGATGTCGTTTTTATTGAAGTGGCCAAAGACTTTGATCATCGCGCGGCTTACATGTTCGGCAATTCGAAGTTCAACGCACGGGCGATTGAGCAATTTGATTTAACCACGACCGCTTGGACAAGTTTCGGAATTCTCGGGGGCGCTTGTGAAGGGGCTAAGGGTTGCATTTTGGACAGTGCCTATCTTGGTCTCCACACCGCGCTGAACGTGTTGAACATAGGTCTCATTGGTGGCGGTGAGGCGACGAAAATCGTCAACGCAGTGCCCGCTTATGACCCTCAAATAGAGCCTCGCGCCGAAACGCAGCCCGCATTGGCGCTGGAGCGTGTCGAGGCAGCTGCAATTGATGGCCCCCAATGGGTTCGCTCATTCCGGTATCAGCAACGCCAGCGTTTGCAGGCTGAAGGTGTCCGTACGGTCGCTTACTATAAGCCACCAGCTTTGGATCCTGAGGCGCGCGCATATGTCGATGGCTTGTGTGCCGGAGAACTCTCGGACAGCGTCTGCATTTCACCTAATGATGCGGGTCTCATGCAACGCTTGAACGGTAAGCATTGGTTCGACCCAAGCCATCTCCTCGATAGCGGCACCGCGATATATAATACCTGGTTGGTCGATCAGATCATCGCTTCTGGGGTTCTGGAGTGTGAACGATGATTTTTACCGATGCGATATTCTTCGTTTTCCTCGCGAGCGTATTTGGCGCTTATTGGCTGCTGCGCGGGAAAGAATCTCGGTTGGGACTGCTGCTCTTCGCCAGCGCCGTGTTCTATGGTTGGTGGGATTGGAGGTTCCTCGGGCTCATTGGATTTGTGATCCTCGTCAGTTGGGCGGTGGCAAATTTCGCCGCCGCGCGCGCACCAGGTGAAAAGTATCGGCGATACGCACTGATTGCCGGGATTTCAGCCAATCTTTCTGTCATCGCCGTCTTTAAGTATTTTGGCTTTTTTGCCGACAGTGCCCGAACCATGCTCGCGACGGTTGGGATCGATCCTGGCTGGACGGCGCTGAACATATTGCTGCCCGTCGGGATCAGTTTTTATGTGTTCCAAGCGATCTCGTACATTGTCGATGTGGCGCGCGGCGATCTTGCGCCAGAGCGCCGATTGCGGCGAGTCGCCCTCTATATTGCCTTCTTCCCACAGCTTGTGGCCGGTCCGATTGTGCGTGCAGCGAGCTTCTTCCCGCAAATGGAACGGACCAAAACCCTAACGGGTGCGCTCTTTTTTGCAGGCTTGCGCGCTTTTATCCTTGGCTTTGCTTACAAAGCTGGGATCGCTGACAATCTCGCGCAATTTGTCGATCCGATTTATGGCGACGCTCAAGTGTTCGGCGATACAGATCTTGCCGCTTGGTCGAACCTTGCGCTCATTGGAGCGACCCTCGCTTTTGCTGGTCTTATCTATTTTGACTTCGCGGGTTATTCCCTCATGGCGATTGGCGTCGCACGCTGGTTTGGCTTTTATATCCCGAAGAATTTTGATTATCCGTATTCGAGTCCTTCGATTGATGATTTCTGGCGGCGCTGGCACATCTCACTGTCGAGCTGGTTGCGCGATTATTTGTATATTCCCCTTGGCGGCAATCGCGCAGGCGAATTAACGACCTATCGCAATTTGATGGCGACGATGGTGTTGGGTGGCTTGTGGCATGGCGCAGCATGGACCTTTGTCGCTTGGGGCGCTTTGCACGGAACTGCGCTCGCGTTTCACCGCGCTTTTTTCAAAAGCAAACGGGCGCTAGGCTTCACCATCAGTCTCATTGTAACTCAGATATTCGTTCTGTTTACCTGGGTGCCGTTTCGCGCCGAAAGCTTTTCGGACACGCTCGTGATTTGGTCTGCTTTTACAGGCTTACGTGAAGGTGGAAGTGAAATGCTGAGCCTCTGGGTGTGGATGGTTCTACCGCTCATTGCCTTAGACGCACTGTTGGGTCGGGGCGCTTTCAAAGCTCTGTTGAAAATCAGCCTTTGGCGACAACCCATTCTTTATTGGGGGAGCCTTGGCGCGCTTTCAGGCATTTTGCTTGCTCTTTACCCGTTGGAAGCATCCCCATTTGTATACTTTCAGTTCTAATGCCATCTAGAGGCGTGCTAAAGTGAACTGCACACGGACAGATTGCGTTCCTAGGAAGAATGCGCCAGAACACCAAAAGGATTGGGAGATCAAATATGGGCCTAAGTCGCCCCCCACGCGCAATCACTATTGATGACGTCGCCGAGAAAGCTGGTGTTTCTGCCAAAACCGTTTCTCGCGTTTTGAACAACGAGCCAAACGTGCGCCCGGCCAAACGTGAGCTGGTCATGAAGGCGGCACGCGAACTCGGTTATCGACCGAACCCCGCGGCGAGAAGTCTCGCTGGCTCGCGATCTTTCCTTATCGCGCATTTGCATGACAACCCGGTGCCGGAATATATCACCGCCGTGAACACAGGCATCTATGAGGCTTGCCGAGCGAATGGATATTTCCTTTTACCTGAACCGGTCGATCGCAACGCCCCTGATTTTTTGGATCGCCTGCAGAGTTTCTTGATGACGTCTCGCGCGGATGGTGTGGTCCTGACACCGCCGCTTTGCGATGACCCCGACATTCTGGCTTTGCTCAAAGATAATGGTACTGCGTATGCGAGCTTATCGCCGGCGCGCCAACCCGAGAATACGCCCGTCATGCGCCTTGATGACCGGCTCGCAGCCATGGAGATGGTCCGTCATTTGGTTGAGCTCGGACACTCGCGAATTGCTTTTATTGCTGGACCGGCTGGTCACAACGCTTCGACAGGGCGGCATGAAGGCTATCTCGACGCGATGCACGAAGCTGGCTTGAAAGTTTCGCCAAATTTGATTGCGGAAGGTGATTATTCGCTGCGCTCAGGTCTCGAGGCCGCAGGGGCTTTGATTGCCGCTGACCCGAAACCCACGGCGATCTTTGCCGCGAATGATGACATGGCCGTTGGCGCGATGACCGCGGTAATGGCAGCGGGTCTTCAGGTGCCGAGCCAAATCTCGATAGCGGGCTATGACGATACCCGGTTGGCTTCAGCCGTTTGGCCGCCTTTGACCACGATCCGTCAGCCTGTCGTTGAAATGGGCCGGCGGGCTGCTGAGCGCTTGATGAACTCAGATGACGGCGAAGGCATTGAAGAGCTTTTTGACTTTGAGTTGATCGTTCGCCAGTCGACCGGAAAATCTTCTGGCTAAATGCCGCACCCATCGAAAATTTGACTTGTTGCGACCCGCTCGCGCGCTAAACCCTTCCTCGAAACATGGAGGAATAAGATGCGTTTTGCTCTTAGCGCTGTGGCAGCGAGTGTCCTTGCGACCGCTTGTGTCACGGCCACCGAAGACCCCACCTTAACGACAGAAGTTGAAACGGAGACGCTCGTGGAAGCTGAACCAGAAGTCGCCGTCGAAACGGTGGCGGAAACGGTCGCGGAAGATCCGTTGATCTGGATGGAAGAAGTGGAGGGCGAAGCCGCGCTTGACTGGGTCAACGCTCAAAACGAGCGCTCACTTGCGACCATACAAGCTCATCCCGTTTTCGAGGATAACTATGCCAAGGCGCTGGATCTCGCGACGTCGAATGACCGGATTCCCTATGGCCGGGTTCGCGACGGCTTGGTCTATAATTTCTGGCAAGACGAAAACAATGTCCGCGGCGTCTGGCGACGCACCACGCTAGAAAGCTACAAAACCGATAGCCCTGAATGGGAAACGGTTTTGGATTTCGATCAATTGGCAGCGGATGAAGACAAAAATTGGGTCTTCAAAGGCTCAAATTGCTTCAAGCCCGATGGATCTGAAAAGACTCTCTGCTTTGTCAGCCTGTCCGATGGCGGCAAAGATGCCGTGATCAATCGAGAGTTTGATCTCGATACAAAATCGTTTGTTGAAGGCGGTTTTGAGACCTTTGAAGCCAAGCAAGGCCTGGCGTGGATCGATCACGACACAGTCCTGGTCGGAACCGATTGGGGCGGCGACGGCAGCACGCTGACAGAGTCAGGATATCCTTCCTCTGTGCGTCTCTGGAAACGCGGAGAAGCGCTGGAAGACGCAGTCGAACTTTATGCTGGCCAAAAAACCGATGTCGGTGTTTGGCCTTGGTCGTCAGAGCTCGATGATGGCACCATGATTTATGGGGCGGTTGAGTCCGACACATTCTTCACGTCCACTTACTGGCTCCTGAATGACGGTGAACCTTTTGCGTTCCCAATTCCCCAAAAGTCCTCGCTCGGCGGGGAGTATAAAGGGTGGCAGTTTGTGACGCTTCAAGAGGATTGGGTCGTTGGCGATGAAACCTTCCAAACAGGCGACCTTTTAGCTTTCAACCTTGAGGCGTTTCTGACCACCAAAGCGCTGCCGCCGGTCGATCTGGTGTTCCGGGCGAACGCGCGTCAGGCGGTTAATGGTGTCGCTGTTTCCAAAGACGCTGCGCTCTTGTCGATCAATGATAATGTCGCCGGTAAAATTCTGCGCCTGGAGTTTAGCGAGGATGCAGGTTGGACCACCACGGATGTGTCCCTTCCGGGCACCGGCCAAGCCGGGATCGCTTTTGCTGATGAGGATGAAGACACGGTCTTCGTCAATTATGAGGGCTTCCTCAGCCCGGATAGCTTGCTCACGTATGACGCCGAGACCAATTCTACGTCGGACCTGAAATCCCTGCCCGCAAAGTTCGCAGCGGATGGGCTGATGGTTCAGCAAATGGAGGCAACTTCTGCCGACGGTACCAAAATTCCGTACTTCGTCGTCCATCGCGAGGACATCACACTTGATGGCTCAACCCCAACTTTGCTTTATGCCTATGGCGGGTTCGAAGTGTCTATGCGGCCGAGCTATAGCGGCGGTATTGGACGGATGTGGTTGGAGCGTGGCGGAGCGTATGTGCTCGCCAATATTCGCGGTGGCGGTGAGTTTGGTCCGGCCTGGCACCAAGCCGGTCTCAAAACAGAGCGCCAGCGCATTTTTGATGACTTCATTGCGGTTGGCGAAGATCTGATCGCAAAAGGCATTACGAAGTCCGACCATCTCGGAATCATGGGGGGATCGAATGGGGGCCTGCTCATGGGTGTCGCTATGACTCAGCGCCCGGATCTTTGGGACGCTGTTGTTATCCAGGTGCCGCTGCTCGATATGCTGCGCTATCACCTGTTGCTGGCAGGTGCCTCTTGGGTGGATGAATATGGGGACCCAGAAGTGGCGGAAGAACGCGCTTTCCTCGAGACCATCTCACCGTATCACAATTTCGATGCGACCGCGGATTACCCAACGCCGTTCTTTGTGACCTCCACCAAGGATGATCGCGTCCATCCCGCTCACGCGCGCAAGATGGCGAAACTGTTCGAAGAGGCCGATAAGCCATTCCTCTATTATGAGAATATTGATGGCGGGCATTCAGCGGCGGCGAACCAAAAAGCCCGGGCGAAGCGGACCGCGCTTGAGTTTACCTATCTTTACGAGCGCCTGTTCCCAACCGACGCGGCGGAATAGATAGACTCTAACGAGATCGAGCGTAGACTGCCCAGCATGGCAGCTACGCTCGATATCATTCCGGTTGCAGGGGCATTAGGCGCGGAAATTTCCGGTGTAGACCTCTCTGGCGACCTCTCAAACGCTCAGTTCGATGAGATCCATAAAGCCTTCTTAGACCATCACGTCATTTTCTTTCGTGAACAGACGGGCTTAACGCCCGAGGCTCAGAAACGTTTTGCGAGGCGGTTCGGGACCCTGAATGTGCACCCTTACGTGAAGGGTATGGCGGGGCATCCGGAATTGCTGGAAATCATCAAGGAGCCAGAAGACAAGCTCAACTTTGGGGGAGGTTGGCATTCGGATATGTCGTTCCTCGAAGAGCCCGCGCTTGGTTCGATCCTTTATGGCGTCGAAATCCCAGCCTATGGCGGCGACACACTGTTTGCCAATCAGATCGCTGCCTATGACGCATTATCGGATGGAATGAAAGAGATGCTGAGCGGGCTCCGCGCCATTCACTCCGCCAGCCGTGAATACAGTGCTAAAGGCCAATCCGCGCAGGCGCGCCAGTCGATGCAGTCAGAGACGGCAACGGACGCCCCAGAATTTGAGCACCCGGTTGTCCGTACGCATCCTGAAACAGGACGGAAGGGTTTGTATATCAACCCCGCTTTCACTTTACGGTTCGCCGGAATGACCAAACGCGAAAGTCGCCCGCTCTTGAACTTCTTATTCGACCATTCGCGTGATGAACGCTTCACCTGTCGGTTTCGCTGGAGCGCAGGTGCGGTGGCGTTTTGGGACAATCGCTGTTGTTGGCATTACGCTTTGAACGACTATCCTGGGCAGCGTCGTCATATGCGCCGGGCGACCGTCAATGGAGATCGGCCTTACTAGCCGGGAAAACCGCCCGCCTTGCTAAGACTTGAGCTGACGGGATGGCCGAGAACGGTTTCGAGCCATTTCGCGGTTTCTATGAGTTTTTCGAGATTAAGCCCGGTTTCGAAACCCGCGCGCTCGAGCATATAGACGACATCTTCGGTCGCGACATTGCCTGTCGCTGCGGGCGCGAAAGGGCAACCGCCTATACCGCCACAGCTCGCATCAATAACATCAATCCCGGCTTCGACGGCCGCCGCGACATTGGCGAGCCCGGCCCCCCGCGTGTCGTGAAAGTGAAGGCGCAAATAGACGTCTGGTGCCTCCATGCGGACTCGCTCAACGACATTACGAACGTCCCAAGGCGTCGCGACCCCGATCGTGTCGCCGAGACCAACTTCCGCAACGCCCGCGCGTTGCGCTTGTGCGGCGAGATTGGCAACAATGCCCGGATCGACTTCGCCTGAGTATGGATCGCCAAAAGCGACTGAGATTGTCGCGGAGAGCGGCACTTCCGCTTCGTGCACCAGAGGCGCGCAATGAGCGAGCATGTCGGCGCTCTGTTGCGGGGACATGCGTTGATTCCGTTCTCCAAACCCTTCGCCGGCGACCAGGACAAAATTGATCTCATCCGCACCCGCATCAATGGCCCGGCGCACCCCTTTTTCGTTCAAGGCAAGCGCGATGTGCCGGGTGGCGTGTCGGCGATCTAGCCCACGAAAGACGTCCCCGCTGTCGGCCATTTTCGGGACCGCTTTGGGAGAAACAAATGACCCGGATTCCATCCGTTTTACGCCACAGCTTTCAAGTCGCGAGATGAATTCGAGTTTCTGATCCGTGCTGAGATTGCCTGGATCATTTTGTAATCCATCGCGTGGGCCGACTTCTACAATATCAATACGTCTTGTCATGGCCGCTATTTAGCGGGCATTGAGGACGAATGACAGATCCGATTGTACAACCACCGCTCGCTGGCGTTCGCGTGCTCGAACTTGGTCAGCTGATTGCCGGTCCGTTTTGCGGGCAATTGCTCGGTGATTTTGGCGCCGAGGTGATTAAGATTGAAGCGCCAGATCGTCCTGATCCCGCCCGAGATTGGGGCGCGGTGAAAGTTAATGATGAGAGTGTGTTCTGGGCGATCATAGCGCGGAATAAGAAGTCCGTGACCTTGAATCTTCGCCTCTTGAAAGGACAGGAGATCCTGAAGCGCTTGGTCAGTACAGCGGATGTCTTAGTCGAGAACTTTCGACCAGGCACGCTGGAGAAGTGGGGCTTGGGTCCCGATGTGCTCCACCAAATCAATCCGCGACTTGTGATCACGCGGGTCTCTGGATACGGCCAGACCGGGCCGGAAAGCCATAAGCCAGGATATGCGGCCGTTGGAGAGGCAAAAGGCGGATTGCGTCATCTTATCGGTGAACCAGATCGCCCCCCATCTCGTGCCGGGGTTAGTCTCGGCGACACGATGACCGGCACCTTCGCCGCACTCGGCACCATGATGGCATTGTTTCATCGGGAAAAGTCTGGGCGCGGCCAAATCGTTGACGCAGCCATTTATGAGAGCGTGATGGCGTTTATGGAGAGCCTTATTCCTGAATATGCGCTGGCTGGGCATACGCGACAGCGGACCGGCGGGATTCTACCCCGCATCGCGCCATCTGGGGCTTATCCCTGCTCGGATGGGATGGTGATTATCGGCGCCAATCAGGACACGTTGTTTGAACGGCTTGCCAAAATGATCGGGACCGATTGGGCGCAAGACCCTCGCTACGCTACGCATGATGCGCGAGGTGAAAACCAGCTTGAGCTCGACGAAATGATTTCCGTTTGGACCCGCGGTCATTCAATGGCGGACGTTTTGCGTCTGTGTGAAGCACATGCAATCCCGTGTGGGCCCGTCAACACCGCCAAGGAGATGCTCGCTGATGCGCACATGCAAGCGCGTCGCGCCATTCTGAACGTTTTTTCCCCGATGATTGGAAGCGATGTGCCCATGCAAGGGGTCGTCCCGAAACTGAGCACGACGCCCGGCGAAATTCGCACCGCGGGGCCGTCTCTCGGGCAAGATACGGGTGCAATTCTAGATGTCTTGGGCTACAGCGCCCAAGATCAAGCTGAACTGCGAGACCAAAATGTCATTTGAGCCGCCGCTGACTGGGACTGAACAAGATGAATCACTCGAACTTCGCCCGAAGTTCAACGTCGACGGTTTGGTAACGGCAATTGCGCAAGACGCGGAGACACATGAAGTGCTGATGCTGGCCTGGATGAACGCTGAGGCGCTGGAGGCCACACTCAAAACGGGTCGCGCCACATATTGGAGCCGTTCCCGTCAGGCACTGTGGGTCAAAGGGGAAACGTCCGGTCACACGCAAGACGTCGTTTCCGTGCAGATAGATTGTGACCAGGATGCTGTTTTGATCAAAGTGAACCAGACTGGCGGGGCTTGTCATACCGGGCGTACATCTTGCTTCTATCGAACCGTTAATCCGAATACATTTCTCCTAGAACGCGAGTGAATTGGTACGCGTCTTGCTTCGTGCGGGAATAGTAGCAACGGAGTCACGGGCGTGTTTGGACTGTTTCGACGCAAAAAAGCCGATGAAATCGAGGTTTTAGAGCCAGAAGTGGTGGAACGCCGCCGCTCTGAGCGGCAAGACATCTATGCGGATGCTGTCGCTATTTCGAACAATGGACGGTTCTTGAAGAAAGGCGTCGCTCTGGATTTGTCCGCCGATGGGACACGTTTACGGTTTGAGAATGGCGACAGCCTGCTCGACGGGATGATCGTCAACATTGCTCGCTATGGAATTAAGCGCCGGGCGGTTATGCGCTGGCGAACGCGTACCGATGTCGGGATCGAATTTCTCGAAGAAGCAGAATAAGCCAGATCGCTTCAATCGCTGCTGGACATCTAATGCGAGAATGATACATCGCGCTTAAGGCAGGCCAGTCTCCGAACAGGTCAAGCTCGTTTCCAGAACGAAATGATTAATTTGTCCACAGAATCTGCGTTTCTGTGGAATAATGCGCCGATTCCGGATGATTCTCCTCATTAGGCTATCGACTCTTTTTCGATCTGAGTCATTCTACAGACGTCGGCAGCGAGGACCGGGAAGCCACCGGAAAACGTTGCAGGAAGAACGGCGCGCCCGGACGAAGCGGGCTCAAGAGCAAACCTCAGAAATGAGGGACGCAAAGGAGCCAGCGGAGATGAAGGGAAAGGCAACGCGACGTCTGTCGAGCCTCAACTAGAGGGGTGAAACAGGGCCATATCTGCGAACGGGGCACGAGCCGAAACGCAGACCAGAAAGAACACGGGTAACCGGGATCTGGATGGTGGGACTTAACAAAACTGCGCAAGCAGAACGGGAAGTTTCAGGTTTCAATTGAGGCGCTAAGGTTGAGACTTAGCGGAATTGATCGAAGCGACACGAATGAAACCAAAACGGGGTGCGAGCCGAAAGGTCCGCGCCCCTCTTGGTTTTGAGTGACCTTTATTCGGCCGCCAAACGTGCCTCCGTTTCATCGTCGAAAATCTCTTCAATCGATTTTTCGAAAAGGCGTGCAATGGCAAAGGCCAATGGCAGGGAAGGGTCGTACTTGCCGGTTTCGATGGCGTTGACGGACTGACGAGAGACACCGAGTTGGTCGGCAAGCGCGGCTTGGCTCCAACCTCTCTCAGTACGGAGCGCCCGGATAATGTTCTTCATCAGCATTGTCTCCCACCAATTAAGTGTGTGGAGATTCCGTAGGCAAAGAAGAAAAGTGGACCGAACCAGAAGACTTCGAAACGCCCAACCACATCAAAGAGCTGCAGAAACCCGATTATAAAGATGAGGCTGGTTGTGACGATCCCGCCCCAGGCAAAGCCCTTAAGCTGCACCAGTCGACGATATTCGTCCGTCTCTTCCGTATAGCGCATCATCACCAATAAGGTGGCGATCACAGGCGCCGCGCAGGCAATTGCGAGTGTCGCCTGCAACCACACGGGTTCCGTTTCTAGAAAAGCCAGCCCGAAAGACCCGCCGACCACAATCAGTGTATAGACGAACATTAATGGCCAGAATACGCGCTGATATCGGCGCTTGGCGGATTTGAAGGTTTGTTGGGTCATTAAAAAACTCCGACGTGAATTTAAATGACGAGCTGCGTGAAAGCCTGCGACGTCTGCTTTTCCTTTTCAGCGCGTCGCCAAAGCCATGCGATCGCCCCGAGAGCAGGAAGGGTGAGAACCGGGCTGAGCCAAGCCGGCCCAAAAAAGCCAACAGCGAACCCGAGCTGAACCACCAAGCTGATCACAATGATCAGCAAGGCGGTGGGAAGGGGAGGAAACGGAAGGGACATGTGTGCCTCTTTTGTCAAGTGTGCTTGTCAATTAGTCAAGGATGCTTGTCATGTCAAGCGACATTGACAAAAAATCTCATTGCGAAGTTGAGGCAAGGGATTAGGACGCGCGCATGGCGCTCGCACCTTCCTTTCAAATCTTTCGGCATCGCGCCTATTTGCAGTTCTGGCTGATGCGCGTTTCGGTGGCGGCTGCGCGTCAAATGCAGTTCGTCGCCATTGGATGGCAGGTCTATGATTTGGCGAGAGACCCCGTCGAATCCGGCGGGATGGGACTCAGCATCAATGAAGCCGCCTTTATGCTCGGGCTTGTCGGTCTGGTGCAGTTTTTACCCGTTTTGCTTTTGTCATTGGTTGGCGGACAAGCTGCCGATCGGTTGAATCGCAAATTCATATTGGTGGTCAGCAATCTCGTTCGGTTGATTGGAACCGTGGGCCTCCTCTCGACCCTCGCGCTTCCAGCAAGCCAAGCCTTACCGTTGATCTTCTCAGTTGCGGCACTTTTGGGTGTCGTGAATGCTTTTACACCCGCTGCCGCCAGCGCCCTCTATCCTCAATTGGTGCCGAGATCGGAGTTACCAACCGCGATCGCGTTCAACTCACTGGGTTTTCAAACCGCAAAGATTGCAGGGCCGGCCTTGGGCGGGCTGCTTTTGGCGGCAGGCGGACTCAGTCTTGTCTATAGCACCGCATTCTTCTTGATCGGTTTTGCCATTGTCGCGATCGCGACTGCAAAGACACCGGTGCATGAGAAACTCAACAATGCCCGCGGGCTCGACATGGTGTTTGAAGGGCTGCGCTACATTGGACGCAATAAGATCGTTTTGGGCGCGATTTCGCTCGATCTCTTTGTCGTCTTTTTCGGGGGGGTCGTGGCGCTCTTACCTGTCTTTGCGCGAGACGTTTTGCAGGTTGGGGAAGCTGGCCTTGGCTTCTTAGCGGCCGCGCCTGCGATTGGCGCGCTCACTGTGGCGTTTCTCCTCGCCCGTCGCCCCCTTGAGCGACGCGTTGGTGCGTGGATGTTTTGGGCGGTCGGGATCTTCGGGGCCGCGACTTTGGTGTTCGGATTCTCCACCGTGTTTTGGCTGAGTTTTGCGGCGCTTGTGGTCACAGGCGCGGCGGATGAAATCTCTGTTTATGTCCGCGCATCCCTGATCCAACTTGCCACGCCAGATGAGATGAAGGGGCGCGTCACATCGGTCTCTTTTATCTTCATTTCGGCCTCGAACGAGCTGGGTGATTTTCAAAGCGGCGTGGCGGCACGTCTTTTAGGACCCGTCGGCGCTGTCCTGTTTGGCGGCGCGGTGGCGATCGGCGTAGGCCTCTTATGGATCAAATTGTTCCCGCAGCTGGCCCGCGCCGATCGGTTCGAATCGGTTGAAGAACAAGCGGTTTAAGCCGCCGTCTTCTTGCCTGGAACCAGCTTACCAAAGAACGCCATGACGTCATTGACACCCGCGCCATGCACCGCACCGGCGCGATAAACGCGCGTGGCGAGATACAGAATGACGAAAGTGGTCAAGGCCATTAGACCTAATTGCGCGAACACTTCCCAAAGAGGTGGTTCGGTCGGCATACGCAGGATGAGCAGGAAGGGCGTGAAAAACGGCACCCAAGCCATAATCTCGATCAAGGCCGACTCCGCATCCTGGATCGCGAACGCCAACATGGCGAGCGGCGCCATCAAGGTCACGATCAATGGCGTCATCAAGGTCTGCGCTTCTTGGATTGTGTCACACAATGACCCGAGCGCCAGGAAGAGCGACCCATACATCAAATAGCCGAGAATGAAGCTGATAATCGCTGGGACAAATAGGGCAGGATCTGCTGCCGCGGTTGCGATTGCGCCTAGGAAGTCTGCAGCTTCTGGTGGAATGGCATCACGCGCAAACCAAGTCAGCAAGCCAGACCCAATCCCCCAAAAGCCGACCAGCGTGAAGGACAAAAGCAGCACTGCGAGCAGCTTACCCGCCAACATATGAGGCAGTTTTACGGAGGTCAGAAGACTATCAAATATCTTGTTTGAGCGTTCTTCGATCGTCCCCATCAACAGGTAGTTGATGACTGAGAAAATCAGAAACCAAAGCGAAAACGCCATCATAATCGAGACCACAAACGGGGCCTGGTCAGCTTGAGTTACCTCGGTGCCGACATCCGCGTCTTCACCGGTTCGCAGCCTTTGTTGGGTGACATCGCGCCGCGCCGCGCGGGCTTGCGTGAGCACATCGCGGCTGACATTGACTTGCGCCAGTGCCCGGTCGAGTTGAAGGTCACTTTCGGCTTGTTGAGCTGCGCTCATCAGGCCTTGGGCTTGAAGATTCTCCGACCAATACTCGATCTCGCCGGTCGTTTCATTCACATAGAAGGCAGCGAATAGCGGTTGTGGGCCCTCAGGCGTGTCGACCAATTGCTCGCCCGCTAAGTATGGCGCCAGCTCGGCATTCGTGCGCACGGGAGGATCGACCTCAACAAAGTCTTGGCGCGGCAACATGGTAGGATTGCCGCCGGCCGCTTCGAACGCTTCGGTCACCGTAGCGCCACTCTCCAAGGCCTCATCAAAGGCTTTGAGTTTCTCGCTTTCGCGATCTTCAATCGCCGCCATCGGGTCGAGCACCGCGCGCGCCATAACACTATCGGAGTCAGAGAGCTCTGCACGCAACGCATCTGTAAACTCGGTGCCTTGTTCGATGATCGTAAAATAGCGGGTTGGTTGCGCGTTTTGAGCAAAGGTTGGGGCGAGGATAAACACCGCCAGAATCACTGGTGTGAATAATAAGCCGAGCCAGAAACCCCAGGCTGAGACATAGCCGAGATAATCGCGGCGGGTCACGAGATAAGTCGAGCGGATCATGCGGCATCCTTCGCTTGAGCGGCAGCGTCTGCTGCTAATGTATCGGTTAGATCTTGCGCCTCGGCCTCGCTCACGAGGGAGACGAAGACATCGCGCAAGCGCGCCTCTTGCGGCGTGAAGCTCGTGATCGGGGCCCCCAGATCGAGCGTTGCGCGCAAGGCGTCTTGCGAAGATTGATTCTGCTTGAGCCCCACCCGATAATGATCCCCATCCAAGTTCGCTTCGAACCCTTTCGTTGAGAGTGCGGCGCTGAGGTCAAATCCATCGGCTACGCCGATATAGACCGCGCGCCCCAAGGCTGCAAAGGCTTCGTCCAGCGTGCCGTCAAAAACCTTTCGACCGCGTGCCATCATTACGATTTTCTCGCAAAGCCGCTCAGCGTGTTCCATCACATGAGTCGAGAAAACGATCGTTGCGCCCCGTTTGTGCTCTTCAATAATCAAGTCCTCCAGCGCTTGCTGATTGACGGGATCAAGGCCCGAAAAGGGTTCGTCGAGAATGAGGAAGTCAGGCTGATGAGCCAGCGCTGACAGGATCTGTACTTTTTGGGCCATGCCCTTCGAGAGTTTCGTCACTCGGCTGCGGGCGAAGTCGCCAAGCCCCATCATATCGAGCAATTCATCGGCCCGCGCTTTGGCATCCTTGCTGGTCATGCCTTTCAAGCGCGCAAAATACGTAATGATCTGTCGAGGACTCATCTTTTTGTAGAGCCCGCGCTCTTCAGGCAAGAATCCGACACGCTTGAGCGATTCAAGATTCGGAGGTGCGCCCAGCAAGCTGACTTCACCGCGGTCCGGAGATAAAACGCCGAGGGCCATCCGCAAGCTGGTCGATTTCCCAGCGCCATTTGGCCCGAGAAATCCGACGATTGAGCCTTTGGGAACGGCAAAATCGAGATTGCGAACCGCTTGGAAGCTTCCAAACCATTTACTTACCCCGCTCATACGCAGCGGTAATTCTTCGCTCATACGTTAGCTCCCCGGCCGAATCTTCCGATTATCGATATGTAGTACAACTCTTTTGCCCTGCTAGACTTGCCAAGCACTTAAAGAGTCCACAGGATATATGTCATGAAGACGCCGCTAGACCCTCCAATGGGAGGTTTGGCCGACGCGCGGGGGATAAAGCCACGTGAAGAACGTGACCTTACACTTCGTTCTGCGGACGCCGAAACTCATAAACCCGACCACACCATAACCGGGTGCAACGGAACCGAGACTCTCGCGTCAATCGAACGCGCATTGTTACGGCTCTCCTCTGGAACCTACGGAATTTGCGTCTCGTGCGGCGCCGATATCAGCCTTCACCGGCTCGACCAGAACCCGGCGGTCGAGACCTGTGATGCCTGCAGCGATAAAGTCTCGTTTAAAGCGCACTAAGCGCTTGGGTCAGGTCACTCTCAATATCGCCAGCGTCTTCTAATCCGACAGAGAGACGGATCCAGCTCTCATCCAATCCCATTTCGGCTTGCTCCGCTTCGTTCAACGCGCGATGCGTTGTCGAGCAGGGGTGACAGGCTAAGGATTTGGTGTCGCCGAGATTGTTCGAAATATCGACTAAATTCAAACTGTTGAGCACTTTGAAGGCTTCCGCGCGCGCCCCTTTCACTGAGAACGCCACTAATGTGCCGCCGAGCGACATTTGCTTTTGGTGAATCTCATATTGGGGATGGTCTTTGTGGCCAGGATACCGCACGGCTTGGACGTTTGGATGCGCGGCGATGGCATCGGCCACGCGCGCCGCATTCGCGCAGGCTTGCCGTACACGCAAATCCAATGTCTCCAATCCCTTTAGCACCACCCACGCATTAAAGGGCGAAGCGGCAGGTCCGGTGTGACGTAGCCACGGGTCGATATACTCTTCTACAAATTCGCTCTGGCCGAGGATGGCCCCGAGCAGAACACGGCCCTGGCCATCCATATGCTTGGTCGCGGAATAAACCGCGATATCAGCGCCAAGCTCTAATGGTTTTTGTAAGATTGGCGACGCGAACACATTGTCGACGACCAGGAGCGCGCCAGCGGCATGTGCGAGTTCCGCCACTGCGGCGATGTCGACGGCCTCCAGCAATGGATTCGAAGGGCTTTCGATCAAGACAAGACGTGTCGGTTTGGAAAGCGCCTGCTTCCATGCATCGAGATCGCTGCCGTTCACAAATTCGGTTTCGACCCCATAGCGCGGCAGAATGGTCGAACAGATATGCCGACACGATCCGAACAGGGCGCTTGCCGCGACGACGCGATCACCGACGCTGCATGGCGCGATCATCGCGGTTGAGATGGCGCCCATGCCGGATGATGTGACTCGGCAGGTTTCTGCGCCTTCGAGCGCCGCCAATCGTTCCGCCAGCATTTGATTGGTCGGATTGCCATAGCGCGAATAAACATAGCCTTCTTCGTCGCCCGCCATGCGCGCGGCCGCCTGCTCGGCGCTGTCATAGGCGTAGCCCGACGTTAAGAACATCGCCTCAGAGGTTTCCCCAAAGGACGAGCGCATGGTTCCTTCGCGCACCAGTTTGGTCGCCAAAGCCCATTCATCACTGCGTTTCGTCATCGCGAAATCCTTTGCATTCGAAGCGCATCGTCATAAGCCTTAGCGAGTGAAGGGATCAAGCCATGGCTGAAGGAAAACCGGGCGTTTTAGCAGACCGTGCGCTGAGCGAGTTGTTCGAAGACGGCTCGATCAAGTCTCAAAGCGCGTTGGATAATGACCAAATTCAGCCAGCGAGCTTGGACTTACGCCTGGCCTTTGATGCCTATCGTATCCGCGCGAGCTTTCTGCCAGGCGGGGCGCGAAGTGTTGCGGATGTGCTGCAAG
This sequence comes from Henriciella sp., assembly GCA_965279045.1. Classification (GTDB taxonomy): domain Bacteria; phylum Pseudomonadota; class Alphaproteobacteria; order Caulobacterales; family Hyphomonadaceae; genus Henriciella. The sequence continues at coordinate 75,774 of CBDIHJ010000023.1, read as the reverse complement.
AGCCCGGTACGGAACTGCATCGCATTGAGCTGACGCCGCAAGGGGCCGTGCTCGAAACCGGATGTGTTTATCTCGTGCCTTTGCAAGAGAGCTTGCGGTTGCCCGCGGGCATTTCAGGGCGCGCCAATCCGAAAAGCTCCACGGGTCGGATCGATGTTTTCACGCGGGTTGTGACGAACCGCTCGAAAGCCTTCGATGAAGTGCCGACCGGTTATTCGGGTCCGCTTTGGCTCGAAATCAGTCCACGTACTTTTCCAATTCTCGTTCGGCCGGGGGATCGTTTGGCGCAATTACGTTTAAGGCGCGGTCGCGGTGTTGAGACGACGGAAAAAACGGTCTCCATAGATCTCGAAAAGCCAGATCGCATGCCAGTTGGGTGGCGCGCCAAGCGGCATGGCGGTCTGATCGATCTGCGCGCAATCGGAAAACACGACGTTCATGAGTTTTGGGAGCCGCTCTACGCGCGCGGAGGTCGCCTTATCCTCGACCCAGAAGAGTTTTACATCCTTGCCAGCCGCGAAACCGTAAAAGTTGCGCCAGGAAAAGCGGCAGAGATGGCGCCGATCGCACCAGAGCTTGGCGAATTCCGTGCGCATTATGCGGGCTTTTTCGATCCCGGTTTTGGGACTAATGAAGGTGGCAGCCGCGCCGTGCTTGAGGTGCGCTCACGCGATGTGCCTTTTGTGCTTGAGCATGGCCAGCCTGTTGCCAAACTGGTCTATGAGCCGATGGCCTCCAAACCGAAAGCGCTCTATGGTGGTAAAACCAGCAATTATCAGGGTCAGGGTCTGAAGCTCTCAAAGCATTTTGCCCGCCCGGATTGAGCTCACTGCTGAGGAAATGAGAGTTGGTGGGCCCGGAGGGACTTGAACCCCCGACCAGACCGTTATGAGCGGTCCGCTCTAACCAACTGAGCTACAGGCCCTTGCTCAAGATGAACGGGCGCATAAAACGCCAGACTTGATCTCGCCGCAATGGCGCAATTCAATAGAGACTGCAAGTTTTTTGAAGCACGGGGAACCCGATATGAAAATCCAATCAAAACCAGCACTTTGGCTCGGGCTGTCGGCGGCGTCGCTTTTGGTCCTGGCCGCGTGTGGTAGCGGGGAACAATCTGTCGCCCCGGCTTCGACATCGCCGACCTCAACCTCGTCAGAAACGGCCCCGGCGCCAACCGTGACACCAAACGCCGATCCGCTTGAAACAACTCATCCAAACTCGATCCAACCGGAAACGACGCTTAGCATCTCGGCCGAAGGCTCGGTCCAGCGGGAACCGGATATCGCCTTCTTGAACACGGGTGTGCAAACACAAGGTGAAACAGCGCAAGCCGCGATGTCGGCAAATGCGACGGCGATGAACGGGGTGTTCGACGCGCTCGCCGCTGCGAATGTTGATCGGTCCGATATGCAGACCTCAAACTTTTCGCTGCAGCCTCAGTATGATTATTCCAATCGGCAATCGGGGCAGCCTCCGCGCCTGACCGGCTACCAAGCGTCTAATCAGCTGACGGTACGGGTCCGTGATTTAGAGTCGCTGGGCGAAACCATGGACGCTTTAGTGGGCGCAGGCGGCAACACTTTTAGCGGCCTGCGTTTCGCGCTCGAAGATGACCGGGTGGCAAAAAACGCGGCGCGCGACATCGCCATGAAAGAAGCGATCGCAAGAGCCGAACTTTACGCAGCAGCCTCGGGATATGAGGTAGCCCGTGTGGTCACGATTTCTGAAAGCGGCGGCTACAGCCCGCAACCGATGGCGATGATGGCAGAGGCCCGGTCGATGGATCGCTCAACGCCGGTCGCCAGCGGAGAGGTTGGGTATTCGGTGACCGTGAATGTCACGTTTGAGTTGCGTAAGCCCGATTGAGCCGCTTCGAATAAGAGAAAACCCGCCAAATAGGCGGGCTTTCGCAATCTACAACTCTACACTCAAAACGTGGGCGCGGCTCAGTAAGCGGCGCTCGGCGTTTTGATCTCATTATGCTCGTCCATCAAAGCCACTTGCGGCTTATGCTGACGGGCGAGTTCAGCTTCCATTTGGACAAAGGCGGCGATCACGACGCGGTCGCCGAGGGCGAATTTGCGGGCTGCACCGCCATTGATACCGATCGTGCGCGAACCGCGCGGAGCTTCAATCGCATAAGTGGAGATGCGCTCGCCATTGGTGATGTTCCAGATATCGACACGCTCATGTGGCAGGATACCTGCGGCGTCGAGCAGATCCTGGTCAATTGAGACCGATCCCTCATAATAGACGTCGCACTGCGTCACGGTCGCCGCGTGCAATTTACCTTTCAACATATTGACCAGCAAAGCTCGCCCCTCCTATCGAAAATCTACGTGGCAGGCCGCGCCTGCTATGCATATATGGGCACGACATGCCCTTGGGTAAAGAGGCGTTGTGCAGTGCAAGAAACGCGCAAGAAGCATAAAAGCTGGAAATTGGGAAGACCTCTGACGGCGCTGTCAGCAGAGACTTGTAATTATTAAGAATTTTTAACCTTATGCCAGTCTTTGTAAGACCCTGTTCTTCAGGTCTAATTCTAGGATAAAATCATCGTGATCGAACGTCTCACTCAGTTTTTCGAGTGGGCCCATTGCAGCTTTGAGCAGATCATAATCGCGATCATCTCCAATCCGTTGGCCCGTCCCTGTTTCTGAGCGGAGTGAATAGCGCGTGGTCGGTGTGCCATCTTCGATCAGCTTTTGGCGTTCGAACCGCACTTTAGCGGCGCCCGGCAGCGCGGCGAAGCTCAAGGCTTTGATCCAAGCCTCGCTCATCCGAGTGGCATGCCAAGTTCGCTCATCGTCTCGCGCAAAAGCGGCCCGATCTCGCTATGGATGACCAGATCGGCATAGACATCATGCTCAGTCTCTTCGCGATTGATAATAATATATCTGGCGCCATTCTGTTTGGCGATGAGCGGGATATTCGCGGCCGGATAGACCACCAAAGACGAACCGAGCGCGATCATAAGATCACAGGACAGCGCCTCGCTCTCGGCAAACATCATTTTGTCCTCGGGCATGGCTTGGCCGAACGAGATGGTTGCGGATTTGACGATGCCGCCGCAAAAATCGCAGCTAATGTCCTCATCCGCTTCCCAGCGCGGGCGCAGGGTCTCATATTCGTGGCGTTTGCCGCAATTGAGGCATTTGGCGTAAGAGGCATTGCCGTGAACTTCGATGACCTTGTCATCCGGGGACGCCGCCATCTTGATGCAGATTGTCGACATTTTGCGTGACGACGCTGGTCACTTTGCCCATCTCGACCAGTTTGGCGATGGCGTGATGGCCGGCATTCGGGCTCGCCCCAGTCCAAGCCCGCGGTGCGCTCAAACACCCGGCGCCAACCCTCACGGCGCGCCTCGCGATCTGAGACGAAATCCTGAAAATAGATGGGCTGCATTTTCGACCAGACCCCGCCGGGGGAGCGGAAATCCGGGATCCCGCTTTCGGTTGAAATGCCAGCGCCGGTAAAGATCACCACGCGCTCGGCGGCGTCTATATGTTTGGCAAGGGTCTGGGCTTCATTCATGCGTCAGACGCTAGTTCAGCGCGGCCCGAAGGCCAACAGAATTCTTACCAAAGGAGGCTCTCACCCTGAGCGCAGTCGAAGGGCGGGGGCCGGATCTGTTGTCCCGAGGGCCTAGGCTCGTCCTTCGACTTCGCTCAGGATGAGGCTGTTTTTGGTGGAGCGCTAGAATCCCTTCCGCGCCATCCAGTCGGAACAAATCCGCACCGCCACCGGCAACAGATCTGGCCGCTCGATATATTAATGGTCGGCATCTTTAACGTCATGATGCTCTTTATCGTCATGGCCAACGGCGTCGAACAGGCGTCGCGCATGGCTCGGCGTGCAGGCGAGGTCAGCGGTATTGTTGATGACCAGAACCGGGCAAGTGATCCGCGCTGCATTGCCGAGCCCGGTCGCATTGGTCGTGTCATAGCCCCATTGGCTGAGCCAAGAGCGCAGGGTCGAAAAGCGGGCCAGGCCGACCGGGCCATCATTGGCGATCTTGGGCTCGCCGAGATAGCATTCATAGGGCCGACGGTCGGACGGATCTTGGCTCGGGTCGGTCCAGCGCAGATCGGCCATGGTGCCCTGAACGGTAAAGGCGCGCTCGGCGTTCACTTCACCGGCTTTGCGCAGCCCTTCCAGCGTCTCTTTGACCCAATCCGTGATGCGCCGGTTGCGGGCGACTTGCGCGGCGCGGAAGCGGCTGGCGTAGTCTTCACTATAGGGCGCTTGGTTCGGATTGGCGGGATCGTAAATATTCAGCTCCGGATCGCGCTCAAACGGGCGGGTTTCGTCCGTGACGGACGGGTCAATCCATTCGGTCAGTGTCATTGCCCGGCTAATATGCGCGGCGAGCAGCATGATGCCTTGCACCGGCGGCAGGTTTTGCGCGGCCAGGTCATAAGCGTCACCCGCCGGCGTGTGCGTAATAGTCGGGGTTTCGGCCTGGTCCTGATAGAAGAGCGACAAAGACCCCCCGCCCGACCAGCCGCCGAGGATCACAGTTTCATAGCCGAGTCGTTCGCGCGCATGTTTGATACAGGCGCCGAGGTCGGCAACACATTTTTCCATGATCAGCGCGGTGTCATTGCCGCGATAGCGTGGATTGCAATAGATCACATGATGACCGGCAAGCGCCAGGGCCGAGACCAAAGGCAAGAATGCGCCAGAGCCGATCGGATGCGAAAAGATGATCACCGATTTCGAGGTCGTGTCTTTCGGAACGATTTTCAAACACTCGACGACGACGGTTCCGCCGGCGCCGCCATAGACGTCTTTGAACCCTGATGTTTCTTGATGGAGCACCAGATACGGCTCTCGGATCAGTTCAACCATGCTCACCTCCCGCGTGGTCAAGACTTGGCGCTTTCAGCCGCCGAGTCCAGTATGACGCAAAGACAAGGGAGCAGAGCCATGGTCAAGGCCACCGGGATCCACCACCTCGCGATTATGTCGGCCGACATAAAAAGCCATATCGAGTTCTTTTCTGATGTGCTCGGCTGCAAACTGTCAGCAATTTTCGACATGCATGGCGTGCCGGGCGGCATTCACGCCTTCCTGCACTTGGACGACCATTGTTATTTCTCTGTGGTGCAGCTGCCCGAGGTGAAAGACATCCCGACGACGATGGGCGTGACCCATTCTGGGACCGGGGCCGGGCCAAGCGCGGCCGGGACGATGCAGCATCTCGCCTTTAAAGTGGACACGCCGGATCAATTGCTCGCCATTCGTGACCGCATCCGCACGAAACGCGTCAATGTCATCGGTCCGATCAATCATGGCATGTGCCAGTCGATCTATTTTGGCGGTCCTGAAAACCTGGTCTTGGAAGTCGCCACATCTGAGGCCGAGATCGACCAAAAAGCCTGGGTCGACCCAGAGGTGCTGGAAAAAGTCGGCATCTCCTCCGACGAAGCCGCGCAATATATGAATCCCGACCCTTATGACGGCGAAGGCGGCAGCGTGAAACAACCGCCTTATGATCCGGAAAAGCCGCATCAGGCCTATCCAAAAGAGATGTATATGCAGATGCTGCAGGCGCCAGATGAAGTGATCTGGAAAACCGCTTCCTATGCTGAACCTCCGGTCAAAGTGTAATCCTCATGATCAAGAAAATTGCGATGGGCGTGGGCGCGCTCCTCATCGTGGCGCTGGTTGGGGCGGGCATCTACACCTGGGACCCTTTGCCGAAAAATCCGAGTGCTGAGGCGCTGTCCCAAGCGGCAGCCAATTATGACGTTGAGATCATTCGCGACACTTGGGGCACGCCTCACATTTACGGCAAGACCAATGCCGATACGGCCTTCGGAGTGGCGTATGCGCATGCCGAAGATGATTTTGAGACGATCCAAGACGTTACGGCCGCGACGCGCGGGGTGCTCGCCCGCTATAAAGGCGCGAGCGCAGCACCGACCGATTATGTGGTCTCGCTCCTAGATGTTTGGGGCACTATTGATGCGCGCTACGAAACGGATGTCCCAGCCGATGTGAAAGCCATGGCCGAAGCCTATGCGACCGGGCTCAATCTCTATGCGGCGGAAAACCCGGATGCGACGTGGCCTGGCCTCGCGCCATTTACCGGCCAAGACATAATTGCTGGCTTCATTCTCAAGACGCCTTTTTTCTATGGCTTCGATGAAACCCTGCAATCCTTGTTCGCCGAGACCCGCGACGCACCGATGGCAAGCGATCCGTCGCAGCGCAGCTGGTTGTTACATCCGACCTTGAACACCGAGCGCGGCTCCAACGCCTTTGCGGTGGCACCGGCCCGCAGCGGCGATGACGTGACCCGCTTGTTGATCAATTCGCACCAACCGATGACTGGACCGGTCGCCTGGTGGGAAGCCCATATCGTATCAGAAGAAGGGCTCGACATTACCGGCGGTCTGTTCCCAGGCACGCCGGTCATCCTGCATGGCTTCAACCGGCATTTGGGCTGGGCCAATACGGTCTCGAAACCCGACCTCACCGACATTTATCGTCTAACCGTCAATCCGGACAATGACGGCCAATATGAGCTTGATGGCGACTGGCGCGACTTTGAGAAAGAGAGCGCGCTATTGCGGATCAAACTGTTTGGCCCGTTCGCTTTGAAAGTGCGCCAACCGGTGCTGCGCAGCGAGCATGGCCCGGTCATTCAAGCCCCGCACGGGACCTATGCCGTGCGCTATTCCGGCATGGGTGAGATCCGCCAGTTGGAGCAATATGTCCGGCTCAATCTCGCCACCAATTGGGATGAATTTAGCGCCGCGATGGGGCTGAATGCCTTGCCTAGCATTAACTATGTCTATGCCGATAAAGACGGGATCACCGCCTTTATACACAATGGCCAATACCCGGACCGTTTACCAGGCTGGGACTGGCAGGCCGACTTGCCCGGTAACCGCTCTGATTTGATCTGGCAGGACTATATTCTGTATGCGGATGGCCCGAAATTGGTGAATCCAGAATCAGGGCTCATCTTCAATGCCAACAATACGCCGTATAGCGCCACCGACGGGCCGGATAATATCGCGCCAGGCGATCATCCGGCCTCGCTCGGCTTGCAGACCAATGACACCAATCGCTCGCTGCGGATCGAGGCGCTGACCGATGGCACCAGCCTAATCGATCGCGACACGCTGCTGGCGATCAAGTTTGACACCGCTTATGCAGAAGGTTCAGACGCGGACCTTTTCATTCAGCAGGTCCTGAGCTTTGATTGGTCGGGCGAACCCGAGCTCGCCGACGCCGTCGCGCATTTACAAGCCTGGGACTATCACACCGATATCGACAACAGGCATGCAGCCTTGGGCGTGCTCACCATACTGCGCCATGTCACCGGACAATTCACTGGCGATTTTGGCCCGGCGCCGGACCAGGCGTTCCGCGAGGCCGTGGTTTTGCTTGAGACCAATTATGGACGCTTGGATCCAAGCTGGGGCGAGGTTAATCGCCTAGTCCGCGGTGAGGTCGACATTCCTGTGAGCGGCGGCCCCGACATTTTACGCGCGATCTATCCGGCTGAAATGCGCAAGGATGGCAAGCTGCACGCCAATGCTGGCGATACGTGGATCGCGCTGGTTGAATGGGATGCGGACGGCAATCAGGTCGCCGAAGTGATCCATCAATACGGCGCTGCGACACTGGATGAAAGTTCGCCGCATTATGCCGATCAGGCCCCGCTCTTTGCCGCTGAAGAGTGGCGCCCAGCTTTGCTGACGCGCGAAGATATTGAGGCCAACGCGGTGCGGACCTATCGGCCTGGGCGCTAGTCGAAGGCGCGCGCCCAGGTCCGGACGTCATCTACAAACAGGTCCGGGGCTTCCATCGCCGCGAAGTGCCCGCCATGCGGCATGTCTGACCAGTGGGTGATATTATAGGCCCGGTCGCACCAAGATCGTGGCGGCGGCGTGTACAGCGTCTCACCTGGGAAATTCGCAAAGCCGGTTGGGGTCTCGCAGCGCGCGCCTTCCGGTAGGCCCGGCCCGCCTTCGCCAAAGAAGGCCGCATAATACCAAACCGAAGTCGCGATCGCGTCATTGACCAAATAGATCATGACATTGGTGATCAGCTGATCGCGCGTATAGACACTGAACAGATCACCGTCTTTGAGGTCCGACCAACCATGGAACTTTTCTAAGATCCAGGCGGCAGTGCCCATCGGGCTGTCCATGAGCGACATGGCCAGCGTTTGCGGCTTGGTCGCTTGCTGCATGAAATAGCTGCCTTCCAGCTGCATACCCGCTTGCGTGTTTTGTAACCAAGCCGCCTCGTCCTCATTTTGCGGTGTCGCGGGCGTCGGGCGGAAGCCCATCATGTTGAGATGGATCGCTTTGCAACCGCCTTTTTGGTCGACCGTGCCATGATCGAAGCCAATCCACGACGTGACCATACCGCCCCAATCCCCGCCTTGGGCGAGATAGGTGTCATAGCCGAGTACGTTTTGCATTAGCGTGTTCCACAGCTTCGCCGTCGCGCGCTGGCCAAGCGGCGCGGCGGGTTTGCCGGAAAACCCATAGCCCGGCAAAGATGGGATGATCAGATCGAAGGCGTCTTCCATTTTGCCGCCATGCTGGCTCGGAAACGCAAGTGGTCCGATGGCGTCGTAAAACTCGTAGATTGAGCCAGGCCAACCGTGGGTCAGAAGCAAGGGCCGTTTGCCTTCGGCTTCCCCGATAATGTGCAAAAAATGGATCTCAAGCCCGTCAATCTCAGCGATGAAATGCGGGTATCGATTGAGCTTGGCCTCCTCGACCCGCCAATCATACTTGTCCAGCCAATAGGAGTGGATATCCTTCAGAACCGGCGTGGACATGCCAAGCTGCCAGTCGGGGAGACCGGCGGGGGCAGGGAACCACTGATAGGCTTCAAGGCGCACACGAATGGCGTCGAGTTTTTCATCTGGGATACTGATTTTGAACGGCTGCAACATGCTCATTTGGTCCTCCCGGTTTTCGGGAGGGTGCCGGTCAGATGAGTTTGGTCAAGATGGAACGCCGCGTGAGCCTAGCTTCCGGCACCCGCCATCGCGCCGCCGACATCGTCCGCAACGCCTTTCCAATTCTCCGAGGTGCTGTCGCCCGTGGCGGCAAGCGCGCCGATCAATGCGACCGTCATGAGGGCCATGATGAGACCATACTCGACAGCACTCGCTCCAGATTCATCACGATGAAAACGAAACGCTGCTTTGCGAATTAAACTCATGCTTTCAGTCCTCAGCTCTTTAAAGCCAACACATCAAACAAAGGAATATCAGCTTCGGGCGCGGGGTAGCTGTGCAAGTCATGCGGCGCGACCCAGGCGAGCGTTTGTCCTTCAGATGGATGCGGTGTACCAATCCAATGTCTCACCGAAAACAATGGCATAAAAAGGTGAAAGGATTGGTAAGTGTGGCTCGCAAATGTGATCGGTTCGACGTCGTTTTCGCTAACCTCTATCGCCAATTCTTCGCGCAATTCCCGAACCAAAGCCGCTTCGGGCGTTTCATCTGGTTCGATTTTACCACCGGGGAATTCCCACAGCCCCGCCATGGCTTTTCCTGGCGGGCGCTGGGCTAAAAGGATCAAGCCGTCTTGGTTAATCAAAGCCCCAGCGGCGACATAAACCACCTTCATGTTCGGTAGGCTCCGTTAATATCGACATAGGCGTGCGTCAGGTCGCATGTATAGAGCTTCGCCTGGCCGGGTCCTTGGCCGACGATGACCCGGATGAGAATCTCAGGTTTGCACACAGCTGCGGTGGCAGAGGCCTCGTCATAATCCGGTGCGCGGGCGCCCGCTTGCGCGACTTTGACCTCGTCGAACCAAATTGACAGCTCAGATTGGTCTATCGGTTCGCCGGACTTGCCGACCGCCATGACGACGCGTCCCCAATTGGCATCGTTGGCGGCGAGGGCGGTTTTGACCAAGGGGCTATTGGCGATGTCTGCCGCGATGGTTCTCGCGGATGCCTCAGTTGCTGCACCTTCGACCGCGATGGTCACAAATTTGCTGGCGCCCTCACCGTCTTTGACCACTTGCAAAGCAAGATCGAGGCAAAGCTCCGTCAGAGCGTCGACAAATTCTGAATACCTTGGGTCGTCATTCAAATTTATCGGTGGCGCTGAATTGGCTCCCGTTGCGAAGACCATGAGGCTGTCCGACGTCGATGTGTCGCTATCGACGCTAATGCTATTAAAGCTTTGAGCACATGCGGTTCGCAAAGCCGCATCGAGCAGGTCCGGCGCGACTGCGATATCGGTGAATACATAAGCCAACATGGTTGCCATGTTGGGCGCAATCATCCCTGACCCTTTAGAGATCCCCGCGAATGCAACTTCCTGATCACCGATTTTGCGCACAAAACCGCCGCCTTTTGGATAAGTGTCAGTGGTCATGAAAGCCCGCGCGCAGGCCAACCAGTCGGGCGCTCGAAGCTGTTCGGCGAGTTCTGGGATGATGCTGCCCACAAAATTTGCATCAGAGAGCGGCTCTCCGATCACGCCTGTGGCGCCAATAAAGCACTCCTCTTTTTCGACGCCGAGCGCACTCACAACCGCAGCTAAGGTCGCCTCATTCTTCAAAACGCCTTTGGGTCCTGTAAAGGCGTTTGAGTTTCCGGAATTTACCACCAGGGCTGACGCTCGGCCGTTTCCGGATTCCAGCGCCTCTCGGCACCATTGTACATCGGCGGAGGCGGTCGATGACCGAGTGAATACCCCTGCACAAGTGGAGCCGGGTTGGAGGGCGAAGAGAAACACGTCATCGCGCTCTAATCCCCGGTTTGAATAGAATCCACGGGAGCCTGTCGCCGCACGGACGCCTGCGACCGTCGGGACATCGGGAAAGGAGTCCGGCGCAAATGGAGAGGGTTTTAAGTTCATTCGGTAGGCGCTGCTTCGGGCGGGGAAGCAGCGTCCGTTTCAACGCCAGATTCCTCAATGTTGTCTTCCAGATAGTCCGCCGGATCGCGCTGTTGAATGCTCGCGGTCGACCGCAATTCTGTCAGAATATCGCTGATCTGTGTAAAGGTGAGAAAGGTGATGATCTCGGGACGCATTTCTTGCTTGGTTTTCGGCGGCGTCGTTCGGCGTTCATCGACTTTCAGGATGATCCAACCGTCCTCTGATTCAAACGGTTCAGAATATGCGCCGGTTTCGGTATTACCGATAATCGCTGGGATGGGATCAATGAGGTCATTCGGGCTGACCCATCCGAGATCCCCACCTTCAAGCCGGGTGCGCAGATCTTCTGAATATTCCAACGCCGCTTCGGCAAAATCACGCCCTTCCGACAATTCTGTAGAAATCCGTTCTGCGGTGTCTCGGGTTTCAACCACAATTTGGCGCAGTCGTACTTCATCGTCGAGCTGCTGAAGTTTGACCTGCTCTTCATACATGCGGTCAATCGCATCTTCGGTGACTTCATTTGCAACAAGACTTTCGACAAGAATATTGCCCAGTAATCTTTCGCGTCCCGCCATTAGGCGACGTTCCGCGACCGGGTCTTCGTCCAAGTTGCGGCGTAGAGCTTCTTGGGCCAGCAGGCGTTGATCTATCAATTGTTCCAAGACTTGGTGAAAGTCGGGATGTCGCGGTCCAAAGTCCGAATTCGGCTCGATCAAGCCCTGGGCGACGGCTTCGAGTTCGACATCCGCCATGAAGATGTCCTCGCCGTTCACGCGTGCGGCGGTCGAACTATCAATCACGGACGAAGAAACCTGGACATTGGGAGACTGCCCACATCCGGCGATTCCGCTCAATGAAAGGGTCAATACTGTGGCAATTCCGATAGGAAGATGATTCAATCGCATTTCGGGCTTTCCTTTGACGCATTCGGCTGATTGACACACGTATGCGGCGTTCTTAAGTCCGCTTTAGGCCTTGGTCGAGAGACCAGTTACGGGCGTTGCGTTCTTGCACGTCCATATCCTAGAAAGAAGTTTGTGATTTCTGGGATCAATTCAAGCAGTGTGGTATCCTCTTCAATGTTGTCCGTAGCTCAGAAGATTTTCGGTTCCGTAAATGATCGCAAGCTCAAGCCGATGCGTCGGCGGGTTCAAAAGATCAACACGCTGGAGCCTATGATTGAAGCTTTGTCTGACCAAGCTTTGCGTGGGAAAACAGAAGAGTTCCGCAAACGCCTTGCGGATGGCGCATCTCTGGATGACATTCTCGACGAAGCTTTTGCGGTTGTCCGGGAAGGCGCCAAGCGGGCGCTGAACATGCGCCACTTCGACGTGCAATTGCTGGGCGGAATGGTTCTACACAATGGGGCGATCGCAGAAATGCGTACCGGGGAAGGTAAAACGCTGGTCGCGACCTTACCGGTTTATCTGAACGCCCTGCGTGGCGAAGGCGTCCACGTGGTCACCGTCAACGATTACCTTGCCACACGCGACGCGGAGTGGATGGGCAAACTCTATAGTTTCCTCGGCATGACAACAGGCGTCATCAAGCAAGGCCTGAGTGATGAAGAGCGCCGGGCCGCGTATGCTTGCGACATCACGTACGGCACGAATAACGAATACGGCTTCGATTATTTGCGCGACAATATGAAATATTCGCTCGACCAGATGGTTCAGCGCGGACACGCATTTGCGATCGTCGACGAAGTTGACTCGATCCTAATCGATGAAGCTCGAACGCCCTTGATTATTTCTGGTCCAACCGATGACCGCTCCGAGCTCTACCGAACAATCGACAAGTTGATCCCTGGTCTCGACGATGAGGATATCGATCTCGATGAGAAAATGCGCTCCGTGGTGTTCACCGAGGAGGGCCTCGAGAAAATGGAGGAGCGCCTCAATAAAGAAGGCATCCTGGAAGGCTCGCTTTGGGATCCAGCCAACGTTTCAATTGTTCACCACTCCAATCAGGCTCTGAAAGCGCACAAACTTTTCCACCGCGACAAAGACTATATCGTCAAAGATGATCAGGTCATGCTGATCGACGAGTTTACCGGGCGTATGATGGATGGGCGCCGCCTGTCGGAAGGTCTACACCAAGCGATCGAAGCGAAAGAGGGCGTTGATATTAAGCCCGAGAACCAAACGCTCGCATCGATCACGTTCCAGAATTATTTCCGTCTATACGAAAAGCTTGCCGGCATGACCGGTACGGCGATGACGGAAGCATCAGAATTCGGAGATATCTACTCCCTCAGCACATTCGAACTGCCGACCAATAAGCCGATCCAACGTTTGGACGAAGATGATGTGGTCTACCGCGTCGCGGCAGCGAAATATAAAGACATTGTCGAAGAAGTGCGCGAGGCACGGGCCAAAGGACAGCCGGTCCTGCTCGGCACCGCCTCGATTGAGAAGTCCGAAATTGTTTCGACATATCTGACAGCGGCGAAAATCCCGCACAAAGTGCTGAATGCCCGTCATCACGCGCAGGAAGCTGAAATCGTCGCGGATGCTGGGGTTCCTGGTGCTGTCACCGTTGCAACCAATATGGCCGGACGCGGGACCGACATTCAGCTCGGTGGTAATCTTGATATGCGTGTCGCAAAAGCGGTCGAAGCGCATATTGAGAAAACCGGAAATGAGCCGTCTGAAGGCGAGCTTCAACTGATCACGGATCAGATCAAAGCCGAGATTGAGGTCGCAAAGAAAAAAGCGCTGGAGGCCGGCGGTCTTTATGTCCTTGGTACAGAGCGTCATGAGAGCCGTCGGATCGACAATCAGTTACGTGGCCGGACGGGCCGCCAAGGTGATCCAGGTCGCTCGAAATTCTTCATCTCCGTCGATGATGATCTGATGCGTGTCTTCGCGGCAGAGCGGCTGAATTCTATCATGAAGGGTCTCGGCATCAAAGAAGAAGAGGGCATCACGCACCCTTGGATGAACAAAGCGATCGAAACATCTCAAAAGAAAATTGAGACCCGCAATTTCGATATCCGCAAAAACGTTCTTAAGTATGACGATGTCATCAATGATCAGCGTAAAGTGATCTTTGAGCAGCGAATTGACTTTATGCGTGCTGACAGCGTGCTCGACGAAATTGAAGGCATGCGCGAGTCAGTGGTCGATGGCATTGTCTCGCACCATATGCCTGAGAAAGCCCACGCCGAGCTTTGGGACACCGAAGGTTTGCGCGAACGTTGCAAAGAATTGCTTGGCTTAGAGCTGCCGATCGCCGATTGGGCGGGCGAAGAGGGCGTCGCCAATAATGAGATCGCTGAGCGGATCCTGGATCAGGCGAAAGCGGCCTATGACGAAAAGACAAAACTGGCCGCAGATGGCCAATTCCGGATGATCGAGAAGCAGATCCTGTTGCAAGTCTTGGATGGGCGCTGGCGTCAACACCTTCAACAAATCGATCAGTTGCGCTCTGTGATCCATTTGCGGTCTTATGGTCAGCGCAATCCGCTGAACGAGTTTAAAGAAGAAGCGTTCAAGCTTTTCTATGACATGTTGTCTGAAATGCGTTTGGAAGTCACTCGATGGCTCATGACGGCGCAAGTCCAGCCGCCACAGCCACGTCCGGTTCCCAGCCCGCCACAAGCGACGTTCGAAACCAGCTTAGATCCAGATACGGGCGTTAATCAGCGTGAAGGCACCCCTCAAGCGGTGGCTGAACAAGCTCCGCACTCCATGGTTGCTCAGGCCGAAGAAAGTTGGGCGAAAACCCCGCGTAATGCGCCTTGTCCATGTGGATCGGGTAAAAAGTATAAGCATTGCCACGGCGCTCTAACCGCCGGCGCCAACAAGGTTTAAGTCGTCTAAACGTCGGGATCAAACTCAACCTCTGGACCTGCCGCGAGGTGGGTGGAGACATATTCTCTCAGGGCTAGAGTTTGCGCGGTTGCATCGCCTTCTAAACGGTCCGGCGGGATCAATGGGCCGAATGTCATCTCAAACGCGCTGCCCTGCTTGTTGAGCAGCTCATGGAATAGCGTGATGTCGCGCAGCTCGCCGTTTAGTTTTGAGAAGAAATAATAGAGCCAAGAGTTTGTGGCTTGCAGGTTGAGCGGCTGAACAGGTGCTTTGTGTTTGCGCGCCAAACTCACCACTGTCGGCATCCAGTCCTGCTCCGTGATAACGCCATCAATTTTCTTGGCGAGTTTTCCAGACGGAAAAATCACAACGCATTTTTCGTCGGCAAAAGCTTCTTTTGCGAGTCGAAGCGTTTCACGCGTTTTTGCGGGGGAGCGCTTATCCATGACCCATTCGACGGGAATCAAGACGTCGGAGAAGCCAGGGTTCACGCGCAGCGCATCTGCATTCGCGAAAAAGACAATGTCTCGGCGTACGCGCCTTAATGCGTCCCAAACCGCGACGCCATCCGCAAGACCGGTTGGGTGGTTGGCGGCGACGACCAATCGTCCCTCTTTCGGCATCCTCTCGATAGAGTTGAGGGTAAGGTCGACTGACAGCTCCTCGGTCAAATGATCAAAACTGTCGCCGCCATTCAGCGTCTGCAAGTAGTCGGTGGTGCGACACGCACGGTCGTATCCGAGAAGGGTATAGAGCATGGGACGAATCACTGGCCACGACCAATGATCCACAAAACTTGGACATCTTTCTTTTATCAGCCGATCAACAATATGATCGTCGCTCGCTTCCAGCTCGGCCAAAAAGGCCGCATGCGTGGTGGCTGCTGGTAGCGTTTTGCTCGTCATAAACTCCCGTCTCCATTGGGTTTGGAGGTGTTTGTCACAACTCTATCACAGTTCGTGCCAGCTTGGCGACGGCTCCACTCAGCGAGGCGGAATCTGTAGCATTGTCAACACTTTGGTCACTTTCGCTTTACCATCCCGTAATCCCCTGATGGCAAAGTGGGTTTCAGAAGAGGGCAAGGCGAGAAGCGCCGGGGTAACACTGGTAGAGTCGTAAGGGTAAATAGATGAAAGTTCTTTGGGTCGAGGATCACGAGCCGGTAAGGGAGTTATTGCTGGTCGCTGCTGACAAAGCGGCGCGCGCCCGCGTTCCGGTTGATCTGGTTATGGCGACCACCTTGATGGAGGCGGAAAACCGCCTGCGTCTGGAACGTTTCGATCTGGTTGTTCTCGATCTGACTCTGCCAGATAGCTTTGATGGCGACATGACGATCGCGCGCGTCGCCAATATGGGCAAACACCGGATTGCGGTGTGTTCAGCCCAACCTGAACGCGACAGTGCTGTGGCGACGGCGATCAAATGCGGCGCCAATGTCGCGCCGAATGCGATCTTTAAAGCAAAACTGCCCTTCAATCGCTTCATCCAACGCGCTGAATCGTTCCACGACTTTTTGTTGGAGCAAATGCCTGGTGCCAGCGGAAAAGTGGCTTTCGCCGCCTAGCGACCTTGCATCTATTGAAGATCTTGTCGTTTCCAGATCGGAAACGGATCCACGAGATCCGCGATTTCGGGATTGAAATCTTCTGGTAAGAGCGCCGCGTCGAGCCTTGCCTCGAGTTTTGGCCAATCGATCCCAGCGCCAATGAAGACAATCTCTTGGCGACGGTCGCCCCAGGGCTCTTCCCAATTAGCCTCGAGATAATTTTTCAAGGCTGGATTGTCTGGCCAGCTTTCAGATGGAACCGACGCCCACCAGGTGCCTAATGGCGAAATACTGGAAAGCGCGCCGGCCAGCGAAAACTCAGCCAGCCACTCAGGACGCGTGGCCACCCAAAAATGGCCCTTGGCGCGGATCACGCCGGGCAAATCACCATTCAGCAGATCGTGGATTGCTTGTGGGTCGAATGGTCGGCGTGCGCGATAGGTATAAGAGGTGACACCATATTCTTCCGTTTCAGGCACGTGGTCGGCAAAGCCGTAAAGCTCCTTCGCCCACATTGGGTGGGTTTCGGCTTTCTCGAAATCAAACAGGCCGGTATCGAAAATTTTTGAAGGCGGAACGTCAGAATAATTCGCTTCGATAATCTGGGCGTCGGCATTCAAACTGCGAATGATTTTGCGTGCCGCGTCGACTTGATCTGCGCTTGCATCATCGACTTTATTTAGGACGACAATGTCAGCAAATTCAATCTGGTCGGTGAGCAAGTGGACGAGGGTGCGATCGTCCTCGTCGCCAAGCACCTCGCCGCGATCCTTGAGAAAGTCGTGGCTTGAATAGTCCCGCAGAAGGTTCACTGCGTCGACAACGGTGACCATTGTATCAATCCGCGCGACATCGGAGAGGCTAATCCCATGCTCATCGCGAAAATCAAAGGTTGCGGCGACCGGGAGCGGTTCGGAAATGCCCGTGGACTCGATCAATAAATAATCGAACCGACCTTCTTCAGCGAGGCGGCGCACTTCCTCGAGCAGGTCATCGCGAAGCGTGCAGCAGATGCAGCCATTCGACATTTCCACCAGCGTCTCATCTGTTCGACTGAGCTCAGCCCCGGCGCGGACTAAGTCGGCATCAATGTTCACATCTGACATATCGTTGACGATGACAGCGACGCGGCGACCCTCCCGATTGTTCAAGACGCGATTGAGGAGCGTGGTCTTGCCGGCGCCCAAAAAGCCTGAAAGCACGGTCACGGGTAAGCGGTTTTTTGCGGGAAGGGAGGATTCGCTCATACGGTTTCACACGATCGTTTCGTTAGATGATTTGGAATAACCTCAACCCAATTCAATTGCAATGTTATAGCATCACAGTTCCGTTGTGCCGTCTTGGACTTATTTAGGTGTTCAATGCGTGCAATATCCGAAAGTCTATCATCCTATCAAAGAATAATTTCTTGCTCTCAAGGCCACTCTGCGCCATATGCGCCGTGGGCCAGCCCTCCCCAACGAGGGCCAGCCTATCTGTAAGGATAGGAGTACAAACAGATGACTGATGTAGTCAAACCCGACGTGCGTCCCGCATGTCCGCATTTCTCGTCCGGGCCAACCGCCAAGCGCCCCGGCTTTTCCCTTGAGAAATTACAAACCGCTGCTTTGGGTCGTTCACACCGATCTGCGACCGCGAAAGCCAAACTCAAACAAGCGATTGAGCGCACAAAAGATATTCTCGGCTTGCCTGAAGATTACCGGGTCGCGATTGTGCCGGCGTCCGACACTGGCGCCGTTGAGATGTGCATGTGGTCCATGCTGGGCCAGCGCGCGGTCGACGTGTTTGCCTGGGAAAGCTTCGGCAAGGACTGGGTCACAGACGCGGTGAATGAGCTGAAGCTTGTAGACTGTAACATTCATGTTGGTGATTATGGCGTCTTGCCCCCCTTTGAGCAGGCGCGAGACGATGCCGACATTGTGTTTACTTGGAACGGCACCACGTCTGGCGTGCGAGTACTGAACGCGGATTGGATCAAACCAAACCCAGATCGCGTCGTGATTTGTGACGCGACCTCGGCCGTATTTGCGCAAGACATGGAGTGGGAAAAACTCGATGTCGTGACCTACTCTTGGCAGAAAGTCCTAGGCGGTGAAGCCGCGCATGGGATGTTGATCTTGTCACCCAACGCTGTCCGGCGTTTGGAAAGCTATAAACCTGAACGGGCGCTGCCGAAGATTTTCCGTATGACCAAAGGTGGCAAGCTCAACGAAGCTTTGTTCGAGGGCAATACGATCAATACCCCGTCAATGCTGTGCACAGAAGATTATCTTCAAGCGCTAGATTGGGCGGAAGAGTGTGGCGGCTATCAAGGCCTCAAAGCCCGTTCAGATCAGTCGCTTGCGATCTTAAGCGAGTGGGTAGCGAAAACCGATTGGATTGAATTCCTTTGCGCTGACGAAGCTGTGCGTTCCAACTCTGGTGTCACCTTCTCGATCGTGCATCCAACGTTTGAGAAACTCGACGAGGCGGCTCAACGCGCCTTTATTAAGCGCATGATGACGCGTTTGGAGCAGGAAGAGGCCTGTTTTGACGCTAATGGTTATGCCAAAGCGCCTCCCGGGCTGCGGATCTGGTGCGGCGCCACAGTCGAGCCGGACGATGTTGCGAAACTGACGCCGTGGCTCGATTGGACCTTCGCTGAAGAGCTCGCCGCGCTGTAAGCGGTATTGAGGCTTCGGCCATGTCACTCGTGCTTCGACCTGCCACGCCCGCGGACGTGCCACATCTGGAAAGATGGGATCACGAACCGCATGTCATCGCCGCGACCAGCGACGATCCGAATGCCAGTGTCGCGTTCGATGACGCTGAATGGCTGGAAGAAATCACCAGCGATGATCCGGCCAGTGCCTTCTTCATTGCCGAAGTGAATGGACGCCCGATTGGCGCCATGCAGGTTATCGATCCCGCTTTGGAGCGTACGCATTATTGGGGCAAAGACTGTCCGCCAAATCTACGCGCCATGGATATCTGGATCGGCGAGCGCGACTGTCTCGGCAAAGGATACGGCACGCAAATGATGACCGTCGCCATCGATTGGGCGTTCTCTGACTCTTATGTCGAAGCCGTCCTGATCGACCCCTTGAATTCCAATACGGATGCCCACCGCTTTTATCAGCGTCTGGGCTTTCGCCCCATCGGTCGCCGTCTGTTTGATGAAGACGATGACTGCCTTGTTCACAGATTAGAGCGCGCCGATTGGCGCCTTGGAGACACAGATGCCTAAAGTTCTGATTGCAGACAAACTCGCCCCCGCCGCCGTGGAGATCTTCCACAATCGCGGACTGGAAACGGAAACCGCTGTCGGCCTCAGCAAAGATGAGTTGATCGCCAAAATCCCTGAATTTGATGGGTTGGTGGTCCGCTCCGCCTGTAAGCCAGACGCCGAGGTCATCGCCGCCGCGGACAACCTCAAAGTGATTGGCCGCGCCGGGATTGGTGTCGACAATATCGACATCAAGGCAGCGACGGGAAAAGGCGTCGTGGTCATGAACACGCCATTCGGAAATGCCGTGACCACCGCCGAGCACGCGATCGCGATGATGTTCGCTGCCGCCCGCCAAATCCCGGCGGCGAATGCTGGCACCCAAGCTGGCGAGTGGCCGAAGAAAGCCTTTATGGGGACCGAGCTGTCTTACAAGACGCTCGGTCTGATCGGCTGCGGCAACATTGGCGCGCGCGTCGCCGAACGGGCCAGAGGCCTGCAAATGAAAGTGCTGGCCTATGACCCCTTCTTGACCGAAGAGCGCGCGGTTGAGTTGGGCGTTGAGAAAGCGGCTGACTTGGAGGCCATGCTGGCCCGCGCCGATGCGATCACATTGCACACGCCTTTGACCGATCAAACGCGCAACATTCTGTCTGCCGAAGCTTTGGCCAAGACTAAGAAAGGCGTGATCCTGGTTAATTGCGCTCGTGGTGGATTGGTTGATGAAGCCGCGGTCGCCGAAGGTCTAAAGTCTGGGCACATCGCAGCCGCAGCGTTTGACGTGTTTGCTGAAGAACCCGCGAAAGAGAATGTCCTGTTCGGCGCGCCAAACTTCATCGCGACACCGCATCTCGGTGCGGCGACGACCGAAGCGCAAGAGAACGTCGCGCTGCAGGTCGCTGAGCAAATGAGCGACTATCTCCTGACCGGGGCGGTGACCAATGCCCTCAACATGCCATCCATTACCGCGGACGAAGCCCCGCGCTTGAAGCCGTTTGCGGCCCTCGCCGAGAAGCTCGGCCTGTTTGCCGGTCAGATCAGCGATTATGGGTTTGAAGAAGTCATCATCGAGTATGAGGGCGAGGTCGCGGAACTCAACCGCAAACCTCTAACGGCAGCCGCTCTTGCTGGTTTGCTGCGCGCGTCTCGCGGGGATGTAAACATGGTCTCTGCGCCTGCCATCCTAACCGAAAGCGGCGTTAAACTAGCGGAGACCAAAACGGAAGAGAGCCCCGTCTATGACAGCTTGATCCGGATAAAAGTCCTGACCAAACGTACTGAAAATGACCCGGAGTCCGGCTGGCGCTCGCTTGCCGGTACATTGATTGCGGGTCAACCGCGTATTGTCGAAGTGAAAGGCATGGCGCTCGAAGGCGATTTCAACCCTACCGTGCTCTATGTGAACAATCTAGATAAGCCTGGCTTCATCGGGGCCCTCGGCGCTTTGCTCGGCAAAGAAGAGATTAATATCGCGACGTTCCACCTGGGCCGAACGGATGCAGGGGGTGAAGCGATTGCGTTGATTGGCATCGATAGCGAACCGTCAACTGACTTAGTGAAACAACTCAAATCGCTGCCGCACGTTCGCTATGCGAAAGTGCTGAACTTTTAGGACACACGATCCCAAACCTCATCCTGAGCGAAATCGAAGGATGAGGGATCTAGATTCTATCGAACCGCCCTCGTCCTTCGATTTCGCTCAGGATGAGGGTGGTTCTTTCATTTAACGGGCCGGCGACGTGTTCATAAAAATAAAACTGGACTCTTTACGCGAGTCGCAAATCGGATTCTGATTCGCTTATCAAACGAATTTGAGGTGAGCGAAATGGCAATGACACAAAGGCAAGCTCTAGAGCTTTGGCGCTGCGCTTTGACGTCTTATGTGCGGTCCGATGAGTCCGACATGACAGCGCGTCAGCAAGCCGTGCTTATGACCGTTGCGCTAACACCTGGCCCGCACACTGTACGAGGGCTATCGAGTCATCTCAACATAGCGAAACCGGCGGTGACCCGCGCGCTGGATGTTCTAGAGCGAAATGGCCTGATCAAGCGCGTGCCGGACGAGAATGATCTACGCAGTGTGCATATTGAGCGCACCACGCAAGGCATGGATTGGTTGCGGGCCTTTGGCGGCCAGATCCAGGCGGCTGAGGTGGGTGAAATCGCAGATGGTGCACCCGCCGATTTGAAGCGCGCGGTCGCCTAAACATTTCCTTGATTTTGTTTTTAGTAATAGGTCGTCCCTCATCCTGAGCGACGTCGAAGGATGTGGTTTTGATACGCTCCGCCCTCGTCCTTTGACCTCGCTCAGGATGAGGGCGAGTGTGGTTGCAGGGGAGACGCGGAATGCTGTCCTATAATGATCCTCGCCTGGTTGCGCCCGAAGGCGGCAGCGGACTGCGCATGCAAGTGAGCGCCGGGGTGGCCTCCTTGCGAAAAACCCCAACACCGGATGGCACCCAAGTCAGCCAGGCCCTGCATGGTGAAACCGTCATTCTGCATCAAGAAGAGGGGGAGTTTGGTCTCGTCCAGTGTGAGGCAGATGGTTATGTCGGTTGGGCGTTAATGGAAGCTCTGTCGGCCCCCGTTTCGACGCCTACCCACCGCGTGATCGTGGGACGGTTGCACACCTATGCCGAGCCGAAAATCACCAGCGCTCCAAACTTCGTCATCGGAATCGGCGCGCGTTTGACTGCAACAGGCAATCGTGACGGGCGATATTTAGAATTCGAACGTGCGGGCTGGATCGCCGATCACTTGGTGGCGCCGATCGATACGGTTGAAGCTGATCCTGTCACCGTCGCCGAGCGAACACTGGGAACGCCCTATTTGTGGGGTGGACGCGATTGCTTGGGGCTTGATTGCTCGGGTCTGATCCAAATCGCTTTCGACGCTTGCGGTGTCGCCTGTCCGCGAGACAGCGACATGCAGATGGCCTGGTTTGGGAACCCGATTGACGATTGGCAAGCGCCTAACGCCTTACAACGGGGCGACCTCATCTTCTGGAAAGGTCATGTCGGGTTCTTGGCCGACGCTGACACGCTTCTTCACGCCAATGGAACGTTCATGACGACGATGACCGAACCTTTGGCGCCCGCGATTGACCGGATCGCAAATGAATACGGCGAGCCCTTGCAGGCTCGCCGTGTCAATGTTTCAGCCCTGAGGGGCGTGATGCCCGACTGGCTTATTCTTCCGGAGTAGCCTCTTCGACAGCTGTTTCGGTCGCTTCAGTCACATCCGCAGCCGTATCTTCGACTGTTTCTGTGACGACTTCGACAGCATCATCCACTGTGTCTTCAACGGTTTCGACCGCATTCTCAGCAGCGACCGCAGCTTCTGCAATTGCGTCGGTACCTTCGCCAGCGGCAGCTTCGATCGCTTCATCAGCAGCAGCTTCCGTGGCGACGGCCGCGTCTTCGACCGTTTCTGAAACTGTTGGCTCAGCGCTTTCGATGACGGTTTCGTCTGTTTCTGCGAGGTCGCCTGCAGCTTCTTCAGCATCACCTTCGGCTGGGGCAGCGGGAAGCGGCGCTGGAGGCTCAGGCGCGTCTGGGCTGTAGGAAGCGAGATAAACCAGCATTGCAGCGCGTTCATCGTCGCGCTTCAACCCCGCAAAGGCCATGCTGGTGCCGCGGGCATAGCTAGACGGGTTCTCCAGCCAAGCATCCATGCGTTCCCAGGACCAATCGCCGTCTGTACTCGCCAACGCGCCAGAATAGTTGAAACCGGCATGGCTCTGCTTCGCAGCGCCCATGGTGGCATAAAGGTTCGGTCCCGTGCCGTTGGCGCCGCCTTGGTCAATTGTGTGGCAAGAGGCACATTTGGCTTTAAAGCTGCGCTCTCCGCGAGCAATGTCCGCTGCCAAGATCAGAGCGCCTAGATCATAAACCTCTTCGACAACTTCGCCGCCGCCGCCGGTTTCAGCGATATCGACGCGGAAGCCTTTGAAATTGTATTCGGCCCATGCGTTCAACGATTCGTATTCTTTATGGTGGTGATGGCCACCCCCGAATACGATCATGGAAACCTCTTTAAGTCCGAGGATAACAAGGCCCACGGCCAAGAGTGCCCCAAAAATCTTGTTCAGTCCGAGTTCGCCCATAGGTGATCCCTCAAATAGTCTGTCTTGCGCGCGCCTTCTGGCACGCTATGCGTCTGCGATCAATATATACAAATGTGGCAAACCGCGCGTTACCTGATTCAGCGGCGAAAGCGCGCAGGGCTGTTAGCGAGATCTTCATATCCGCCAGCTTGGCAGGTACGGATCAGGCCGCAACTGGGAGGTCGAGCATGACACGCGGAAAGATTGCATATCAAGGCGAGCGAGGGTCCAACTCTCACATAGCCTGTTTAGAAGTCTATCCAGAGTATGATGCTGTGGCCTGCCGGACGTTTGAGGATGTAATCGCCTTGGTCGAAGGCGGGGACGCTAAGCTCGCCATGATTCCCGTGGAGAATACGATTGCCGGACGCGTGGGGGATATTCACCACCTCCTTCCAGCCACCAGTCTGCATATGATCGGCGAGCACCTTATGCGCATCAAATTCCAATTGATGGCGCTGGAAGGCACGAAGATTGATCAGATCGAACGCGCATACTCGCATGTGATGGCGCTTGGCCAGTGTCGAAACTTTCTGCGCGAACATGGAATCCAGGCGCGCACAGCCGCCGATACGGCAGGTGCGGCGCGGCAAGTGGCCGAGAAGGCCGATCCGAAAGCCGCCGCGATTGCGCCTGCGCTCGCAGCCCAGGAGTATGGGCTAGAGATTTTGGCTTGGGATATTGAAGACGCGACGCACAACACCACCCGGTTTGTGATCATGGCCCCTGAGCCATTGGACATTGCGCCGGAGGATGGTCCCGCCATGACCGCGTTTCTATTCCAAGTCCGCAATATTCCTTCTTCGCTCTACAAGGCCCTGGGCGGGTTTGCTACGAATGGCGTTAATATGACCAAGCTGGAGAGCTACCAGATCGAGGGCTCGTTCAGCGCATCTCAATTCTATGCGGAGATTGAGGGGCATCCAGATGAACGCCGCGTACAACTTGCGCTTGAGGAGCTTGGTTTCTTCTCTAACTCGCTAAAAATCCTGGGGGTTTATCCTCGGCATCCTGCCAGGGAGAGTTTTCAGGCCCGCGGCGGCTAAGATCGCTCCCCTTTCCCTGCGTGACCCTTGCCTTAGCGAGACGTTCGGTCATCCTGTCTGAATATAAAAACAGTCAGGAGGAAACGAGCCATGGCGGGGAAGCACGTCATCATCATTGGGGCTGGCCTCGGCGGGCTTTGCGCTGCCATCAAGCTGCAAGAAGCTGGGCATAGTTTCACGATCGTGGAGAAACTTGATCGGGTCGGCGGGACCTGGGCTCAAAACACCTATCCCGGTGTGGCTTGTGACGTGCCGGTTGCACTCTATCAATTCAGTTTTGCGCAAAGCGTGAACTGGTCTCGCGCCTATCCGCAAGGCGGTGAAATCCAAGCTTATGCAGAAGAGATCACGGACCGCTATCAATTGCGCCCGAATGTGAAGCTTGGCGATGAAGCCACGCGCGCGGTTTGGGACGAAGATGCTAAGACTTGGACCGTTACCACGGCCAGCGGGACATCTTATCAGGGCGACGCTGTGATTGGCGCCCTCGGTCAACTGAATCGGCCAAACTGGCCTGCCATTCCGGGTAAAGAGCGCTTCGAAGGCGCGATAACCCATTCGGCGGAATGGGACCATTCCATCGACATGAAAGGCAAACGCGTCGGCATTATTGGCTGCGCCGCGAGCGCGGTTCAGATTATTCCGGAGCTTGCCGAAGAGGTGGAAGAGCTGGTCATTTTCCAGCGCAGCCCGAACTGGGTGATCCCGCGCCGCGATATCGCCATGAGTGCTGAAGAAGGGGCGCTTCTGGGGACAGACCCAGAGCTTGCGATGAAGCTTGGCGCGATGAACCGACAGCTCATTTATGAGAATGCCGATACCTTCTTCTGGCAGGTGTTTAAATGGACCCCAGAAGGCCGCGCGGCGTATCACCGGATCGCAATGGACCAATTGGAGAGCCAGGTTCCAGATGCAGAGCTACGGGCCAAGCTCACCCCAGACTATCCAATTGGTTGCCGGCGCATCCTGATCTCGGATGATTATTTCCCGGCTGTGATGAAGGACAATGTCACGCTCGAAACAGATGGCATTGAGACCATTGATGCGAGCGGTATCCAAACAAGCGGTACGCACTATGATCTAGATGTGATTGCCTTTGCGACCGGGTTTGAGACCACAGGCTGGCGTTGGTCGGTTGATGTCCAAGGCCGTAACAATCAACACTTAAATGAAGTCTGGAAAGACTATCCGGAGGCTTATCTGGGGATCACCGTCTCTGACTTTCCAAACCTATTTGTCCTTTACGGGCCGAACACCAATCTTGGCCACAATGCGATTACGTTCATGCTGGAGCGCCAAGTCGAATATGCGGTCAAAGCACTCGATGGTTTGGGCGAGACGGGCAAAGCGGCAATGGTCCCGACCCAGGCAGCGCAGGACCGGTTCAATGCGCAGATGCAAGCCGACCTTGAGAACACTGTATGGGCCGACCCAGCTTGCAACTCCTGGTATAAAAATGAGCATGGCAAGATCACGCAGAATTGGTCATCTCATACGCGTGATTATGCGGCAGCCGTGGCCGAAGTGAAGCTTGAAGACTACGAGCTGATCTAGGCGACTAAAAAGGGTGAAATTCACGTAATACGCGAATTTCTTCACACTTGCTTCATTTGCAGCGACGACTCTCCCGGCGAACTGTCGGGAGTTTCACTATGACTTATGCTTTCAAGATTGCTGCCGCCGCGGTGGCCACGCTCGGCCTTTGCGTGACAGCGTCAGCGGATGGCGATTTCGCGATCACCGGGGGGATCGGTACTATGGGCGGAACTGTTGAAGGACAGTTTCAGCTCAGCGATCACTTCCAATTGCGCGCCGGCGCAAATTATCTCGCATTTGATGAGACAATTGACGTGGATGAGATCAGCTATGATGGCGATCTCGACTTTTCCGGCTTCGGGGCTTTCGTCGATGTGCATCCATTTGGCGGTAGCTTTTTCGTTACGGGCGGCGCCTATGCGGGCGGCAAAGATATTGACCTAATCGCAAGTTCAGATGTCGCCGTCGATATTGGCGGTGTGACCTTCACACCAGCTGAATATGGCCGCCTTGAAGGGGATGTGTCGTTTGAGGACATCGCACCTTTTGTCGGACTTGGTTTTGACACGACGTTTGAGGGCAGTGGATCCTGGGGCTTCAATTTGATGGCGGGTGCCGCTTTCTTCGGCTCGGGCGACGTCACCCTGGAAGCGGTTGGTGGCACGCTCTCGAATGATCCAATTGTGCAAGCCGCGGTCGCTCAGGAAATCCAGGACATCGAGGCCGAGATTGAGGATTATGAAATCTGGCCCGTATTGCAGGTTGGATTGAGTTACCGGTTTTAGTCGACTTTGCTCATATAGTTTGGGAGCCAGCCTTCGTGTGCTTCACGGAGGCGCTCCAAATTGATCTCAATCGCGGCGTTGTCTGCGACCAGGGTCAATCCGCTGTCAGCCATGGCATCGCCGATCACACTGAACGGGATATCGGAGCTTTGCGCGGCGTTCCGCGCGTCGAGCAGACAGATCTTTGGAATAGAGACCACGAACCGACCGATCCCTTCTCCGAACAGGTCTGCGATTACGGTCGCATCGGTTCCAAGCGCCCCATCCAATCCAACGCTAGAAGCGAGTAACAGTTCGGCGACTGCGCAGGCGACCCCGCCATCACTGACATCGTGGACGGCATTGACCAAACCGCGCTCAATCAGGCCGCGGACAAAATCCGCATGCTTCTGCTCAATCGCTAAGTCCACAGGGGGTGGTGGTCCCGCCTCTTCGCCGTCCAGCCTCAGGATTTCACGCGCATAGAGCGACGCGCCCAAATGGCCTTTGGTTCCGCCAATCAGGACGAGCACGTCACCGACTTGTGCCTGCTTGAGGGTCGCGACTTTGTCCAGATCCTCAATCAGACCAACGCCGCCCACAACTGGCGTCGGGGGGATCGCGATGCCGTCGGTCTCATTATAGAGACTGACATTGCCGGATACGACGGGGAAATCGAGTACTTTACACGCTTCCGCCATGCCTTCGATCGCCTTGACGATATAGCCCATCGTCTCCGGCTTTTCCGGATTGCCAAAATTCAGATTGTCGGTGATCGCAATCGGCTTGGCGCCAACCGCCGAGAGATTGCGATAGGCTTCGGCCACGACCTGTTTGCCGCCTTCATACGGGTCAGCGGAGACATAGCGCGGGGTGCAATCTGACGTGATGGCGAGCGCTTTATTTGTGCCATGAATGCGGACAATCGCGGCATTGCCCATGCTTTGCGAGCTATCGACTGTGTCGCCCATGACGTGGCGATCATATTGCTCCCAGATCCAGCGCTTGGAGGCCATATCCGGGCAGGACATCAGCTTTAGCAGCACCTCGCCATAATCTTCCGGTTCTGGGATCGTGCTCATATCGAGCGGCGCGCGGGGCTTTGGTTCGACCCAAGGCCGGTCATAATTCGGCGCATCTTCTGCCAGCGGGGCGACCGGAATATCGCACACGACCTCACCAAACTGTTTCAAGACCATGCGGCCTGTATCGGTTGTCATCCCGATCACTTCGGCATCGAGATCATATTTGTCGAAAATCTTCTTCGCGAGTTCGATCTTGTCGGGATAGAGCACCATGAGCATGCGCTCCTGGCTTTCCGATAGCATGATCTCGTAAGCGCTCATGCCGGTTTCGCGTTGCGGCACTTTATCCAAATCCATCTCAACCCCGATGCCCTCGCCATTCTCGCCGCCGCTATCGGCCATTTCGACAGACGAGGATGTCAGGCCCGCCGCCCCCATATCCTGGATGGCTTGAATCGCATCGGTCGCCATAAGCTCAAGGCAGGCTTCGATCAGGAGCTTTTCAGTGAATGGATCGCCGACCTGAACGGTAGGGCGATTGTCCTCATCGCCTTCTGAGAATTCGGCTGACGCCATGGTCGCCCCATGGATACCATCTCGGCCGGTCTTAGAGCCGACATAGAAGATCGGATTGCCGGGCGTTGCACCGCGGGCATAGAAAATCTTATCCTGATCGGCGAGCCCAACGGCCATCGCATTGACGAGAATGTTGCCATTATAGCCGGAATGAAATTCGGTCTCTCCGGCGACCGTCGGGACGCCGACACAATTGCCATAGCCGCCAATTCCCGCGACGACGCCGGCCACGAGGCTGCGGGTCTTCGGATGGCTCGGGTCGCCAAAACGCAGCGCATTGACCAGCGCAATCGGGCGCGCGCCCATGGTGAACACGTCGCGCAAGATCCCGCCGACGCCGGTGGCGGCGCCTTGATACGGCTCGATATAGGACGGATGGTTATGGCTCTCCATTTTGAAGATTGCCGCTTGCCCGTCGCCAATATCGATCACCCCCGCATTCTCGCCCGGGCCTTGGATGACATGCTTGTTCTTAGTCGGGAATTTCGACAGATGTCGTCGTGAGGATTTGTAAGAGCAATGCTCAGACCACATCACCGAATAGATCCCGAGTTCAACGAGATTTGGCTTACGGCCAAGCCGGGTAATCAGACGATCCCACTCTTCGGCGTTAATCCCGTGCTCATTGGCTGAGCTTTGGTCTTGTTTCGCCTGCATCGCGGCGATGATCGCAGATGTATCCGTCATGCGCGCGCTTTAGCGCTAAGCGCTTAGATTCGCTAGAGCGTTTCTGCGTGCCGCTTTACCGAGTTCCGAGATATGTCCAACCACGCAAGATATACTCCAAAGGCCCGCGTTTGAATTGGGTCCGCCAGAGGCTGGCGAAGGCGATCGTGAAAATGGCAACTCCCGCAGCGATCGCGACACAAGCCGCGGCGCCGAGCTTTTCAAACAGACCCAATCCATAGGGGTTGAAGATCAGTGATAAGAGGAGGCCTTGCATCAAATAGGCGGTCAAAGACGCCGTGCCGCCGCGCGCGAAAAAGGTCTTAATCGGACCATCTGGGCTCTCGGCCCATTTGGCGATTAAGCCGAGATAGCCGGCCGTAGAGAGCGGACTGCCAATCGTAATCAGCGCCATTCCGATCATCATATTCGGGTCCATCATCCCGTGTCCTTGAATGGTGAACCAGGCGCCGATGCCGCTGATCACCAGGCCAAGCGGGAGGAAAACCATCCGGCAGCGTTTCCAAAAGGGCGCGGACGGATTGGAAATCGTCCCGCGTTTGACCGCCGACAAGCCAAACAAGAAGAATGAGAAGGCCCCAATGCCCTGCATCAGCAGACCAAACGTAATCACCTGGCTCCAGTCAGCAAACCGTTGCGTCACTGTATCTGCGAAACTTCCCGATCGAAACGCCTCAGCACTGGCATCAGCCTGCTCGGTCATTTCACCCATCGTTTTCGCATAGTTTTCTGGATCGAAATTGGCGAACATGACCATGCTCAACGCCATCAGGGTGACGAAGAGAATCTGAATGACATAGGTCGAGATCGCCCAGCCAGAGAGTAGGCGTGGGCTGCTGCCTCTGAACAAGAAGAGAAAGCTGCCCAGGATCGCGTACATCACCAGAATATCGCCTTGAAAGAGGAAGGCGACATTGAGCAATCCAAAGGCAAGAAGCCCGAGAATGCGGCGCCAATAACGCCCAGCGAAGCCAACGCCTTTGCGATCCGCGGATTGCATTTGATAGGCAAACCCAACCCCGAACATGAAGGAAAACAGCGTATAAGACTTCATCGTGAAGAGCGCATTGACGCCGAAAAAGGCGCTTTGGTCGGCTGCAGTCGCAAGTCCGCCGTCACCATAGCCGGTCATCATCGGCCATGACATCACCCCAACATTAACGACAGCGATGCCAAACAGCGCCCAAGCGCGCGCCAGGTCCGGAAACATTTCGCGACCCGCGTCTTTTGTCTCTTGTAAGTAACTCATGCCCATTCCTCCCTGAGGTTATCCTAGGGTCAAAACGGGTGATTTGGGAAGAGAAGCGTTTGGCCCTAAGCAGCAGCTAGAAGGCTCTCAAACATCGCGCGCCCATCCGTGCCACCTTCATGGCCGCCAATGGCGCGCTCTGGATGCGGCATCATGCCAAGGACGCGGCCATTTTCGCTGATGACGCCAGCGATATCGCGCGCGGATCCGTTCGGATTATCGACATAGCGGAAAGCCACACGGCCCTCGCCGTCCAAACGATCCAGAGTTGCATCATCGGCGACATAGTTGCCGTCATGGTGGGCGATCGGAATGGTGATTTCGCGCTCGCCATAGGCACTGGTGAAGGCGCTGTTCGTGGTCTCGATTTTCAACCGTTCGGGACGGCACACAAATTCAAGGCCCGTGTTTCGCATCAGCGCACCCGGCAGCAGTCCGGTTTCACAAAGAATTTGGAAGCCATTGCAAACGCCGAGAATGTATCCGCCACGCTCAGCGTGGGCGTGAAGCTGCGAGATAACGGGACTGTTCGCGGCCATCGCGCCACAGCGCAGATAATCCCCGTAAGAGAATCCTCCCGGGACCATGACCAGCTCCGTCCCATCCGGAATAGAACCGTCTTTGTGCCAAACCATGGCTGGTTCCTGGCCAGTGGCTTCGCGCAAAGCGACTTGCGCATCGCGATCACAATTCGAGCCTGGGAAGACGATTACCGCGGTTTTCATGGCCACTCCTGCATCTGCGACTGCCTTTAGCAGGGAGTCGGCGCAAAAGGGAATATCTTGATCTGGCATTTCTTGATTGACGCATGCCGTCTGCGCGGCCACACCGCGCCCCATGTCAAATGAGCATCTCTATCGCGGCAATGCACCGGTCCGCCTGAATAAATGGATGGCCGAGCTGGGCCTATGTTCGCGGCGCGAAGCCGAAGCGCTGATCGCAGCAGGCGGAGTCTATGTCGATGAGCTGCAAGTGGAGCAACCCGGACACAAGATCGAGCCGGGCCAAACGCTCAAACTCGCTGAACGGGCCCAGCGTGCTATTGCGAGTAAGTTTACGGCTGTCCTGAACAAGCCGGTGGATTATGTCTCCGCCCAACCGGAGGGCGATCAAATTCCGGCCGTGCGACTCCTCAAGACAGCCAACGCGATCGATAGCACGCGCGGCCCGGCCAAGTTTGCCAGCCTTGCCCCGCTCGGTCGCCTTGACCAAGATTCACATGGACTACTCTTACTGTCAGATGATGGCGTCTTGGCGAAGGCAATAATTGGCCCTCAGCACAGTCTCGAGAAAGAGTATCTCGTCACCGTTTCGGGCAGCATTACGGAAGGGCGCCTAACGCTATTACGCAATGGACTTTCATTAGATGAGCGCCGTCTGAAACCTGCGAAAGTGACCGTCGTCGAGGGCCAAACCCTTCGTTTCATATTGAAAGAAGGGCGCAAGCGACAAATCCGGCGCATGTGCGAGTTGGTCGGGCTGCGCGTCACCGACTTGCAACGGATCCGCATTGGCCCACT
Source organism: Henriciella sp. (assembly GCA_965279045.1). Classification (GTDB taxonomy): domain Bacteria; phylum Pseudomonadota; class Alphaproteobacteria; order Caulobacterales; family Hyphomonadaceae; genus Henriciella. The sequence continues at coordinate 43,815 of CBDIHJ010000023.1, read as the reverse complement.
TGAGCTCGGCGACTTGGAGACCGGAAAGTGGCGCGCCTTGAAAGCGAAGGAACGCGCGGCTTTGATTGCCGCATCATTGCCTCCTAAAACCAAGCGCGTAACTGACGAGGAGGGGCGTCCTATTCGCAAAGGTCGCAGCTTTATCGGGCGAGGAGGGCGTAAACCCAACCAAGACAGATCCCGCGATGAAAATCGCCGCCCACAACGTGGACGGCGACCAAACTCTAAACCAAGGTCTGAGACCGACTAAGTGCCGGCTTCAACGCTTTCTTCTGGAACGCCTTTGATAAAGCCCGCAGTCGCGTCTTCATCACCGGGGATAAATCCGCTGCCGACAGAGTAATTCGGAGTCATACCGTCCCGTTCGGTCCAAGGAACCCGTTTTGGTAGGGGTTGAACAGGGGGCGCCGGAGGCACGGCTTGCGCCTCAATCGGATTGACCGCAGACGAGGGCGGAGCTGGTGGAATGCTCGCGATAACCTCCTGAGATGTCATTGGGGGCGGTGTATGTGCTGCAGGTAAGGCCGCAGGCTGGCGACGTTCGACTGCGTTCAAGGTCGTCGAAACTTGAACGGGCGCTGGAGCCGGGGCTGCAAGAGACGGGTCTTTGAAAACCGTTTTCGGGGTCTCTGGTCCTGCAGGAGCAGCGGTCCGGATGGGTTCCTTATATAAAGGATGTGGCTCAGTTGGCTCTAGTTGTTTCACATAATCGGGCACCTGACCTTCGCCGGGGACGCGTAGTACCTCAACGGATTGCACTGGGGCAGGGGCTGCGGCTGGTTCCGGCGTCGGCGCGGGTTTGGACTCTGCGACCGGCATTGGGCGCATGACAGCAGAGATTTTTGGTTCGGTCCCGCCCAGCAGTTCGGGTTCAGATAGCGGCAGGGGGTCACCAAAGGTGGGCGGCACAGGGGATGGACGGAGCTGATCTAGGGGAACCGCGTCGGGCTGGCGGCTGGCCGGCACCGGCGGTTGATAGCGCATTTCGCCATGACGTTGCGGGTCCATCTGCAAGAAGGCTGACATGCCAGAAGCCGCGCCCGGTCGGTGGCTGGCCGCACCTGGGGTGCGTTTGAGTTCACATCGCGGCCCAATTTGGAATGTTGCGGGGGTCAGGGACCAAGCCGCGCACATGCGATCTTGATTACACATTTGTGCGCAAGCCTCGGCGGTTGTGCCACGCTCAGACCGGTAGAGATCGCCAAAACGATATGTATCTGCCTCAAACGTAATCTTAGATTCAGCGGCGGGTTTTTCGGCGATCGCAGGGCTCGACATCAAGATTGCGGCGAGCAGAACGGGTACACAGCGCATGACCAAAGCTTTCTTCGTCAATTCGTCAGCCGGGACTATGCCATGATCTAGCTTAATAAGGTGTGAGCATCCGCCTGCGCATACGCTCGGTTCCCACAATCAACGGCTTAAGGGGTGCGCTTAATTGGCTTCTGAAATGACGCGGCGCGCGATAACCATAGCTTGGACTTCACCCGCACCCTCGAAAATATTGAGGATTCGAGCGTCCTGCAGAACGCGGCTGATCGGATACTCTAAGGCAAAGCCATTCCCACCATGGATTTGCAGCGCGTTATCTGCCGCAGACCATGCGGCGCGCGCGGCCAGAAGTTTCGCCATGCCCGCTTCAAGGTCGCAACGTTTATCTTGATCTTTTTGGCGCGCGGAAAAATAGGTGAGCTGTCGGATACCGACGAGTTCGGCTGCCATAAGGACCAATTTATTGGCAACACGCGGGAAGTTGAAAATGGATTGGCCAAACTGATTGCGATCGAGCGCATATCGAAGGCCGAGCTCGAGCGCATTTTGCGCGACGCCCACAGCGCGGGCAGCGGTTTGAATACGCGCCGACTCAAACGTCGCCATGAGGTGTTTGAAGCCCATGCCTTCGGTCTCACCGAGTAGATTTGAGGCCGGGACCTCAAATTCATCAAAGCCGATTTCATACTCTTTCATGCCGCGATAGCCGAGCACCTCAATTTCGCCGCCGGTCATGCCCTCAGCAGGGAAAGGATGCTCGTCTGTACCGCGGGGTTTTTCCGCTAAGAACATAGACAATCCGGAAAAGTTCGACGTCGCCGGATCTGTGCGCGCCAGGAGGGTCATCAGATCCGCGCGAACCGGATGCGTGATCCATGTCTTGTTTCCGGTAATCTTGTACGTTTCCCCATCTTTGACAGCCCGCGTGCGCAGCGCACCGAGGTCAGAGCCGGTATTCGGTTCCGTAAACACAGCCGTGGGCAGTATCTCGCCACTCGCAATGGCGGGCAGGTATTTGTCTTTTTGAGCGTCCGTGCCGCCAATCAGGATCAATTCCGCGGCGATTTCTGAGCGCGTGCCGAGTGAACCCGTGCCGATATAACCGCGAGAGAGTTCTTCCGAGACGACGCACATCGCCGTCTTGCCCATGCCCAGGCCGCCAAACTCTTCTGGGATCGTCAGGCCAAACACGCCAAGATCTGCCATCTCCTGGACCACGTTCATCGGGATATATTCATTCTTGAGGTGCCATTCGTGGGCGTAGGGCACGATCCGGTCTTCGCTATAGCGCCGGAATTGTTCGCGGATCATCGCCATGGTTTCGTCTTCGCCCGTATTCTCGACTGTGGCGCGGGCGAGGCTGTCTGGCAGGTGCGCAGCGGCTGCTGAGATTGTGATTGGCGTCAAACCGTCTTCGATCAGAGTGCGCACGGCACTTTGTTCAAATAGGGTGTCCGCCTCGGACAGGACGCCAAGCTCATGGGGGCGGATTATCTCGCCTTGGTTCATCGGGACACCGCCCACCAAGTCCGCGAGATATTTGCTGAAAAGGATCTGAGCCAAAAGGGCATCAATCTCGCCAAGGGTGCCATCCGCCTCTAAACGGCTGACCCAGTTTGCGGTCTCGCGCAGGGTTTCGACATAGGTGACGATCCAAGCGTATCCGTGCGCGATATGTTGGTGTGCGGAAAAGGCAGTTCGATCAATCTTGCCGTCTGGGGCAAGTTGAGCACGAACTTTGGCATGAACGGCCAGCTTAAAAGCGTCCGCCGCCGCCACAGCTGTTCGCAGGAGCCCGGTGAGCCCCGGCAATACTGGGTTAGTCTTGACGTCAGCCATCCCGTCCATGGCACTTCCTCCGCGATCCGATCTGGCGCAATGTATGGTCGCGTCCGGGGAAAGTCACGGCGTTTCGCTGCGGCGCAGCGATGCATGTATGCCAGCGTTTGAAGTCGCTTTATCCGAGTGTTCTAAAAACTTGATGCCACCCCCGCTGTTGTAAACATTACAGATCGGATAAAAACGTTAATGAAATCAGGGGTTTTGTTAACCTTTCGAATGTTGAGTTAACACTCCGTTAGGGTTAATCAACGGCTAACGGAGGGGCGCAGAAGCCCCCAATGTTTTTCCAAGAAATTCAGAGATTTAAGGAGAAAGGGGTATGAACCCGTACTCACGTTTTGGGCTGGTGTCGAACACTGTTTCGGCAGCCGCCATTCTAACCGTATTGGCTCTCGTTGGGCCGCAAGTTTTATCCTCCGTCGAAACTGTTCTCGGCGCTGATACCGGGGCGAAGGCCATGGCGATTGGCGGCGGCGTCGGTGTCATGGTCGTGTTTTGGCTCGCCATGACGGAAGCGATTTTCCCAGCCCTCTTCCGCTTTAACAGCGTTCGTCGATTGATCCTCGGAAAATACTATTTTGAGGGCACCTGGTTGCAGTCTGAAAAAGGCGAAGACCACCAGCGACTCTCTGTCATCGACATTCAGCCAGACGGTAAAGGCTTTATCTTCTCGGGTTACTCCTTGACCGAAGATCTCGAGATCGAAAGCAACACGCTCATCGAGTTCTCAAAGATGGAATGGCCGTTCATGACCTATAAGCATCGCAATTCACTCTCTGATGGTGCGGATGGCAAGCGCGATGGTGTTGGCGAGCTCCAGTTTGAGATGAACCGCGCGGCCTCCCGTCGGTACAATGGGTTTGTTCAATTTGTACGAAGCCCAGAGCGTCTGCGTGTCGAAGGCGCCAAACTGACTAATGGTCGCGAAGTTAAAGACCTGCGCACCCTGCAGGGCCGCCAAAAAGTCTTCGCTAAGTACTGGGATCTCTTCTTCAATGCCTCGCTGCGTCAGCCTGAAGCAGCGCCTGCGCCGGCACCTGCCGCAGCTCCACGCTTGGTCGAAGAGTCGCCCAAACCAAACCCGAAAGCCGAGCGCGAGATCGTTATCGAAGCGGTCAAGTCCGCGGCCCCGGTTGAAAGTGTTCTTGAGCGTATGGAAGAAACGGCGGCACGTGTAGAGCGTCGCAAGTCTGACAGCAAATCTTCGACCACGGATGGCATCGTCCCGCGTCGTCGCTCAAGCGACTGGACAAAAGATAAAGAATCCGAAGCCAAATCAGAAACGAAAGAGACTGACACGAAATCAGAAGAAACGCCCAAGGCTGCTGAGGGGGGCCGTAAATAGTCAGGGCAGACTTCGCATTCCCTGCAATGGTCGGAGCAAAACCCGGCTCGTGTTTATTCCCCTTTCCACGGTCGGGGTAACGACCGCAGCGCAGGGACCAGTAGGAGCGGCTTTCCAGAAAGGGAAGCCGCTCTGTTCGTTTTGCCGACGACAAATTTTACTTGCAATGCGACCCCCATGGAGTAGAGGTGCCCGCAAAGTGATAACATAACATGAGTAGAAGAATGTCGCGTTTTCTCCTTCTAGCCAGCATATCGCCGCTGGCCCTCGTCCCGGTCGCAATCGCTCAATCTGAAGAGCTTCGAGAAGAAACGATTATCGTTTCGACCCCGGGTCCAGATCGCTCTGCGGCAGAGCTGATTGGCAATGCAACTGCGCTCGATCGCGAAGAAATTTTGGAGTCTCTGCAGGGTTCGCTCGGTGACACATTAGACCGTGAGCCTGGTGTTTCCACGACCTTCTTTGGTGTCGGGTCGAGCCGCCCAGTCTTGCGGGGTCTGGGTGCGGACCGCGTGCAAGTTCTGACGAATGGTATTGGCGTGATTGACGCATCAGCCGCCTCGCCTGACCACCAAGTGGCCGCCGATGGAATTGATGCCGAAAAGATCGAAATTCTGCGCGGTCCAGCCGCGTTGGCTTATGGTGGTCAGTCAATTGGCGGTGTGGTCAATGTGATTGACGGTCTGATCGTCGAAGACCTGCCGGAAGAACCGGTCTCCGCCGACCTGTTCACGGCTTATAATAGCGTCAATGAGGGCACCGAGCTTGCGGGCCGGGGTCAGTTCACGGCTGGCCAGTTTGTGTTCACTCTGTCGGGCTCGCTGCGAGACTTCGACAATTACGACATTCCAGATTTTGCGGAATCGTCGCGCCAGCGTGTCCTCGAAGAGCTCGAGGAAGAAGAGCACGAAGAAGAGGGTGAAGAGCATGAAGAAGAGGAAGAAGTACGCGGTACTTTGGAAAACTCGTTCGTAGAAACCCAAACACTCGCTGCGGGCGCCAGCTGGGTCGGTGAAAGCGCCTTCCTCGGTGTCGCGGTTCGCCAGCAAACCTCTGAGTACGGCCTGCCAGGTCATGCGCATGAGCATGGTCATGAAGAGGGTGAAGAAGAGGGCGAGGAACATAGCGAGGAGGAAGAAGAGGAAGAAAACGCCTTCATCGATTATGAGCATACGCGAGTCGATGTTCGTGGTGGCGTGAGCGTCAATAATGGCTTCTTCACTGATATTATCGGATCTCTCTCAGTCGTCGATTATGAACACACGGAATTTGAAGCTCCCGGAGAAGCCGGAACTATTTATTCCTCTGAAGGCGTTGAAGGCCGGGTCGAATTTGACCACGCGTTTGCTGGTTTCGAAGGCGCATTTGGGGTCCAGTTCACCGACAAAGACCTCAGTGCGGTTGGCGAAGAAGCCTTCATTTCTCCAACAGATACCCAAAGCATCGGTGTCTTCATCTATGAGACGAAAGAGTGGGACAGCGGCGTCGGCATCGAAGGCGGTCTGCGCTACGAGAATGTTGAGCGTGACAATGTGAATTTCGGATCGAACTCGTTCGATCTGGCAGCTGGCTCGATCGGTGTGCACCGTCACTTTGATAGCGGTCTCTTCTTGGGCGGTCAGGTGTCTTACACCGAGCGTGCTCCGAGTGAGAGCGAGTTGTATGCGTTTGGGCCGCACCTTGCGACCAACCAGTTTGAAGTTGGCGACCAAAGCTTGAACAAAGAGAGCGGGCTCAACATTGAAGGCGCGGCGCGAATTTCCGGGAACAATGGCACGATCGGCATCAACCTCTTCGTGACAGAGTTCAATGACTACATTTACCTCACTCCAGGCTTGGCCGTTGTTGACGGCGAACTCACCGATGAAGGTGACGGACTCGCCGTCTTCCTGTTCGAGCAAGAGGATGCCAGCTTCTTTGGCGGCGAGATTTATGTCGACCTGGCTTATGAAGACGGCCTGCTTGGCGCCGATTGGGAATTTGGTGGTAGCATCGACTTTGTCGACGCCGACTTCGATAATGGCGGCAACGTACCGTTCATCCCACCTATTACTTTGAACGCAGATATCAGCGCTGAGTGGGGCGCTTTTGAATTGGGCGCCGCTTTAACGGCAGCCGATTCTCAGAATGATCCAGGACCAGGCCAGCTGGCGACTGACAGCTATACGACGGTAGATCTGCGCGGCGAAGTTGATCTGTCTGACTTCGAACTGGCGGCGGACGGAACTGAAGCCTTCATCGAACTTCGGAACATCACGGACGAGGAGGTGCGGTTTGCGACCTCCACCATTAAAGATCTGGCGCCTGCCCCAGGTCAAAACGTCCGTGTCGGATTGCGGCTTGCCTTCTAATGGCGGGTCGTCCTTCAGGAGCGGCGGTAATTGATGGGTCGGCAATCGCGCTTTCCAGCCTTTGCCTCATTCATTGCCTACTCTTGCCTGTCATGTCAGCGGCGCTCCCAATCGCTGGCGTTTGGGCAGAAGCAGAATGGGTGCACAAAGCCTTCGTTATCGCCGCTCTTCCCGTGGCCTTTTTGGCGCTTGCGTCGCGCCGCATCAATCTTGGCATTGGCGCGCTGATCGTTTCAGGGTGCGTGTTCCTCGTCGCAGGGGCCTTTATCGAGGCCTGGCATGATTATGAAGTGCTGCTCACAACATTTGGCGCTGTGCTGCTCGCGGTCGGTCACGCTTGGCGATGGTTCTATAAAAACACACCAGACCAATCATAAGCTTGGTGGGCTTGAGCCATGTGATCCAAGTGCGCTTGCAGCGGGGTCCAGTCATCCTTCTCGGCGATCGGCGCCCACAGCGCTTCCACGGTCTCAATCACCAAATCAACAGGCCGCTCCGATTGGAAATAGCCGTGCGACAAGCGCTCATGCCTGACCGGCGATCGTTCCATAATTTGCGCCCGCACCGCTTTGAAGGCATCGCTCTGATAAAGCGGGGCCTGTGGACTGGCATCCGCACGCGCCGCACTCGCCTCGCCACCAAACCAATCGAAAAAGGTTTGAGACCAGCTGGCGCCGCTCTCCGTCAACCAGCCATAAAAGTCTTGGAGGAAGAGCAAATCTTCGCGGAGCTCCGCGCTGCGCTCCAGGCCTAACAGAGCTAAGGTGTGGGCTGCGAAACTGTCTTGATACGCCGGTTCATAAGCGCTCATGGCTCTGCTCAATTCATCTGCGTCTGCGATGAGAGAGAGCGCCCCGCCTAGTTGTTGCAGCGCCCACAAGCCCTGTGCCGGTTGGCGCCCAAACCGATAAAGCCCCTGCTGATCGAAATAGGCCGCCGTGAAGTTAGGATCGCTCTTCGGCAAGAACCGCCACGGTCCAAAATCAAACGTCTCGCCCGTGATATTGAAATTGTCTGTGTTCATGACGCCGTGGACGAACCCGACGGCCATCCATTGTCCAATCATTCTGCCTGTGGCTTCAGACATGCGTTCGAACAAAGCCGGTGCCGCTAGGGCGAGCTGCTCATCAGCACAGTCCGGAAAGTAATGTTCAATCACGTGCTCAACCAAGGCTGCCATACCGTGCGTGTCGTCGTGATAGGCAGCGCGTTGAAAAGTCCCGAACCGTAAATGACTGTGACTGAGGCGAACCATCACGGCAGAGCGCGTGGGCGACGGCTCATCATTGCGGTGCAGGTCTTCTCCGGTCTCGATCAGACTAAACGTCTTCGAGGTATTGACGCCGAGGGTCTCTAGATATGCGGAAGCGAGAATTTCACGTACCCCGCCTTTCAGGGTCAGGCGCCCGTCGCCTTGGCGCGACCAACGTGTTTGCCCCGATCCCTTCGTCCCAAGATCAAGCAGCCGACCAGATCCATCTCGCACTTGCGCGAATAGAAATCCACGTCCGTCCCCAAGGTCCGGATTGTAAACGTGAAACTGGTGACCGTGATAACGTAGCGCCAAGGGGGATTCCAAATTGTCCGGCAAAGGTTTGAAACGCGCGAAGTGTTCAATCCATTCAGAATCGGACAGATCGCCGAGACCCACCTGTTCCGCCCACGGAGTGTTGCGAAAGCGCAACACAGCTTTTGGAAAGTTTGCTGGTTCTGCTGCATCTGCGAAGAAGGCAGAAATTTGCTTGATTGGAACGCTCATTCGCGTGTCTAAGCCTGTTTTAGGAGGTTTGCACAGGGAATTCTCGTAATATCGTTCTTCGATACGAAAACTGGCGCGACAATGTCGAACGCTGTCAAATTTTCGATGCTGCGGCGCAGCATAACTGCCCTCTTTTAACAACGAATCATAAACTTACTGTGATCTAGGAAGCCGATCCGATCGAGAGAATCGGCTGCATAAAGTTTTACGGAGGAATTTATGACGCTTGGAAGAAAGTTAGTATTTAGCGCGTCGCTCGCGGCCATGATGGCTGGCGGTGCGGCCATCGCGCAAGACGGCGAAGACGGGGAAGAGCTTCGCCAAAGCACAGTTACGGTCACAGGTTCGTTCATTCAGGGCACCCCCGAAGACGCAGCGCTGCCCGTCGACGTTCTCACGGCTCAAGACCTCAAACTTGAGGGTAACCCGTCAATTACTGAACTCATCCGGAACTTGGGTGTTTCTTCCGGTGTGGATGGTCAAACCAACCAATTTGCTTCCAACGGTCTTGAGGGCACGTCTAACGTAAACCTTCGCGGTCTCGGACCCGCGCGAACACTGGTATTGCTGAATGGACGCCGTGAAGCACCCGCGCCGTATGCGATTGGCGAGCAAGCGCAGCTGTTTGTTGACACTAACATGATCCCATCGGCTGCGATCGGAAGGGTCGAAGTCCTGAAGGACGGTGCTGCTGCGCTTTACGGTTCGGATGCGATCGCGGGGGTTGTGAACTTCATCACCCGTGATGATCTCGATGGCTTAGAGGTTTCAGGTAGCTATCAAACCTTCGATGGCACGGATGGCGAGTACGACATCTCAGCGGCTTATGGTTTCCAAGGGAACAATTGGAACTGGGTCACCTCAGTTGGCTATCAATTCCGAAATGAAGCTCAACTTCTCGATAAGGATTGGGCGATTTTGCCATTCGCGGACAACCCTGTTGGTGGATGGTCAACCATTGGTAACCCAGGATCGTTTGTGGCGCTCGGAAACATTGGTACCGGTGTGGCCGCGGCGGGCACGCCTCTAGCATTTGCCAATTCAGATGATCAGTGCTCAGTTCTTGGTGGCGAAGACGGTGGCGTCCTTTGCCGTTTCCAATTCACCCAATTCGATAATTTGGTTGAAGAAGAAGAGCGCTATCAGATCTTCTCGGAGTACAATCGTACATTTGAAAATGGAATAGATCTGCACCTTGAGGCGCTTTACGGTTTTACCGATGTTCCTGAATGGAAGACCTCGCCGTCTTATCCGCCTCAGGCACTCTTTGGGAACGTGGTACTACCGAACCATCCCGGGCTTCAACAATATATCGCGGATAACCCAGCTTGGGCAGCCGCGACATTTGCCGACTTTTCTCCGCTTCTCGCGGGCGGTGCCCCTGATCTATATGACCCAGTAACCAATACTGGCGGTCTTGGGCTGCAGCCATTAGTATTCTTTGGACGCAGTTTTGGTTGGGGCGGTTTCCCAGGCACCGGTGGTGCTCAGGAAGGAACTCGTCAATACGACCACTACCGTCTCTCAGGCGACCTGTCTGGTGAATTGCAAAATGGGGCCAATTGGGAACTCGGACTGACCTACTCTTTGACGGAAGGTGCACGTTATACCAATGATAGCTACACGCTCGGCTTCATTAACGCGCTTGCTGGTTTTGGTGTTTGTTCAAACCCAATTACGGGTGCTGTCCCAGCTGGGGCTGTGCCAGGTCAGGGCGGATGTGAATACTACAACCCGTTCTCTAATGCGATCGCGGCGAACGCGATCGATGGCACGCCAAACCCACAGTTTGACCCATCTCTCGCCAACTCAGCGACTCTCGCAGACTGGCTGACAGATCCAGTAGGTGATGATCGTGAAACCAGCTTGCTAGTCTTCGATGGCGTTGTTTCAGGTCAGTCTAATGTCGAAGCTGGCGGTGGTTCTGTAGGATATGCGGCTGGCTTCCAGGTTCGACGCGAAACATTCGTCGTGACCCCGAATGCAGTTAGTGACCTGGCAATCACCCCTGGGCCGACCGGTACAGGTCCATTTAGCTTCCTGGCGGGCGGTAGCGCTCGCGATGAAGATCAAACCATTTACGCACTATTCGGCGAATTGCAGATTCCGCTGTTTGAGAACGTAGACGTACAGGCGGCTATGCGTTTCGAGGACTATGGTGGTGAAGTCGGATCCACGTTTGACCCGAAAGTTGCAGCCAAGTGGCAGGTCAATGACACGCTCGCCCTGCGGGGTTCGGCTCAAACCTCATTCCGTGGGCCGACGCTGAACCAATTGGGCGGTGTTGGAACAACGCTTCAGTTCATTGCCCCAACAGGCGCATTCAAGGCGGTTGATCAGTTTGGTAATCCAAACCTCGACCCAGAAAGTGCGTTTAGCTTCAACCTGGGTGCGATCTTCGAGAATGGTGGCTTTACCGCTTCGCTCGACTATTACAATTTCGACTTCTCTGATCCGATCATCGTTGAGGACCAGAATGAGATTGTGAACGCTGCGATCGCGGCCCTCGGTGCTGGCCAAACCACCGGCGGTATTCTCGACCGGATCACTTTCCAAGACCCTACGGCGCCAAGCGCGGCGGGAATTGAGCGGATTCGCGCCAACGTGGTGAACGGACCGGATATTGAGACATCTGGTATCGATCTTCGCGTTGCGAATGTCTGGGACTTCGGTGCCGGCGAATTCGAGTTGGCGCTCGATACGACTTACATCATCGAATATGAAGTCGGCGATTTCGACGTTGAAGGTGTCGTAATTTCTGGTGGAGATCGCGTCGGTCAATTTAACCGTTCGAACTTCTCTCGATCGCTCCCACAGTGGAACGCTAACGTGTCGGCGAACTATGCCCGCGGAAATCACAACCTTCGAGGTGTCATGCGTCACGTCGATTCTTATGACGACGAGCGTCCCGCAAGCGCTAGAGGTAATGTCGGCGACGAGATCGATAGCCAAACGACGTTTGATGTGTTCTACACATGGCAGTCAGACTGGGATCTGGATGTTGGCCTGTCAGTGGTCAACGTCACCGACGAAGACCCACCATTTGCGGCCTTTGACCTGAACTATGATCCATATACGCACAACCCGTTCGGGCGCACGTTCAAAGTCAGCGTGACGAAGCGGTTTGGGCTGGGTGGCTGAACGGCCAAAAGCTAAAAATTAGAAAGGGCGGCTCCAAGAGAGCCGCCCTTTTTTCTTAGCAATTTCGAAATGTCTTAGACGGCTCAGCGCCTTGGACCGGAACCTTTAGTTCAGCCCTTCACGGCCAATCGCATAAAAGCGCTCGCGGCGTTGAACTTTCAGCTCCTGCTCGCTGAGCTCAAGCAAGGATTGCAGCGCTTTGTCGATGGCTTTGCCCGCGGCGCGGATGGCTTTGTCTGGGGCGCGATGGGCGCCGCCAACAGGCTCTTTTACAATCGCGTCGATGACCTTCATTTTCTTTAGGTCACCGGCGGTAATTTTCATCGCCTCGGCTGCGTCTTTGGCTTTGCCCGCATCGCGGTAGAGGATCGACGCGCAACCTTCTGGTGAGATGACCGAATAGATCGCGTGTTCCATCATCAGCACTTGATTGGCCGCCGCAATGGCGATGGCGCCGCCAGACCCGCCTTCGCCAATGATCAGCGAAATCATTGGCACGCTCAAGGTGAGACATCGCTCGGTTGAGCGGGCAATGGCTTCGGCTTGGCCGCGTTCTTCGCCGGCTTTGCCGGGGAACGCGCCAGACGTGTCAACAAATGTGATCACTGGCAGTTTGAACCGCTCGGCGAGATCCATCAATCGGACCGCTTTGCGGTAGCCTTCCGGGTGGGCCATGCCGAAATTGTGTTTCAGGCGGCTCTCTGTTGTACGTCCCTTTTCGTGACCGATAACAACAACTGATTGTCCGTTAAAGCTCGCCAGCCCGCCGATCACGGCCTCGTCATTGCCAAACACGCGGTCGCCCGCGAGTTCTTGGAAATCTTCAAATAAGGCGTGTAGATAGTCACTGAAATGCGGGCGCTCCGGGTGACGCGCGACCTGCGTTTTGCGCCACGGATTGAGCGATGCATACGTGTCTTTGAGCTGCTTTGCGGCCTTATCTTTGAGCTTCTTGAGCTCATCATTGATTTGTGGGCCACCTTCTTGGGCGGCGACGGCTTCCAGCTCCGCGATCTTGGTTTCAAGCTCTGCGAGCGGCTTTTCGAAGTCGAGATATGTCGTAACCATTTGCGCTAAATAGCCGTGCTTCGCCTGAATCGCTAGCTTTTTCCTGATCCCGGACTGAAACGTTCAAACAGGAGGATCGGGTCGCCGCGATAATCAGACGGTCCGATTTCGACATAACCGATGCTTTCAGCGACGCGGATCGAGGCGGTATTGTCTGGATCAATGATACATGTGCTGCGCCCCGGCATCACCTCGTCTAACCATTCGTGAGCGGCGCGCGTCGCTTCACTCGCATAGCCTTGACCCCAAGCGGATTTGGCGAGCACCCACCCCGCTTCTGGACGACCCGAAATGTCTGGATCGAGCCCGCGTTTGAAATCTGCGAACCCCACTTCGCCGACGAAAACGCCTGACCGGCGTTCCCGGACAATCCAATATCCATAACCGAGAATGTCCCAAAGCCCGCGATTGCGTAAATGCGCGAACCAAGCGTCCTGTGGATCCCGGGTCTGTCCACCGATATAAGTCACGACTTCCGGATCGGCCCACATCGCGGCCATATCGTCATAGTCGGCTTGGACGCTCGGCTTCAAACTCAACCGAGCCGTTAAAAGCGTGGGCGCGTTCAAGCGTTCGCTTTCATTTGCTCAAGCATTTTACCCATGGCTGCATGTACTGTTTGGATTGCTTTGAGCGGGCGGACCATGACTTTGAAATCGACAATCTGCCCATTCTCGTCCCACTCAATCATGTCGATCCCGTTGACATGAATACCGTCCATTTCAGTCTCAAATTCGAGGACGGCCTTATCGCCGCAATCGAACACTCGCGTATATTTAAATGTGCCATTTCCGAGCGTGTTTCCGGCTGCCGACAAGTAAGCGAAAGTGATCGCTTTGCCTTCTTGCGGCGTATGTACGACTGGGCTGCGGAACACCACGTCATCATGCAGCATATCGTGTAGACGACCGCGATCATGCCCGCCCATCATGTAATCAAACCAGCTTTGTAAGTTCGGCTGATATCCGGTGACCGGCACATCGTGCGTCTTAGCCATTGGGGTTCCTCCGCATGCTTTTCAGAACGGTGAACCCAAGAGGCACATTTGTCCAGTTCTCTCCCAGAGGAATGCGATCGGCTGAGGCGCCTTTAGGACTGGGGCCGTGCGGCCTTTTCGTCCAAGCCTGAGATGCCCTGACGCGCCCTCAGCGCTTCGCTGACTTCTTCCAAGCTCACACCTTTTGCCCGTAAGCCGACAAGAATATGATAAAGAAGGTCTGCCGCTTCACCCGCGCTTTCCTCGCGGCCTTGTGCGGCTAGAGCGAGCGCCAGTTCTGCAGCCTCTTCCGCGATCTTCTTGCCGCAATGGAGGGGCCCTTTCTCGAGCAGAGAAATCGTATATGAGCGCTCACCCTCACCGGTGGCACGCGTATCGATTGTCATGGCCAAATAGCCGAGCATATCCATCAATCCATGCGGGTTACCAAGGGGGGTGTCCGACATTTCGATCTCCTAAAACGGGCGTACGGGCGCGCCAGCAGCATTTAAAGCGGCGCGCGCTTCTTCTAAACTCACTTCGCCGAAATGAAAGATCGACGCCGCCAGCACAGCATTGGCGCCGCCTTCGAGAATGGCGGGGGCGAGGTCTTGGGCGCTCCCGGCGCCGCCACTGGCAATCACCGGGATACCGACCGCATCAGTCACGGCTTTCGTCAACGGTAAGTCGAAGCCGGACTTTGTTCCGTCCTTGTCCATACTGGTCAGCAGGATCTCGCCAGCGCCTTTTGATTCCGCCAGCGTTGCAAACTCGACCGCATCAATGCCCGTCGGTTTGCGCCCGCCATGGGTGAAGATTTCCCAGCCATTGCCAGACTTGCGGGCATCGATGGCGACGACCACGCATTGACGGCCGGCTTTGGCAGCGCATCGGGAAATCACGTCGGGGTCTGCAACGGCGGCGGAATTGATCGCGACTTTGTCTGCGCCTGCGCGTAACAGCTGAACCATATTTTCAGCGCTGCGCACGCCGCCGCCCACGGTCAGTGGCATGAAACACTGCTCAGCCGTGGCGCTGACAATGTCGAGCAGGGTGCCGCGCTCTTCATGACTTGCGGTGATGTCAAGAAAGCAAAGCTCGTCGGCGCCTTGCGCATCATAGGCTTTGGCCAATGCCACCGGATCGCCGGCATCGCGCAAATCGACAAAGTTCACGCCTTTGACGGTGCGGCCATCTTTGACATCGAGACAGGGAATGATGCGGGTCTTCAACATAAGCGGCGTTTAAAGCGCGATCGGCTTGGCAGGCAAGTTCATTTCTTCTTGGCCGATTTACGCTTCGGTCCTTTGGGGCCGAGCGAGGACACGGTCGCCGGGTCGGGGGTCTTGTCTTTGAAGCGGCAGAGATCGTGAATCGAGCAGGTCCAGCATTTCGGTTTACGGGCGACGCACGTATAGCGGCCATGCAAAATCAACCAATGATGCGCGCCAAGTTTGAACTCGTCCGGCGTGGTGCGCTCCAAGCTCGCTTCCACTTGATCAGGGTCTTTGCCGGGCGCGAGGCCGGTCCGGTTGGAGACGCGAAAAATGTGGGTGTCGACAGCAATCGTCGGCTGCCCGAAGGCTTCATTGAGGACGACATTGGCGGTCTTGCGACCGACCCCTGGCAGCTTGACCAATTCGTCGCGCGTTTGTGGAACTTCACCGCCAAAATCCTCCAAGATCATCTGGCTCAGCGCGATGACATTCTTGGCTTTGTTGCGCCATAGGCCAATGGTTTTGACATGCTGTTCAACGCCGGTAAGGCCAAGCTCGAGCATTTTCTCAGGCGTGTCGGCGATTTTAAACAGCTCTTTGGTGGCCTTGTTGACACCGACATCAGTGGCTTGCGCGGAAAGGGCGACAGCGACGACGAGCGTGTATGGATTGACGAAGTCGAGCTCCGTGCGCGGGTTCGGGCGATCCTTGGCCAGCCGAGCATAAAGCTCTGCGGCTTTCTCTTTGCCAAAGGTGCGCGGCGCGCGTTTGCGTTTCGGTTTAGCCATGCGCCTTTCCTAGGCCGCGATCCTGTGTTCTGAAAGCAATAATGACCACGTCGGTGCTTTTTGATCTGGATGAGACCCTTTTCGACCGGGGACGAACTCTTTGTGCATTCTTGAACGATCAATTTGATCGGTTTGAAGCTCATTTAGGCGACGTGGAAAAGGCGGCATGGGTTGAGTGGTTTTTGCGCGCAGACAATCGCGGAAAACTGTCCAAGAACAAACTTTATCCTCAAATTTTGCAGGCTTTTGGCGGCGATCGAGGCGCGGCGATAGAACTGGTTGATGACTATTATCAACGCAGCGTCACCGATGCTCAGCCTATGCCAGGTATGAATGCGCTTCTTGCTGCGCTCAGAGCCCGTGCTATGAAAATTGGGATCATTACTAATGGTGAAACTCGGCTTCAATCAAAAACCATTGCAACGCTTAATCTCGAGACGCGTGTCGATACGATTTTGATCTCTCAAGCAGAAGCAAGTCGAAAACCTGAGGCGGAAATTTTCGAACGCGCGCTGCGTCGTTTGGGCGCTTCGGCGCGCGACAGCCTGTTCGTAGGCGATGATCCTGTTTCGGATATCTTGGGTGCGTCGCGTGTTGGATTGCAGACCGTGTGGTTTAATCCAGAGCATCGTATCTGGCCCACAGATCAAGCGCCGAATCCGGGCTCAGAAATTCGATCATTGGCGGAACTGCTGGCGCTGCTTTAGCGATTTCCATGTTGTTTCTTGCGGCGCAAAGACGCGCTTGCAGTCTCGCGTCTTTTTTGACCTATACTGAACGCCATGGAGCCGACCACGCAGACCATTTACTTTGACGCGACTTTGACCCCGAACCGGTCCTTAAGTCCGCGCGCTTTTACCATTGTCATGGCCATTGTCGCGGGGATGAGCTTTGTGGCGGGCCTGGCCTTTGTCTCGATGGGAGCATTTCCGGTGATCGGCTTTTTCGGTCTCGACGCGCTGATCATCTGGTTGGCGTTTCGCTATAGTTTCCGCAAGCTGAAACAGGAAACCCGGGTGCGTGTGACGGCCGAGCAAATCGATTTGGTGCACACAACGCCCGGCCGTCCGGTGCGCACGGCGAAGCTTCCGACCGCGTTTACGCGGGTGCGCCTCGATTTTCCGGAGCGGCGCCCGAGCGAATTGAAACTTGCGCATGCTGACAAAGCCTGGGTCATTGGCCGCTTTCTCACCCCAGCCGAGCGTAAAAGCCTTAAGGACGCGCTGGAAACCGCGATCTGGAAAGCCCAAAACGAACGATATCCAGCCTAAACATCAAAAAAATGACGCATGCGTCATGGTTTTTTCATTTTAAGTGTGTTACGTTCGCGTGAAGGTCAAAATAGCGGTGAAACAAGGCCGCATTTCCGGAGGCACAGATGGCAGATACACTGACTAAGATTCCACACAATCTCGAGCGTCCAAAAATTACGCCGCGCGAGCCGCTCTTTGAGGGTTACCTCGAATTTGATGGCGCGCTGCCAGACGTTTCGACGATTCCGCTCGATGAAATGCACCTGATCGATCCAGAGATTTGGCGCAAAGGAGCCTATTGGGAATTGTTTCGCCGGATGCGCGAGGAAGATCCCTTGCATTGGACCGAAGATAGTTTTGCCGGCGGGTTC
This sequence comes from Henriciella sp., assembly GCA_965279045.1. GTDB lineage: Bacteria > Pseudomonadota > Alphaproteobacteria > Caulobacterales > Hyphomonadaceae > Henriciella. Next base: position 26,432 of record CBDIHJ010000023.1, on the reverse strand, counting down.
TGGTCGGTCACCCGCTATGAAGATGTGATGAAAATTGACGTCGACCATAAGCGCTTTTCTTCGAGCTGGGAGCATGGTGGCATCGTGCTGGGAGAACCGCTCGAAGACTTTGAACTGCCCATGTTCATCGCGATGGACGAACCGCGCCACTCCGAGCAGCGCAAAACCGTGCAGCCGGCGGTTGCGCCAAACATGTTGAAAGAATTTGAGCCATTGATCCGCGCACGGACCCAGGCCTGTCTGGATGCGGTTCCAGTCGGTGAACCATTTGACTGGGTCGATACGGTGTCGATTGAGCTTACCACGATGATGCTCGCGACCTTGTTCGATTTCCCGTTTGAAGATCGCCGCAAACTGACGCGGTGGTCAGACGTTGTCACCAACCGCGAAAATCCTGACATTTGTCCTGGCGGGATCGATCAGTGGAAAGAAGAGCTCATGGAGTGTCTGACGACATTCATGGGGATCTTCGAGCAACGCAAACAAGAGCCACTCAAAAACGATCTCATCAGCCTTTTGGCGCATGGCGAGAAGACGCGAAATATGACGCCGATGGAACTTCTCGGCAATGTCATCCTGCTCATCGTTGGCGGCAATGACACGACCCGGAACTCTATGACGGCGTCTGTTTACGGCCTGAACAAGTTCCCTGACGAGTATGCCAAGCTGAAAAAAGATCCTTCTTTGATCCCGAACATGGTGTCTGAGGTGATCCGCTGGCAAACACCGCTCGCCTTTATGCGCCGGACCGCGCTCGAAGATGTTGAAATGCATGGCAAGACGATCAAAAAGGGCGATCAAATCGCCATGTGGTACGTCTCTGGTAATCGTGATGAGCGGTTCTGGGACGAAGACCCGAACCGGCTAATCATCGACCGTAAGCAAGCGCGCAATCACTTGTCGTTTGGCTTCGGAATTCACCGCTGCGTGGGCAACCGTCTTGGCGAATTGCAGCTGCGCATTCTTTGGGAAGAGATCATGGAGCGCTTTAGCCATATCGAAGTGCTGGACGAGCCAAGCTTGACGTCAGGTGCCTTTGTCAAAGGCTACACTTGGATGCCAGTGATCTGTCACCGCAAGTGAGTTTCTAGCTGAACCGGCCCTCATCCTGAGCGAAGTCGAAGGATGAGGACCCGAGCTTTGGGATAACGCTCCGCTTAGGCCAGACCGCGGCTTAATCGTCTTCTCTTGTGATCAAGCCCGAGAGGAAGCGCCGGCCCCCATCCAGCGTAATTGCTTCGCCGGTGATGATCGCACTGTTCGGGCTGGCGAGGAAAGCAGATGTTTCGGCGATCTCTTCCGCCAGAGACGGGCGTCCCATGGGGGTGCGATCCTTTAGCCAAGGTTCCCGTCCTTCCGCGCGCGGGCGCAGTGCGATAATCGCATTGACGCGGACCGCTTCCGGCGCGAGCTCGATGGCGGCAGCTTTCACAATCCCCATAATCGCATGCTGCGACACAGTTTCGCTGAACCAACCCGGCTGCGCCATGCTGGCGCCGAGCGAAAGGACAAAGGTAAACGTACCGGTTTGTCTCGAACGGTCAGCCGCATTTTCCGTTTCGGGGCGCTCGGCAATGAGTTCTGGCGTAAATACCCGCAATGTCTGAACTGCCCCGCGAGCGGTTTTCATCAGCACCGTCTCGAAGTCCTCCATATCGAGGTCCATCAACCGGTCAGGTTCGGGGAGCGGTGGAATGCAGACGACATTATCGACGAAGCGATAAGTTTCGAGCGCCGCCGCCATGGCGTTGCGAAGCCCGAGCTTTGTGTGAACCGCACCGTGATGGTAGGCGACCTTATCTCCGGTTGTTTTCTCAAGCTCATCTAAGAGTTTTCGGTCAGGATCGACGACCAGCACGGCGTGCCCTTCATCCAAAAATCGGCGCGCAACCGCGTCTCCGACCGTTTGGCCGAGCCCAATTATAAGGGTAACTGGTTTGTCCATGGCCGTGCTCCCGCCGCTCAAATGATGGGCTGACGGGACCTTTGGCCGGACCGATCAGCGCCTAACTGGCGCGCAGCATACCAATTTCTTCTTTAAGCCTAAGTTTCTGTCGTTTGAGATCTTGGAGGACGATATCGTCACTGGCCGGTCGTTTTTGTTCTTCGTGGATTTGTTGATCGATTTTAGCGTGTCGCTTGGTGAGCTCTTCAATCCGACCTTGCAGTGACATAGGCACACTCCTTCTTTCTGAAATGATCTCTGTGTCTTTGTGGCAACAGATAACCATAGGTTGATGAGGGAGTCACGGGCTGCCCCGCTAGAATCCTAAATTCGAAAAAAACTTGCGTTTACGGCGCCCGACGCGACCGCTTTTTTTCGTTTTTTCTTCGAAACATGGTTTCATCTGCCTCGGCAATAAGCTGGCTCGCATCGTGCCCGCGGCGCCAAAGAACCGCCCCGCAAGAGGCCCCTAATTGAACCGCTTCCAGAGTCTGATCCTCTGCATCTCGAACGGTCAGCGCACCAATAATCGACTCTAATCCGCGCGCTTTTGCTTGACCCACCTCATAGTCCGCATGGGTCAACGCAATGCCAAACTCATCACCGCCAAGGCGGCCCACAATGTCACTTTGGCGGACATTGTCGAGGAGGGTTTGAGCCACATGCTGGATGACTTTGTCTCCGGTTGCGTGCCCGAACCGATCATTGATCAGCTTGAACCGATCCAGATCGATGAAGATCAGACAAAGCGGCACCCCATAGCGTTCCGCAAGCGCGATCTCACGCGACAGCTCACGCTCAAAAGCGCGGCGATTGAAGATTGGACAAAGCGTGTCACGATCCGCCAGGTCCGCGGCTTTTTCCAATTCGTCCTGGAGCTTGGCGCGATCTTCGCGAAGACTGAGCACTTCACCCGCCAGCGCTTCGATTGCGGCCCGGATGGGTTTCGCTAAAGTGCTCGTATCGATCCCAATTGCGGCAATGAGATCCCGTCGCGCGGCGCAGCGCGCCTCGTAAACCTCATCCCGCGTGATCGGTTCAAGCGATTCAGCCATTCTCCAACTGTACTGGAGTCGATCGCAGATGCCCAGAGGTCAAACAGTTGACGCGGCAGGCAACGTTTTTATGTTGCGCGCTTTGAAACGGGGGAGTCGATGGCCCTGACCTCGAATAGTGATACGCCGGTGGTTGGCGTGATCATGGGCAGCCAATCGGATTGGCCAATCATGAAAAAAGCTTGCGAACTGCTCGATGAGCTCGGTGTTGCGTTTGAAGCGCGCATCGTATCGGCGCATCGGACGCCTGAACGGCTGTTTGATTATGCCAACGGGGCGAAGGCGCGAGGATTGAAAGTCATGATTGCCGGGGCAGGGGGGGCAGCCCACCTGCCCGGTATGGCCGCTTCTATGACGCCGCTCCCTGTTTTGGGGGTTCCAGTTCAGTCGCGTGCGCTGAATGGCATCGATAGTTTGCTTTCAATCGCGCAAATGCCAAAAGGCGTGCCGGTCGGTACCCTGGCGATCGGCGAAGCGGGTGCGACCAATGCCGGGCTTTTAGCGGCGTCGATCATCGCCCTTGAGGATCCCGGCGTTGCTGAAAAACTCGATACGTTTCGCGCCAAGCAGACTGCGGCGGTTCAAGAGATTCCAAGCGAATGACCGCCCTGAAGGCTGGTGCAACCATTGGGATTCTCGGCGGTGGACAACTCGGTCGAATGCTTGGATCGGCCGCCGCAGCTCTTGGCTTCGATGTTTCGATCTATTGTCCGGAGACCGATTGCCCTGCCTCGCGCATCGCGGCGACCCATGTCGCGGCAGATTATTCAGATCTGGACGCGCTTTTGGCTTGGGCACAAACCTGCGGCGCTATCACCTATGAGTTTGAAAATGTGCCAGTCGCGGCGGCGGAGGCGCTGCTTCAGGCCGGGCATTTGGTGCGACCCGGTGCAAAACCGCTAGAAGTGTCTCAAGATCGCATGATCGAGAAATCGTTCCTCAGAGCGTGCGGGATCGAGACGGCCGACTTCGCGCAAATTGATCAAGCCTCGGACGTGGCGGATCCCATTGAACGATTTGGGGGCAAAGGGATCCTAAAAACCCGACGAGATGGTTATGATGGAAAAGGGCAAGCCAGGCTTGAAGCCGGCGACGATTACGAAGCAGCCCACAAAGCGCTCAAGCACGCGCCCTGCATCCTCGAAGCGATGGTGCCCTTTGAACGCGAGGTTTCGGTAATAATTGCACGAGATCGGGCAGGTGAATCGCTGTGCTTTGACATTCCGCGCAATGAGCACGTGAACGGGATCTTGAAACGGTCGGTCGTACCTGCAGACCTGTCTGATGATGTAACTGAGCGAGCTTATGAAGCGGCCAAGGCTCTCGCTGATGCGCTAGACTATGTCGGGGTTTTGGCGTTGGAGTTTTTCGTCCTGGAAGATGGATCATTATTGGCCAATGAATTTGCCCCGCGGGTGCACAATTCGGGACATTGGACACCAGAGGCGTGCGCAACGGGGCAGTTTGAGCAGCACATTCGTACGGTCGCTGGCTGGCCGCTTGGTCCTGTTGATCGGTTTCACGATGTTGAGATGCTTAATCTTCTAGGAGAAGAGGCGCTGGTGCCGCCCGAAGTCCTCGCCACCGATGGTGTGTTGACGCTGTATGGCAAACGCGACGCGAAACCAGGTCGCAAAATGGGGCATCTGGTCAGACGGCAGACTTAAACACCAAATGGCGATAGCCGAGAAAGGACAGGATCGTCACTGTTCCGATCGCCAGGATCAGCGCAATCAAAGGCGATATCGCTGGAACCGCTAGCAATAGACCGGCATAAATCGCATAATTTGCAATCGCTGCCACGATCGCGACGGTGAAGTATCGCATGCCTTCGCGCGCTTGACTTGTGTCGCTGGATCCGAAGGTCAGAGCGCGATTTAGGCGCCAAGTGACCATCATGGCCAAAGCGATCGAAAAGAAACGCGCTGTGAACGGGTCAATCCCTCGATGGATGAGGGTCAGGGTGATGCCAGCATCGACGACAAACCCCAGCGTGCCGACCAAAGCGAAACGGGCAAATTGAGAGAGTGACCGTCGATCCATGTCCCACGCTTTCGCTACCCCACGCCCTATTGCTATCGCTTTTTGGATTAAGAGCGCGTGTCGATTTCGCATGCAATTGCTAACGCGGCCTTTACGAATCCCGTACGTTGGCCGTGAAGACTTGGCGACAGATTCGAATGCCACGTTGACCGCGAAACGCGATTGCGCCAAAGGAGGCCATGACGAAACTTGATAATCCAAAAGATATAATAGACGAGCTCTCGAAGCTCTATTCGCAGTCCGTAAGCGCACTTAACACGGCGCTACAAGACTTCCTTCATGACGGAAAAACGCCAGATCAAGACGCGCGCGCAAATGGCGCGTTTTGCTACCCGGAACTGATCATTCGCTACAATCCGGACGGGCCACCCCCGCCGATTTCGCGAGCCTTCGGCAAGATGTCAGAACCCGGCACCTATTCCACGACCGTGACGCAGCCGGAATTCTATCGCCATTATTTGCGCGAACAGTTGGAGCCCTTGCTCCGCGATTATGATGTTGAGGTTGAGGTACAAGTCTCCTCCGCTGAGATCCCATACGCTTATGTTTGGGATCAGGGGCAGGCGGATGGTTTGGACGAAATCAACCCGGCAGAACTCGCCAAATGGTTCCCAGCACCGCAGCTATCAGACATCGGCGATGAAATTGCTGATGGCGAATTGTTCGAACCTCATGCGCACCGCCCATTAGCTTTGTTCGATGGGCCGAGAACCGATTTTTCGTTGAAGCGTCTCACCCATTATACCGGCACGCCAGCGATGCATTTCCAGCGCTATTTGCTGTTCACCAACTATCATCGCTATGTCGACGCTTTTGTGGATTGGAGCTTGGATCAGCTCAAACAAGGCGGTCGCTACGAGAAACTCTCTGTGGCCGGTGGCTTGGTTGTCGATAAGGACACCCCCGACGCTCGGGAGCAGATCAACAACGCGCCGTGGCGACGGTTTCAAATGCCAGCCTATCACCTCACCGCGCCGGATGGCTCCGGCATCACATTGGTGAACATTGGAGTGGGACCATCGAACGCGAAAACGATTACCGATCATCTTGCAGTGCTTCGTCCAGAATGTTGGATCATGGTCGGGCACTGCGGCGGCCTGCGCCACAGCCAAGCAATTGGTGACTATGTGCTGGCACACGCCTATTTGCGGGACGATCATGTCCTAGACGATGTGCTCTCGCCGGATATTCCAATCCCGCCCATCGCCGAGGTCCAAGTCGCTCTGCAAGAGGCTTCGGCTGAAGTGACGGGTGAAAGCGGTGAGGAGTTGAAAAAGCGTCTTCGCACGGGCACGGTCGTCACCACTGACGACCGTAACTGGGAGCTGCGCTTTACCGATAGCGCGCGCCGGTTCAACCAATCGCGGGCGATTGCGATCGATATGGAAAGCGCCACCATTGCAGCGAACGGATTCCGCCTACGCGTGCCTTATGGCGTTCTGCTCTGCGTCTCTGACAAGCCGCTCCATGGAGAGATCAAATTGCCGGGCGCCGCCAATAAATTCTATGAAAAATCGATCGGTCAGCATTTGCAGATCGGGGTCGCGACGCTCGAAAAATTGGCGAGCGGCGATGCCAAACTACATAGTCGCAAGCTGCGCGCGTTCGACGAACCGCCATTCCGATAGGGGAGCCTGATGCAAGATCGAGTGAAGACCTTCGACAATGTCCGCAACTTTCGAGACTTTGGCGGATATACAGGTGCTGGTGGCCGTCCGGTGCGCGCCGACGTGTTGTTCCGCTCCGCCCAATTTGGCGAGGCGAGCGATGCCGATATGGCGGCGCTTCAAACCTATAATATCAAGGTGCAGGCCGATCTTCGCCGTCCGGATGAGCGCGAACGACATGGCCATCGCTGGCCCGTTGAAGGCGTGCAGGTGATTTCGAGCGAGAAGGGTTCGGCAACCCAAGCGCCACACGTTCGGTTCTTATCCGAGGTTGAGGTCGACGCCGATCAAGCGCATGGCTGGATGGTCGATTATTACCGTGATGCCCCGTTTAAGGCGCAGCATGTCGAGACCTTTTCCGCCTGGTTCAAAGCCCTGGGCGCGCTTGATGCAGATGAAGCCGCGGTTGTGAATTGCGCGGCGGGGAAAGACCGAACCGGGATCCTGTGCGCCCTGACACACCACATTCTCGGTGTGGACCGAGAGGCAATTTTTGCCGATTACGAGCTGACCAATACCGCCGCAGATGTTGATCAGCGGCTGCCGGAAATGGCGCGGATGTTCAATGAGTATATTGGCAAAAATTATGACGATCAGGTCTATCAGCCATTTGTCGGGGTTGATGCGAAATTCCTCGAGGCGGCGCTCGACAGTATTCAGACTCGATCTGGGAATCTTGAGACATATTTGCAGGAAACACTGGGCGTTGGCGCCGCTGAACGCGATCAGTTGCGTGGCGCGTTTCTGACTTAAAGGCTCGATCAAACTTTTTGTGAGGTGCTTGTATTTCAAGTGGATTCCGGCGTATCGGAAGCCATGACTGATACCGTTCGACTCTGTGCCGTTCAGGCGGCCCCCGCTTTGTTCGATAAGCAAGCCAGTTTAGAGATCGCGCTGAGCTGGATCGACGAAGCCGCCAAGGACAAGCCCGACGTGATTGCCTTCGGCGAAGCCTGGCTGCCAGGCTATCCCTTCTTTATCGACAGTCCCTTATCGGACATCTGGTGGCAAGCGGCGAGTGAGCTGCTTAAAAATGGCGTTCGCCTTGATGGACCCGAAGTGGCAGCGCTCTGTAAATCGGCAAAGCGCGCGCAAGCTGATCTGGTGATTGGCGTTAACGAACTTGATCCGCAAACTGAAGCCACCCTCTATTGCACCATGCTCACGATTGGGCGTGATGGGACATTGCTTAATCGCCACCGAAAACTCAAACCCACTCATCATGAACGCTCTGTCTGGGGCGATGGGGACGCTAAAGGACTAAAGCCTGTACAGCGCGAATGGGGGCGACTGTCCTCGCTTAATTGTTGGGAGCATAATGCGGTCTTGCCGGGCTATGCCTTGATGGCGCAGGGGGTCGATGTCCACGTTGCGGCGTGGCCAGGGCGTGAACCCAAAGAAGCACCAAAGCAGCCAGTATGGGCGCGCCAGCTTTTGCTCAGCCGCGCCTTCGCCAGCCAAGCTGGCGCTTGGGTGATTTGCTCTGCGGGTTTACGGTTAAAAACGCATGTTCCCGAGCGTTTTCAGCCGCTCTACGCGTTTGATCACAATGGCGGGGCGGCGATCATCGACCCCCGAGGCGAAGTCGTTCAAGGGGTACTGACGGATGAAGAAGGGGTGTTGGTCGCCGATGCCGACTTAGCTTTGGCGCGGGCTTGCAAAGTCGCAAGTGATCCCGCTGGGCACTACTCGCGGCCAGACCTGTTCCGTCTGGAAGTCGATGGCCGCGAGATTTATCCGGGTGAGCGCGGTTAGCTCTCGTTGAGTTGTTTTGCGAGCTTGGTTGCGAAGCGACGAGACGCCCGATTGGCATCGCTCCAAACGGCGTGGCCGAATACGTCACGAATATTGTTCTCGAACCAGCCATACTCTTCCGTCGCTAGGACATTGCCAGCCGCATCATAGGCCGTGCCTTCGAGCTTCATACCGCCAAGGGAAACAGATCGAAACGCGTCTAAGCCTGGCTTATCACGCAATTGTTGGAAGGTCGGGCGATTGGGCTTCGCGTTTATGATCGTGATGTCGACTTTGGCCGGATCGACGCCGGCACGCTCAAACGCCTTGTTAAGATCCTCGACGATGTCTTCGGTCAGTTTTTTACCTTCGCGTTCGCCGTAATTGTCGGTTAGCTCCTCAGCGAAGTCTTCGCTAAACGTCACCGAAACTTCGGTCGCCGCCGCTACGGGAAGAATCGCAAGTGCACCGATGGCAGCTAAGATGGTTTTCATAAGCGGGGCTCCTTTCGCAAATAGAACAGGATGGAATATAGAGCATTATTCCATCCTGTTCCAATCACGGCTCAGCGAGCCGAAGATTAAATTGTGTCAACGAATACGATTTCCGCGTCCTCAACCCCTTTCAGAGTGAGTTTGGCATCACCTGTAATCGCTGCGCCATCGCGAGCGTGCAGGGTTTCGCCATTGAGCTCAATTGAGCCCGCCGCGAGGACCAAATAGCCGAACCGTCCAGCTTTGACCTCATAGTCCAAGCTTTCACCAGATTTCAACGTGGCGCCGAGGACGGCGGCATCCTGACGGATCGGCAAGGCCTCATCAGCGCCATGACCACTCGCCAGTACGGCCCATTCGCCAGAGCGATCCGCTTTGGGGAACGCTTTCGCACCCCAGTCCGGATTTCCTCCTGCTTGCGCTGGTTCGATCCAGAGCTGGAAGATTTGGGTGTTCTCATCTTCCGCATTCCATTCAGAATGCTGAATGCCCTTGCCGGCGCTCATGACTTGGACATCGCCTGCTTCTGTGCGGCCCTTATTGCCCATTGAATCCTGGTGTGTGATCGCACCTTTGCGAACATAGGTAATGATTTCCATGTCCCGGTGTCCATGGGGCGGAAAACCAGTTTGCGGTTGAATCGTATCATCATTCCACACCCGCAACTTGCCGTGACCCATGCGATTGGGGTCATAATAGTGCGAGAACGAGAAATGATAGTGGGCGTTCAGCCACTCATTTTGAAAGGTTCCAAGGTCGGAAAAGCGTCTGATCTCAATCATAATTGCCTCCTTAAGTGTTGCGTTGACCCCAAAATGGCACTTTCGGATGAAACCTGTAGGGAGCACAGTTTGAATTCAATTATGCAAATTCTGTATGGATCCTAAGACAAATAAAAACCCCGCCAGTGGCGGGGTTTTCTACTCTCAAGAGAAACCTGTGCGTCGGGTTCCAGGGAGGAGAGTTTCGATTTAGCGGATGCTGACAGAAGCACCGCTGGACTTGTCGGTGGTTACATCGCTTGGATTGCCGCTAACAGAGATCGACGATCCGCTTGAGGCGTCCACATTGACTTTGCTTGAGGCGTAAACTCGGATTGAAGAGCCACTAGAGGCATCGACAGTGGCATTCACACACTCCAGTTTGCTGAGGGAAATGCTCGAGCCAGACGAGGCATCCAAGTTCAGGCTATCGCAGGCGCCTTCCATAGAGAGGGAAGACCCGCTTGAAGCGTCGATATCGAGATTACCAGCGACGACGCTACCTTGGAAAGAAGAGCCAGAAGAGGCGTCGACTTCGGTTAGGTTTGGTGAAGACGCGTAGACGGTCAGCTGTGGTCCATAACGGCCCCATTTGCTGTTTTTCTTCTTGCGAGCGATCAGCGTGTCACCATCAACTTTGATTTCAACCTGGTCCCAGCTGCCACGCTTCAAAGTGGCGGTGACGGCGGCGTTTGGATCTTGTGTGTAGACCACTGCAATTCCGCTACCCACATCGACTTTGCTGAAATCTTTTGTGCCAAAGTCACGGGTTTCAGGCTCTGTGACGCCTTCATATTCTCCGCGTCTTTCGACCCAGCGGTTCTGCGCTTCGGCGCGTGCTTCAGCGCGTTCAGCCATGGCTTCGGCACGTTCGGCTTGTGCTTCGGCACGCTCGACCATGAACTCGACTTGGCTTTCCCAGCGTTCAGCTTGTGCATCGGCCCACGCTTCGATTTGTGGCTCGAAGGTTTCGGCCCAAGATTCAGCGCGTTCTTCAACGACTTCACCCCAAGCTTCCATTTCCTCGCCCCAGGCTTCCATTTTGGCTTCCCACTCGGCGAATTCAGGGCTGTCTTCCATGGCTTTCAGCTTTTCGGTGTCGAATTCCATGCGGAAGTTATTGCCGTCTTGCTCGAACACCATGCCTTCAAAGCCTGGCATAGCGGGCATCGCTGGCATTGGCGGCATGGGTGGAAGATCCGCCATGCTGAATGAGAAGGTTTCCCCATCGACCGTGACCGCGAAGCTCATGTCATTGTCGCCATCAAAGACAAATACATTCTCGCCGTCTGTTTCAATCGTGGCGCTGTCTTGAGGTGCACCGTCCAGTTCTTGAGCGACTGAGTTGGTGCAAGAAGCCGTGGCGAAGATTGCGCCTGCGCCAAGTGTGGCTGCTAAGGCGCCGCCCATTAAACGGCTGCGGAGGGTAGGGGTAGGGTGCGTCATCATTATTAGTCTTTCTTTTATGGGATGAGCGAGGGTGAGGCTCGCCGCAGCGATGCGACGGTCCGAGGGGCGGGCAAGGCGAGCGGCCTTGACCAGGGTGCGGCCATAAGCGGCCGGGGAGAGTTTGGCCCGAGCGATGACATCGGCATCGCACGCAGCTTCCTGATCGGTCCGGAAGGCCCGGAGCGCCATATAGGCAAGCGGATTGAACCACTGGGTTGCCGCAACGATGCGTGCCGCTTGGAAGGCCCAAAGGTCACGGCGCTTTAGGTGCATCAATTCGTGAACCAAAGCATCGCGGCGCTCAGGGGCGTCATAGTCTTCTTCGAACCACATTGGCAGAAGGATGACAGGGTTTTTAAGGCCGGTGACCAGCGGTCCACTGCACAGCAGACTGGCGCGTACTTCAGGCACCTTCTTGATACCCAATTGCTTGGCGATCCGAAGAGTTTCTTCCACAGTCTCTGGGTTTGCAGGCTCAGAGTCTGCTTCGATCAAAGACAGGAATTGACGCTGTTGATGGATCGAACGTCCAAGCCAGAGAGCCACCCCGACAAGCCAGACACACGTCAGGATCAGGGGTGCCTGGGCCAGGGTGGCCTCCAGCAAGCTGGTTCCGCTCGAAGTGACTGCGGCAGCAGGCTCTGGGGCCGCGAGCACAGCGAATTCGCGCGTTGTTGTCGTTGCTTCGATCACGCCCGGGGTTGCGCCGGTGGCTGGGACCACCTCGACGGCTTCAATGACAGGGGCGCGAACATATTCAGTCGGGACAGGCTGCGTTGTGACCGGCGGTGGGCGATTGAAGCCCAACAGTCCTGCCAGAGACCAATTGCCTGGCAGAGGCGGCATGACAAAGCGTGCGAGCGGTAGTGCCCAGAGCAAATAAGCGGCTTTCGCACCATAACGGCGGGCAAAGGGTTTGCGAATGACCAGGACCAGCAGGACGAGCAGTCCAACGGCCAATGTGGTGAGGGTCGCTTCTTGGATCAGTGGGTGGAATTCAGTCCAGCTCATTGCTTCAGTCTCCCCAACAAAGCTTCGAGTTCTTCGATATCATCATTGCTGAGCCCGCGGGCATCAGCCAATTGTGCAACTAAAGGCGCTGCACGTCCGCCAAACAGCTTGTCAATCAACTGTCCAGCTTCTTTCTTTTGGTAATCACGTTTCGCGATCAAGGGGCGGTAGAGATAGCGACGACCTTCCGCCGCCGTTTCTAGCGCGCCTTTCTCGACCAAGCGGGACAGCAAGGTCTTCACGGTGCGTGGGCTCCAGTCCTGTTCGCCGTCCAGCGCGTCGACAATTTCAGACGCGCCGATCCCGGGTCGTTTCCACAGGACTTTCATAATTTCTAATTCAGCAGGGGTGATTTGCAGACTCATCATCTCGCCTTTTGACTACAAGTGTGGTCAATAAAGATGACTACAGATGTGGTCAATAGGGAAAATGTGACTCTTTTGTTATTTTTCTAAGGGTGAATTATGCGCGCTTTTGGCTTGCGGTGGGATGAGCTTGCGTTTCAGCGTCAAATCCGATCGTTTCGGCCACGATATAGAGCGGTCGTGCCTTCACTTCGGTGAAAATTCGGCTGAGATACTCTCCGATCACGCCGATCCCGATCAATGAGATGCCATTAAAGAAGAGAATAACACTCATCAAAGACGCATAGCCTGGAACATCCAATCCGAAGATCACGGTCTTGGCGACGGTCCACACGAGATAGGCCATTGCTAGAAGGCTCACCCCGAACCCAAGATAAGACCAAATACGAAGCGGGAGGGACGAGAAAGAAGTGATCCCATCCAGCGCGAAGTTCCAAAGCTTCCAATAATTCCACTTGGTCTCACCAGCGCTGCGTTCTTCCCGATCATACTCGACCACTTCCGGTTCATAGCCGATCCATGCGAATAGGCCCTTCATGAAACGAGAGCGCTCTGGAAGCTGCTTAATCGCATCGACCACGACGCGATCCATTAAGCGGAAATCGCCAACATTTTGGGGAATTTGCGGCCGGGTCAGCTTCGAAAAGAGCCAATAGGCGCCGTTTGCGGTAAACCGTTTCAGCCATGAGTCGGAAGAACGATCACGTCGCTTGGCCAACACGACTTTTGCGCCCGCGCGCCATTTCGCGACCATCATTGGGATCACTTCGGGTGGATCTTGCAAATCAGCATCGATGGGAATGACCGCCTCACCCGTGGCGTGATCAAGCCCCGCGGACAGGGCGATCTCTTTGCCGAAATTGCGCGAGAGATTGACGACTTTGATCCTAGGATCAGCTGCCGCAGCCTGCCGAAGGCGGGCGAATGTGTGGTCTTGGCTGCCATCATTGATACAGACAATTTCGTAAGACGGTGTGACCGTCTGCAAAACGCGCTGCAATCGTCCAAAAAAGCCATCGAGGACAGCTTCTTCATTATACATGGGGACGACGATGGACAGCGTGGTCAAAGGGAATTTCCTAAAGGCTCTTCTCTCGCTTTAAGGCAGAGAAGTTGCTAAAGCCTTTTTGGACGCGAGCGCTAAGCGTCTTCGTCTTTCTTCGCTTTCACCATCTCAACTTTAAGCGTTGAACCCGGTGTAATCAGAACGTCTTCGTGGCGCAGCGGAATATCAATACCCGCTTCGCGGAACCGATCCCAAATGTTTAGCATCACGGCTGACGAAACGTTGGAGACACCGTTCTCTGGATCATTGATCCAAAACCGCACCTCGATTTCAATCGCTTCGTCGCCAAATTCCATCACCAGGCATTTTGGCGCCGGTCGCGCAAGCACGCGGTCAGTTTGCATGGCTCCTTGCTCAACAAGCGCCACCGCTTCCCGCAAGTCCGTTTTCATATTCCACCCGCAGACGCCGTTTCACGCGGACTTCTTTGTTCGAGTAGGACCAGTTCACGACCTTATCCGTGATCAGCATTTCATTCGGAATGAGGTGTTCTTTGCCATCGCGGGTGATGACTGAGGCGTAGCGGAGGCCCAGGGATTTGACGACACCATAGGTTTCATCAACTTCGATCACATCATCGGGTTTGATCGAGCGATCGGTCAGCAAGATCACGCCAGAAATGAAATTGGCCACGATCTGTTGCATGCCGAAGCCGAGACCCACGCCGATCGCGCCACCAAGCACTGCGAGCCCTGAAAGCGGGATGCCCAATCCTGCCATTGCCAAAAGTGCCGCCCCAAAGAACAGGCCGACCTGAACCGCATTACCCATTAGGATCCGTAAAGAAGGTTCGACCTGAGGCAGCTCATCGACCCGCGTCTTTAGCTTTTTTGCCAGCCAATTGGCAGCGAACATAAACAGAGCGACCGTCGCGATGGCTTGGACGACGAAAACAGGGCTGATGATCCGGCCCCCAAATGGTGGTCCGATTGAGTTCAGCCACGCCATCACTTCATCGAGAATGCCGACTGCGTAGAGCGCGGCGAAAATCCAAATCACCCAACCAGCTGGTTTGCGAAAAGCTTGCGGTAGGAATGCGGTGACGATGTTGATCAGTAACCAGGCCAGCGACAAAGAAGACGCGATACGCACCAATGCACTGTCCATCCCGCCGCCAGCCATTGCGGCCTGTGCCGCGTACAGTAATGCCGCCCAAAGGGCGGGTCTGACGAGGTTTGGTGCGGTCTCCGAAATTGCGTTTCTAATGTTCTCAGGAAGACGCGAGACACCGGTGTCCACGAGTTTCCTTGCCCGAGCTGTCAATGAAGCGCCAATTAAGAGCGCGGCAAGGACTGCCCCAACTTGCCAGATGACCGGCATCAACACGTCTGCGTTTAGCAAGTTCGCTTGTATCCAGCCGGTAGGGTCTTCAAGGATTGGATCTGCCCACGCGAAAAAACCGTCCGAAGCAACCACCTCCACAGGTTCGTCCGCGGTTGCTGAGCCGGTATCTGGCACGAAATATAGCTCGCCGTCTGGCCCCTCAACCAATTTGGAGGGCACAGCGCCGTCGGGCAGGGTTTCTACCTGCTCTATCGGTTGTGATTGCGTATCGTCCTGCATCTCGCCCTAAGTGCAAATCCTAGGCCGTCGGCAATAACTTAGACCGGCGGGTAAGGGAACACGGAGGTTGTCGCGCCGAGATCGGTGAAGCTGCCTTCCATCGCGCCAAACCCTTGTTCAATCAAAGTTTCTGGCGTCCAGCCTTCCAGACGTGACACAGATTTCACCGGACGCGGCTGGTTGAACAGTACAACTTCATTGCCGCGGACACTGAAAATCTGACCGTTCACATGCTTGGCGCCATCGGCACAGAGGGTGACGGCAAGCTGGGCCACTTGATCAGCGCGCATACCCGTTCGCATACGTTCGACCCGTTCTGCGCCAGCTTCGTCTTTCACCGGAATCGACGCGATCATGCGCGTCCAGGCAAAAGGCGCGATAATGTTCGAGCGGACATTTTTGCGCGTGCCTTCCATGGCGATAATCCGTGATAGTCCCGCGATGCCCATTTTGGCGGCGGCATAATTGGCTTGGCCAATATTGCCGATCAGACCAGATGTGGAGGTGAACAGGACGAAGCTGCCATCCTCTTGTTCGCGGAAGTGCTCGACCGCGGCGCGCGTGACATTGAAGGAGCCGTGCAAATGCACATCGATCACCGCTTTCCAATCATCCTCGCTCATTTTGTGGAACATGCCATCGCGCAAAATCCCGGCGGGGTTGATCACACCGTGCAGACCGCCAAACGTGTCTTTGGCCTGCTCAACCATACCTTGCACCGCCGACATGTCCGTGACACTTTCAGAGTTTGAAGCTGCTTCTCCACCCGCGTCGCGGATTTCTTGCGCGACTTGCTCGGCCAGGCCCGCATCGCCAGACGAGGCGCCGTCATCGGTGAGTGCGCCGCCCAAATCATTGACGAGAACCTTGGCGCCTTCGCGCGCGGCCAGCAAGGCGCATTCTTTCCCGATTCCATTGCCGCCGCCGGTGACCAAAATGACTTTTCCGTCCAACACGCCCATAGCGCCCTCCTAACTGTCTTTAATTTGGCGCGAGACAGCATGGATTTTCTGAGCGAGCAAGGGTGTCGCCGCGGCGTTTCTTTACCCAGCGCGCGAGAGTGCGGTCAGGCTGTCGCCGTCTCGCGTCGCAGTCCACGTCGCGACCTCACTTTTTGAGAAGGTTTCTTCTGTGACGCTGGAAACTTTCTTATAGTCCGCAGACACCTCATCCTTGGTGAGTGTGACCAAGGTCCAGCCATTTCCGAACGGATCATAGAAGTCGACTTCTGGATTGGCCTCAACAAACTGAGCGCCAAGATCTGGAACTTCTTTGATGTAAAGGCCGAGCCCCGGCGAGGTCACAGAGGTACAGCCAAACTCCACGCCGCGACGTTCGCCATCGGCATCAACCAACGTATTGGCCCAGGCGGTATGTGTATCGCCGGTGAGTGTCACCAAGCGCGCGCCCGCATCTTTGGCGCTGGCATAAAGCCGGTCGCGGGCGGCCGGGAAGCCATCCCAGGCATCAAGATTGAAGGGCAAACCGAGCTGGCTGAACGGGATCAATTGCTGAATATAGCCAATGTCTTGCGCCGCTTTCTGTTCGTCCGTCAGCGTTTGAGTGAAGTTGGGTGGACGTACGCGTGCCATAACAATTTGATTGGCGAGAACCTGCCAAGATTTGTTCTTCGCTGTTGAGTCTGACAATTGTGCGGCAAGCCAAGTTTCTTGCGTTGCGCCGAGCATGGTGCGCTCGGGGTCCTGAACTTTGACCATCGTGCCCGCAGCCGCGAGCGGCACTTGTGCCGGCTCAAGACCGCCGATTTCGGTGAACCAGCTAATCTCATCAGAGCGCCCCGTCAGCCGTGTTTCAAGGCACATTACGGAGGCGACATCACCGAAATCAAATCGCCGATAAAGCGCCTCGCGGGCCTTGCCGACCTCCGGATCGCGCACTGGCATCCATTCCAAATAGGCCTGTACCGCAGCTTGTTTGCGATCGGTCCAATTGCCTTCGCCGGCTTCCGGATTGTGGTTTTCCGCCCCAGATCGGTAGGAATTATTGGTGCTCTCATGGTCGTCCCAGGTGCAAAGCCAAGGCGCAGCTGCATGGGCCGCTTGAAGATCTGGATCGGTTTTGTACTGGGCGTGCCGGGTCCGATAATCGTCTAGCGTGACAATCTCGAGCGGCGGTTCGTGGTTGCGATCGATGGTCTGGCCGACATTTCCGCCATAGCCGTCAATGCCATACTCATAGAGATAATCGCCAAGATGGATCACCGCATCGAGATCCGGCGTATTGGCGATGTCGCGGTAAACGTGGAAATATCCAAAAGGGAAATTCGAGCAGGAAATAACCGCGAACTTGACTGGCTTATCGCCGCTCACCGCCGTCGTTTTCGTTCGCCCAACCGGCGAGCCTAAATCGCCTGTCGTCACTTTCGCGATAAACCGATAATAGTATTCCTTGTCCGGCTCCAAATTGGTCAAGTTGACCTTGACCGTATAATCGCGTTCAGCCGTTGCGTAACCTTGGCCATAACGAACGGGTTTCTCCATCGCCTCGTCTTCAAACACGCCGAAGCTTATGGGAACCGACATGCCAGGGAATGCTGCGTCAGGCGTTACGCGTGTCCAAATAATAACGCTGTCTGGCAAAGGGTCTCCAGAGGCCACGCCGTGAATAAAATTCACCGTCCCAGGATAGGCCGTGCGATCATCGGGGCTGACAGTGATGCGTGCTTCCGGTTCTAGGATCGGTTCATTATTACACGCGGCCAATCCTAATATGCTGGTGCTCGCTCCGAGCAGCCCGCGCCTTGTCAGCTTTCCCATATTTTCAGCCTCTTATTCTCGCTGCTGCACTTGCGATTACAGCATGACCTTCGCCATCTTGTCGGTTTATACCGTTCAAATGACAGAATTATCAGCTTTAGCAGGCGAAAAAGATAAGGGAACCCGGCTCGACCGTTTCTTGAGCGAGAGATTTGACTCCCTCTCAAGGTCGCGAGCGAAAACGCTGGTGAAAGAGGGTCGAGTCTTCGAACAGCGGGGGGACAAAAGCACGGTTCAAGAAGACCCAAGGACCGCCATCGTTCCCGGGACGACATATTCAGTTCAGCTACCGGAGCCTGTTCCAGCAATCCCCGAAGCTGAGAATATTCCGCTCGATGTTTTGTTCGAGGATGAGCATCTAATCCTGGTTAACAAGCCTGCTGGTATGGCGGTCCACCCAGCGCCGGGAAGCTGGCAAGGGACATTGGTCAACGCGCTCTTACATCACTGCCGCGGTCAATTGCCGGGCATTGGCGGGGTCGAGCGTCCTGGGATTGTTCACCGGATTGATAAGGACACGACGGGCGTCTTGGTGGTTGCTAAAACCGAGCCCGCGCACAAAGGATTGTCAGAGCTCTTCGCCGCCCACAATATCGACCGAAAGTATTTGGCGCTCACGCGCGGACGTCCGCGTCCGAGTGCCGGCACGGTGAGGACGGATATTGCGCGAAGTTCTCGAGACCGGAAGAAGATGGCGGTGGTACCAGACGGCGACGGGCGCCATGCCGTCACGCATTATCGGACTTTGGAGGCCTATGGAGAGATTAGCAAAACAGAAGCACTGCCCGCTGCAGCCCTAATCGAGTGCAAACTTGAAACCGGCCGAACGCATCAGATCCGGGTACACATGGCCCATATGGGTTGCTCGCTGATCGGCGATCCCGTCTATGGACGACATCGGGGCATCAAAGCATTGGGCCGAGGAGATGCATTCGATACCGCGACGGGCCTCGCCCGGAAACTCACCCGCCAAGCGCTCCATGCGGCCAGTTTAGGGTTTGAGCATCCCGTGACCAAGCAACCTGTTTTTGTTGAAACCGATCTGCCGGAAGACCTCGCAGCCCTTCGATCAGCTTTGCGGGCGATGTGATCAGTCACGGACCATGGCCGGAGGAGCACTGTTGCCGCGCTTGGCCAAGAAGTTTGCGAATGCTTCCGCGAGTTTTTTAACATCGTTGCGAAGCCGACCATACTTACCGCGTAACGTCGAGTAGCTGTCGAGATCCATCCGGTCCATCGCGTTCAGCGCTTGCACAGATTCCGGGATGTTCGGTCCGAAGGCGCGGCCTTTGAGGTGAACCTGCTTCAGCTGCTTTTCAGCATTCCGCGCATATTTTGTGTTTCGAAAGCGTGTGATGACGATGAAATTCCGCGACGCCAGATGAGGTGTGACTTGTGTCGAAACCCAGTCGGTAAATTGTTTCGACCCCCAAATCGAAACGGAGTCCGCGAGCGTTGGTGTGATAAAGTTCGTGGCGATCGAGAGCCCGGCTCGCGCGACGGGCGACATATATGGCGGCGTGTCGATCAGAATAATGTCATAGAGTGATTTGAGGGGCTCGAGCGCCTGTTCGATATGGCCCGCAATATAATTTGCGAGCCGACTTGGCGGCATGCCCTTGGAATAAATCTTCTCTTCAAGCGCCATTTCGGTCAGACGTAATTGCGAATGAGACGGTAAGATCGAAATCCAGCCGAGTCGCTCATCCCGTTCTTCAGCCCGGCGAAGCTCTTCCAAAGTAACAGCATTGGGAAGAATAAGATTGCCAATGTTCGGCGCTTCGTTCGCCATAAATTGTTCGATGAGGTGGTGAACCCCTTTGCCCTGATCAAAAGCCATCTGAAGACCGCGATCAGTGAGCAACATCTGGCTCGTGCTGGCTTGCGGATCAAGATCAACGACGAGGACGTTAGCGCCATAAAAGTAAGCTAGTCCGTCGGCCAGCATCAAAGTCGTAGTCGATTTTCCGACTCCGCCTTTTAAATTGGCAATCGCCGCAATCGTGGCCGTCATCCTCATCCCTCTCCAAGCGACGTCTTGTGGCACAAGACGGCTAAGACCGGAAGGGTTGTTTCGACCTCGAACTGGAATTGGTGCAGCACGAATTGCGCCACGGAAAGGCTGACGGCAACGGGTAGAAACCCGCAAAATCTAAGTCGAAATTGCACTTCCAGCGGGCATTCAAAGTTTTTCATCGCTCATCAAGCGAGTGGGTTTGACTCGGCAAAACCCGTGTGATGTTTTCGGTTTCGGTTGAGTACAGTGGGTGGTGTTGTGGGCAGACGAAACGTGCGACTGAAATCATGGTCGCTCCTATCGCAAGTGCTGATTTTTACGATTGCGTGCGCGGCGCCGACAACGGAGGCTGTCGCTGGGCCACCCGATATTGGTGAAGAGTGGCAGCTGACTTTTGAGAGCGATTTTGAACGCCCCGAGGTGGCAAAACCCGATGAAATCTTTCTCATTGAATCTTACGATCGATTACGTCCTAACTCGGATGAGGCGAAGTGGGAGTATCGCGAAGGTCCAAATAAGGAAGCTTACGCGATTGAAGAGAATGCATTCATAGATATGGATGATGAGACCTCGGTCCTGGTTCTTCGAACCTCCGTTGATGAAGACGCGGCAGCGCGGGGTGAGAACCCGATGCGCAATGGCTACATCCGGACCCGGAATTACGAAAATACCGGACCCAACGATAAAATGCGATTTGATCAACGCTATGGCTACTTTGAAGCGCGCGTAAAAATGGATTCTACGTCTGGGCAATGGTTTGCATTTTGGTTGATGCCGCAACGCCAGATTTGGTGCGCAGATGATTCAGGCCGAGATGCAACCGAGATTGATATTGTCGAAGGATTTCCGCGCAGACCCGGCGCCAGCGCGAACCGCAATCGAAGTGTCAATTTTGCGATTCACTATGACGGGTATTCGCGGTTCCACAAAACACAGAACGCTAATTTTCCGATGCGGGGACACAAGGCGCAATTTCGGAATTTCGACGCGAGCGAGTATCAAATCTACGGACTGCTCTGGACCCCTGAAAAATACGTTTGGTACGTCAATGGCCAGCCGGTTCATGAAATCAATGATCCGGACCTGATCTCACAACAAACGAAATACATCAAATTGACAACCGAAGTCGCGGATTGGGCCGGGCGCATCAATCCCTCAGAGTATCCGGCCGACTCTAAAGTCGATTGGGTGCGGGTCTGGCAAACGGACACCCTTGCGGCTGGAAATCCGCTTACGTTTGAAGCTGAAGATCCGCGGGTCAAACTCAGCAATCGCGCTCGAATAGACAATGTCGAAGCGGGCACCTGGTGCCGAAACAATTTTGCGCGAACATATTTTGACCAGCCTGCATCGATGACCATCCCGATTAAGACACCCGTCAACGCTCGGCAGATCGGAATTCGCGCCACCAACCCAACCGATGCCTCAAGCTCGGTCAAACTCTTGATTGATGGCGTCGAGCAAAAAGCTTGGACCGATATTGATCTCGAACTGCTCTTTGTCTTGCAGCACGATTTAGATCAGCAGATCAAAGAAAAGATAGAGGTGGTTTGGACAGGCGAGATTGGCATTGATCAAGTGTATGTCGTTCCCGACTCGCAACCTCAATCGCTGCGCTAAGACTTAAGCGAGCGCGTCGATCAAGAAATCTACGACATCTTTATTGTTCAACACCCGAGCGGCTTCCTCGCGCGCACGCGACGCCTGTTTCAACCGCTTCTCATCATCCTCAATGAGGTCGAGAATTGCATTTGCAAACGTTTCTGGGGTGTCAGTAAGATTGAGCAAGTGATCGAGATTTGACTTGAATCCCTCCACAGCCAACGGATAGGCGACACAGGACATATCCAGCATCAAGTATTCTGCGACTTTGATGCTGACCCCAGTGGCGAGTCGTGTGGGTGCTATGCCAATCGAGTTTCCGCCGCCAATGTCTTCTAGGCGTTCAACGCGTCCAAGAACTTTTACGCCCGCTAGGCTTTTTTCTTCATCGCTCAAAACGCTGCCCGTGGACCCAACCACCCAAAACTCGATGTCTGGCTTGCGTTCAAGCACTAGTGGCCAAATGTCCTTCAGAAAATGATGCAGCGCGTCGGTGTTTCCGCCATGGACGGTCCCGAGGAAAACAACTCGGGGGACTCCGCTCGCGGTGGTCTCGCCATATTTTGGGGGTTCAGGGCGTAGCCAAACGGCTTTCGAATTTGGCAACGCTGCTTGCAGTTTCTCCAGCTCGTTCGCCGAGGCATAAATCATGAGCTCGGCGCTTGCGCACCAATCGGCTTCTTGTTCGTAAGAGACCTCATAAAGGTCGGGGGCACTGCCCTGTTCGCGCCAGATTTTGCCGCGATCAGAAAGCAGGTCGTGCATTAAGACCCCTGTTCGTGTTTTGCTGGTCAGTCGTTTCAGAACGGGACCCATCGAGCTGTATTCGGCAATGGTAATATCGCCGGGGTCTTGATTGCTGACCTTGGCCATTGCTCTCTCGTCGGAACCGATCAAGGGTCGCCCTAGATAACTGGGAACCAAAATCTGCCATCCGACACGATGCGCCAGGGCTTTCAATATTCGAATTGCAAATCGCCACCAAACGCGTGGCGCGTACGACCAAAATAAATTCCCAATCTTTATGCTGCCGGGCCACACAATTTCATCAATGTGCTCTTCAAGGCGCGGATGAACGCCCGCCCAAGGGCGATTCCCGAAAGAATGACAAGGAGCGAAGACGATCCTGACGTTCAAGCCTGCGGATTTGATAACCCGGAGAAACGTCTCAAGATACGCGCCATTCCCCGTGCTGACTGTATCGAGCTGGCGTTGGACCAAAATGTCGACGCGTTTATTCGAAACCGGTTCTGTCATCTGTGGCAGTTACTGGGTTAGCGGTTTCAAATGGTCGGGAAGAGGCAAAATGCTTTTTCGTCCATTCCGAATATAGTGGAACGATTGAAGCTGGCCGATGGCATTCCCAACGCGCCAAATTCTAAACGTCGGAGATCGTGTCCCGGGCAGATAACTCCAGGCGAGCCAAAGCGATCCAACCGCAAGATGGTAAAGATTATAAGCTAGGAAGCGCAGCTGCGATTTCGTGCCATATTTCCCATTCAACATCGCGCTGCCTACGCCATAGTTTTTGCCTTGGCGATAACGCGCTGAAAAGCTGGTTCGCTGCCGATAATGCATCAGTGCTTCGGGGACAAACTTGATTTCGAACCCGGCCAATTGGGCGCGCCAACTATAATCAATGTCCCAAGTGTTGGCGACGGCAGGATCAGGATCGCCAACCGTCTCCCACAAATGCCGTGTTATTCCGATCGCACAACCCGAGCAGAATGGCAGTTTCAAAGGGCCGACAAAGTTGGGCAACCCTCGTTCGCGAGATTGCTGCCCGGTGCGATCTCTGCGCATCAAGTCGGCGCTATTGAGCTTATGATCATCGAGCGCTGACGCGACAAAATCAGCATCGTCCATCGCTTCGACCATGGCCTCCAGCCAGCCATCCGCTGCTTCGTCGTCAGACTCGCATGAAATGAAAATTTCACCCTTGGCCGCGTGAAACGCTTTTACGTAAGACGATACGACAGGTTCTCGCGGCCCTGACCCCGAATACACATTCAATATTCGCATGTTCGGGATTCGATCTGAATAGGATTTCACGATCTCAACCGAACGATCAGTCGAGCCATTATCGGCCATGATGAATTCCCAATCATCCTGCCAGGTTTGACGAACAAGCGCATCCATTTGTTGCGCAATGGTCGACTCGCCATTGTAATTTGGCATTATCACTGAGACTTTCATTGTCTTTAATCTCTCCTGACAGGCGGAACATGAATGCGGCGTGTTTTGTCCTCAAGTCGGTAGCAATTTGTGTGCCGAACGGTGGGATGTGATCTGTAAAAAAGGTCTCAGGGTATCTGGCCTTCATATTGCTATTTTCGTTACAGAAAAAACGCGGTGTATCAATCTGAATTTAAGACCGCACAAGGAGCGATCATTGACGCTAAAAATTGTACCGCTTGTCGATTTCACCCCTGCGGAAAAAGATTGGCTGGATGTCCTTTTCTCGCGCTTCGATAGCGTCGAGTGGCATCCTTATCAGTCCGATCTGGTCGTGGAGGATAATACTCTCTTTGTGTTTGCAGACCTATATGGTCTGAACCTATCCGAGTCCGTTCTGAACCAGGTGGCAAACGCCAAAGGCGTCGGACTATTGCACTTGGGCGAGGAGTATTTGCGAAGCGCACTTACAGAGTACGCGGCGTTCTCTTACATCATCCGCAATTTCCCATTTGTGGGCTCGCAATCGGACGGCGTTAAATCAATCCCGATTGGCTACACCCGAAATCTCGGACCTGGCTCGCGCAAGCGCGCGTCAGACCGGAAGTATACCTGGATGTTTGCGGGCGGCTGGAAGGCCGATCGGCACGTAATGGGGAAACGCTTTCAATCCTGGTCCGGTGGATTATTCGATATGCCTGAGGACCCTCGCGATGGGATAAGCCGTCAGGCCTATCTTGATGGTATGGCGGATGCGGCATTCGCCCCGTGCCCGGCAGGAAATTTGGTTCTCGAAACCGCGCGCCCTTATGAGGCTTTGTATTTTGGGGCGATCCCGCTTCTGCCAAAGCGCCGAGGAAGTGATGTCTTCAAAGAAGTGCTCGGCGACCATCCGTTGCCTGTATTCGACCATTGGCATGAAGCGAGAAGCTTTGCCGAAAAAGTGCACTCAGACCCAATTGGTCTAGATGCGCTGCAAAACGAGTGTTTAACCTGGTGGGATGAAAGCCAGGTTCGTTGGGGGGATGAGCTCGTGCAGTTCGTCAAAGCGGGTCAAGCCGGCGCTTTTGAAGCAGCCCTCAAAGATGACTTTTCTGCGCCGGTTCCAACATGGACCCGAGTAAAAGCCTTGGTAGTGCAACAAAACTTCGCACAGGTCCAAACCCGCGTTTCCTACCGATTGATGCAGTATCTTAGAAAGTTGACGGGTCAGAAAGCTAAACAGCAAGAATGGTCTTTTGGCGTCACGCAAACGGACGCGAAGCCGAAACAAGACTAGGCGAGCTGAACGTCTCCTGAATTCGAAACAGGGTCTTTTTCCGGAACGAGGTTGACGATCACTCGTCGCTTTCGCGACGCTGATGCGATGACCGTGACGACCGCAAGCGTGAAGACATAAATGCCTGGCTGGAAGAACGCGAAGAGCAGTGACTCCGTGAATGACATGCTGAACACGATCAGCGCACCAACAAAGAAGCAGGTCCGCTCCAGAGATCCGTCAACCAGGAATGACTTGGTCACTTTCCAGAGCGTGATGCCGATAAAGAGGATGAGCAGCGAAAGCCCAACATATCCAAGGTGAACCTGCGTTTCCAAATAGGAACTGTGGAACCCGAGCACGGTGCCGGGGGCCTTATTGTCGTTTTCAACAAGGGTTTGCGCCGCGCCGACATCGTACTGCCAGAAGCCGCCCGCACCGACGCCAAGAATGGGGTGTTCGGCGCTCGTGCGCCTGGCTTGCTCCCAAAGTGCCGTACGTCCTGTAAATGTGGAGTCTTTACCCAATGCGGCCAATAAATCTTCAACAGATGTGTTGCCGAACAAGCTCAAGGCGAGCAGCACGATCGACAAACCAAGGGCGATGGCAACGCCAGCAATCAGCGGTCGCAAACCCGGAACCCCGCGCGAGTTGACCCAGAATATTTGCCCGAAAATCAGCATGAGCATCGCGACAATCGCAAGAATTAGGGCGGTCGCAGAGTTCGCAGCCACAACAAGCGCGAAGTCTATCGGAAGGATCAACAGCGCCAATAGGCGTAAAATCAGATGCTCTTCCTTATTCGCAAGCACGGCATAAGCCATGACCATTCCGATCATCATCTTCACGGCAAAGAAGTTCTTTTGCCCTAGATATTCGCTGACTCCGGTTGCCATAATGGCGCCGATTTCTGTCACCGCCAGCGCCGTACCCGCAACCGCGCACAAGAAAATTGACCTTAAAATCTGTCGCTCCGTCAACATTGTCCCGATGATCACCATGGACAAAGCGGATAAGACAAAAAACATCCCGTATCGGATCGCATCTCCTGAATAAGGACTCCAAATAAAAGAGAGGATCACCATGATCGGGATGAGGAACAAAAACCAACACTTGGCGAGAACCGGTATAATGCGCCGCGCTTCGAAATATAGGATCGCTATGAATACCGCGGCCAACGGATAAAGCAGAAACGCGTTGCCCGGAAAGATCGCGAAAGTCGAGATGAACCAAAGCGTGGCCACGCCCTCCATCCAGAGCGGTGCTGGCGATCGATCGTGCAAGATCGCCGGGACGCGAAGTGGCGTGGCAGAGGTCTCAAGCTGGGTCATGCCTGATCTTTCATTCAATCTGACGGTTCTTATGCAGCTTCGATACCATCAAGAATATGCGGTGCTGACAATATCGTCGCAAAGAAAAACCGCGTCACGAACCAACGTGACGCGGTTTT
>CBDIHJ010000022.1:0-11339 GCA_965279045.1 Henriciella sp. | reverse complement strand
CTTGCTGGATGTCGAAACCAATGTTCGGATCGACCCACGGCTCTTCCGCCTTGATGAGGATGAGGACGAAGAAGACG
The DNA here is from genome assembly GCA_965279045.1 of Henriciella sp. Classification (GTDB taxonomy): domain Bacteria; phylum Pseudomonadota; class Alphaproteobacteria; order Caulobacterales; family Hyphomonadaceae; genus Henriciella. The sequence continues at coordinate 11,262 of CBDIHJ010000022.1, read as the reverse complement.
AGCGTTAATCGCGTCGGAGATTGAGACAAAAGAAAGCCGGACCAGTGAGAATTGGTCCGGCTTCTGAAATGGTCCGCGCGCGTCCCCACGACCCACGTGACCCGTGGAGTAAGCAACTGCGATTGCTTGTATCACCCCACATTTGGATGTTATACATACCACCGGTATGGCGTGGGTCAACAATTATCAGAGTCCACCATGGCAAAGCGTAGCAAAGCTGATGCAAAAAAGACACGAGAAAACCTGATTTCCGAAGCCACTCGACTGTTTGAGGCAAAAGGATATGCCGAAACGTCAATAAATGAGATCTGTGTCGACTTAGGGATTACTAAAGGCGCGCTTTTTCATCACTTCAAGACGAAGAAAGACTTGTTTTTTGCGGTCTGGACTCGGCTGCAGGAAGGGATGGACCTGGAGGCGCGACAGGCGGCTTATGCGGCGCGCAGCAGAACCGAGCCTTATTCCGCCTTCTTGGCCGGTTGCCGTACTTACCTCAAATATGCCCGGCGCCGCGATTATCAGAAGATTGTCTTGATCGATGGACCGGCCGTATTTGGACTTAGAGGCTGGTATGAACGCGACCATGATTTAGGGGCTCGAAATGTCCATGCCGGGATGCGCTATCTTGCGAAAAAAGGCATTGTCGCCGATCACCGTGTCGATGCGCTTGCCGTCATGGTGCAAAGCTCCTTGAATGGCGCGGGGTTCGCCTTGGCGCGGCAAGAACAGGGGATTACCGCAGAAAGTGTTTATGAAGCTTTCGAAGCGATGCTGCGGGCGCTGCGCTAGTCGGCCATTAAGTCTGCAAAACGCTGGAACAGGTAGAAGCTATCCTGCGGGCCCGGACTGGCTTCCGGATGGTGTTGAACCGAGATGATCGGCTTGCCGGCGACTTTGAGCCCAGAATTCGTCCCATCGAACAACGAGCGATGACTTTCTTCGACGCCGTCGGGTAGAGTTGCCGTATCGACTGTGAAGCCGTGGTTCATCGACACGATCTCGACTTTACCGGTCTCCAGGTCCTTGACCGGATGATTGGCACCATGATGCCCTTGCGCCATTTTTTTCGTCTTCGCGCCTAAAGTCAGCGCCAAGAGCTGGTGTCCGAGACAGATCCCCAAGATTGGAATGCCGCTCTCCACAACTGCATTCAGCAATGCACCAGAACGCTCATAGGTGGCCGCCGGATCTCCGGGGCCGTTGGAGAGCACGATTCCATCTGGGTTTAGCCCCCTGATGGTGTCGATGGAGACGTCGCCATTGACCACGGTGGCGCGGGCACCAACACTCGCTAGGTTGCGCAAAATGTTCTTTTTCACGCCAAAATCGATCACGACGACGTGTTTTTCAGGCTGATCCTCCGCACTGAAGCCAGTGGCGAGGTCCCAAAGTCGTTCAGAATGGTCAAATTGAGCCTCCGCATCGACATTTGCGGCCAAATCTGCGGCTTCTAAACCGGCCCAGGCTTGCGCCGCTTGTATCAACGCTTGGGTGTCGATTTTGACCGTCTGGAGCGTATTGGATGGCACATTTTTGCATGCCCTTTTCGCGTATCAAGCGAGTGAGCGCGCGCGTATCCACGTCTGAAAGCCCAACAATCCCTTTTTTCGCGAGCCAGGCATCAAAATGATCTTCTGCGCGCCAGTTTGAGGGCGGTGTGATCGGCTCGCGAAAAACCGTCCCCACAGCAGCTTTCGCAGCATTAACGCTAGATTCCTCGTGATCACTGCGATTTGCACCGACATTTCCGACGTGTGGAAAGGTGAACAAAACGACCTGCTCGGCATATGAAGGATCCGTAAGGATCTCTTGGTAGCCGGTCATAGCGGTATTGAAGCAAAGCTCACCGACCGCGATTCCAGGGGCGCCAGAGCCGATTCCGAGGAAAACCGTCCCATCCGCAAGCGCTAATGCCCCACTCGCCTGGCTGGTGAACTCGGATTGATTTTTATCTTTCAAACGCTTATCTCCGACGCTTCGCAGAACTTTCTGCCCGTTTTCGTCCTTAACGGTTTCTCAGGCAAACGGGTGGCAAATAGAGTGCTGCGGACAAGACCGTCAAGCGGTTTTGAAACGTTTAAGGCGGCTTTTAGAGGCATATCTAATGGGTCAATTGGATCAAACCGTCCAAGTCACACTACGTAACCGGATCAATTTTGCATTGAGCACAGCAGAGTCTCAAGACGCTAATAGTGTCGAAGCTCAGACGTTGCGCTTGATCAAATGCGCCATGGACGACCGCGATGTAATCGCACGTAGTCGCGGCGAATGCTCCGGATGCGATAATGAAGTGATCGTCGATCTGCTCGAAACCATGGCAGCTCAGCGAGAACAATCGATCAAACAATATGACGATAATGGTCGTATCGTTGATGCCGAACGCGAACGCGAAGAACTTGAGATCATTACCGCCTTTCTGCCGAAACCTTTGGCTGGTGAAGCGCTGGAAACCGCTGCTGCCGCGGTGGTGAACGAGTTGCAGGCGCGTAAACTAAAAGATGTTGGACGCTGTATGTCAGCCTTGCGAGAGAAATTCCCAGGTCAGATCGAATGCGGCCCTGCCAGCAAGGCTGTTCGCGCGGCGATAGGCTAGACGCCACCTCATAATTTAACGCATGATCGTCTCTCGAGGTTCGGGAGAAGGCTATGAAGTCGTTTTTGGTTGCGATTATTGCTCTAATCGCTGGCGCGGCGATCGGGGTATTTGTCTATACGCGGTTCGTTCCACCACCACTGGATGTGCTGGCCCGTGCCGCTGCATTTGAGGGCGACCAGGATTACTTTTTCCAAAATGTGGGCGAGCTGCATCCGACGCGGCGCGTGGCTGGGAGTGGTACGCATTCACCGCTGCCCGCCAAACTAAACGCGTTGGACGGCTTTACGTATGACTATGAGGGGCAAACCAAGACCCTGGCAGATCTCTATACTGACATGGAGACCTCCGGTTTGATGATCCTGCATGACGGCCAGGTGGTGCATGAAAGCTATGGCCGGGGTGCCGATGAAACGACGCGATTCACCACCTGGTCGCTGGTCAAATCGATCACTTCGACCTTGGTTGGGGTCGCAGTCGCCGAAGGCAAAATCGCGAGCGTTGATGATCAATTGGTGACTTACCTACCCGAGGTGGCTGGGACCGCCTATGACGGCGTGACCATCAAACAGGCGCTGCAAATGTCGTCGGGCGTCCGCTATGATCCCAATCTGTGGGACGGCGAGATGACCGATACAGTCGAGTTCATGACGGACAGTGTGATCACGGGTCAGACCCCGTCTTTTGATCTTGCGATCGCCTATAAGCGCGAGAATGAACCGGGCACCAAATTCAATTATAATACCGCCGAAAGCCAGGTGCTGCTGGAGCTGGTGCGCCGGGTGTCTGGTATGGACGCGGCGGATTATCTGCAGGAAACGATTTGGGGGCCCGTCGGCATGGAGCATGATGGCGTTTGGGTGCTCGATCGCGCTGGCGCTGATGGCGCTGAGATTGGCGGCGCCTATTACAATGCAGCGTTGCGTGATTGGGCTCGGTTCGGATTGTTCATCGAACAAGGTGGGGCCTGGAATGGCACCCAAATTTTACCGGCCGACTGGGTTGATCGGGCCACCGTCTCAGACGAAGCGCATTTGAAACCTGGGATTGTTCACCCCAATCCAAACCGCGGTTATGCGTGGCATTGGTGGACTTATGCTGACGGCACGTTCACGGCGTCCGGGGCGAATGGTCAAACCCTCTATATCGACCGCGAGAATGATATTGTTGTGGCCCGCGCGAGCTCATGGCCGGAGGGCTATGTGCGCGAATATGACGATCAAAGCTACGCGATGTACAAGGCGCTCGCCGACTGGTTTGACCGTCCGGTGGTCGAGGCCAGCCTCAGTGATGAGATGTCAATTGAGGCGCCCTAAGCGGCGATAACGAAACGGTTTCGGCCTTTATCCTTCGCCTCATAAAGCGCATCATCGGCGCGAGAGAGGACAGAACTTACTGTGTCTCTCGGGTGGGCAATCCCGACACCCACGCTGGCGGAAACGCGGATGCTGATATTCTGATGTTCGCAGGGGGTCGAAGCGACGCGATGGCGGATCGCTTCTGCCCGTTTATGTAGCTGCGATATGGTCGCGTAAGGCATCAAGACGGCAAACTCTTCCCCGCCCAGCCGGGCGACCAGCGCGTCTTCAGGCGCGGCGTCTTCAATCTGTTTGGCGGCGTGAATTAGGACTTTATCGCCTGTCTCATGGCCATGGACATCATTGATCTGTTTGAAGTGATCGAGATCGACAATGAACAGACACAGCCCAGCATATTCGAAATCAGTTTTCTTAAAAACTTCGGTTGCCGCGTGCATGAAGGCCCTTCGATTGGCGAGGCCAGTCATATCATCAGTGCGGGCAAGTTTCGAAACGGCCAGCATCCGTTTGTGATTGGCATAGCCCTGATAGCCAACAATCGCGGTGCATAGCGGCACTATGATCAGCGGAAGGATCGTTGCGGTCCGAATGGCTTGATGGTGGATCTGGGCGTCATAGCCCTTGGTCGTGTACCACGTCACCGACACAGCAATACCCAGCGCGACGATCAAGATGATCAAGCTGGTCATGATCATGCTTGTCGCAAATTCGCGCTCAGTCGGCACGTCACAAAGATCGGGTCCAAATTTCACTGGTTCGTCCACCTGAGGACGGCTTAACAAATCGGCGCTAGCATTGCGTTGCAGGGTTCCGTCAAATTTGATCAATCGGTGCGATTTCGGCGCCTTCCACAGCCTTATATCTTCGCGCCGCGTCGTTCCCGCGCTATATTAACCACATGAACGCCCCCATTCGCATTCCTGACGGCTTTGTTGATGAGCTGAAAGCCCGCATCCGTCCGTCCGACGTGATTGGCCGCAAGGTGAAGCTGAAAAAGCAGGGCAAGGAATGGGTTGGGCTGTCACCGTTCACAAACGAGAAGACCCCAAGTTTTTACGTCAATGACCAGAAGAAGATCTTTAAATGCTTCTCCTCTGGTATGGGCGGCGACGTCATTTCCTTTGTTATGGAAACCGAGCGGCTCTCCTTCATGGAAGCGGTGGAAAAGCTCGCGGATGAGGCCGGCATGTCGCTGCCAAAAGCCACACCGGAAAGTCAGGAACAATATGATCGCCGCTTGCGTCTCATCGCCGCCTGCGAGGCCGCAGCAAGCTATTACGAAGACTGCTTGCGTGTACCGGAGGGAGCCGAGGCGAGACGGTATCTTGAGAATCGGGGTCTTCGGCCAAAGAGTTGGGGAAAGTACCGCCTCGGCTTTTCACCGAACGATTGGCGTAAGACATTCGAGCATTTGAAGGCCAAAGGCTTTTCACAAAGCGAGATCATTGAAGCCGGATTGGGCGTCGCGAAAGAGGGCGGCGGTGAGCCGTACGATCGGTTCCGTGGCCGGCTGATGTTCCCCATCGAAGACACGCGGGGACAGGTGATTGCGTTTGGCGGACGCGCCTTGCAGCCTGATGCAAAGCCAAAATATTTGAACTCGTCTGACACGCCGCTGTTTCACAAATCGCGCGTTCTGTATCGCTATAAAGCGGCGCGCGAAGCGTTTGGCGGAACCGATGAAGGCGGTTTGATCGTCTGCGAAGGTTATATGGATGTCATCGCCTTGTGCGAGGCGGGGTTCGGCCATGCCGTTGCGCCCTTGGGGACGGCGCTGACGGAAGACCAGATCGGCCTGCTCTGGCGCGCTGGGCCCGAGCCTGTCCTCTGTTTCGATGGGGACCGGGCAGGCCTCGGGGCCGCGTACAGATCGATCGAGCGCGCGATGCCGGGATTGCAGCCGGGGCGTAGCGTGTTCTTCTGTTTGCTCTCTGATGGGCTCGATCCGGATGATCTCATTCGCGAACAGGGCCCTGGGGCTATGGGGAAGGCCTTGGAGGGCGCTTTGCCCTTAGTTGAAGTGCTCTGGCGCCGGGAACGCGATCTTGAACCTCTGGATACGCCAGAACGCCAAGCGGGCCTGGAAAAACGCCTGATGCAGGTCGCGAGTGCGATCCAAGACGGCGCGGTGAAAGCGGCGTATGAACGCGAACTCAAAGCCCGGATGCGTGACTATCTTTGGCAGCTGCGTTCGGCCAATCGCGGAAATTCCGGTGCCCCGTCTCGGGGGGGACGCGTGGTCACGCCCGCGCTCAAAGGCGGTCCCCCAGCGAAAACCCGCGGGCTAGGCCTGATTGTTCGCGCGGTCGATTATCCGCACCTCGCAGAGATTGGATATGAAGCCCTGGCTGTTGCAGATTTACCAGATCCAGACGTCTCGGCCATCCGCGACGCCCTGATCAGTGAAAATACTACAGAATCAGGTGTTGACCGTAAGGCCCTGAGTGACCATTTAGTGGGTCTTGGAAAATCGCGCGCTGCAGAACTGTTAAACACGTATCCCGACATCCCAGAAATACCGCAAGGCGGTTCAGAGGAGCGGGAATGGCTTATCGCCCTAGAGCAGTATGCACGCCTAGATGGCACGGACGGGTCCGGTCGGATGAAGGGAGAGGCGTTCGCCACCCCGGAAGACGCACGGCATCGTCACCGTTTAGTGTCAGAACGAAGGGCTCGCACAGCGCGTCTCAATGAGGCAGCAGAAAAAGCCGATCAAGGCTGATCGTCTTTTACGGAAATGAAATTGTAAGCTGCGAGTAGGCGCGCAGCGAACAGGAGCGATACATGGCGAAAGCCAAAGCGGAAACACTTGAAGATACCGAAGACCGTCCGGTTCTCGATCTCAGCGACACCAAAGTCAAAAAGTTCCTCAAAGACGCCAAAGCCAAAGGCTACGTGACGCTTGAGCAGCTGAATAAGGTCTTGCCCGAAGACGAGCTTTCATCTGATCGGATTGAAGACACCATGGCCATGCTTTCTGAGCAGGGCATCACAGTGGTCGACAATGAAGAAGAAGGCGAGGCGGCTGCGAAGTCGACCGCTGTGGCGACCACCGGCACGACCGGTGCGGTTACGAAAAAGGGCAATGCGCGCGGCTCTGATCGCACAGACGATCCGGTGCGCATGTATCTTCGCGAAATGGGCGCTGTGGAGCTGCTGTCGCGTGAGGGCGAGATTGCCATCGCGAAGCGGATTGAAGCTGGCCGCGATGCGATGATCCGCGGGCTCTGCGAGTCACCTCTGACCTTTGAAGCGATGATGGTGTGGCGGGACGAACTCGTGAACGAACGCATCTTGCTGCGGGACCTGATCGATCTGGAAGCCACTTATGGGGCGGAAAATCCGGCTCCAGAAGAGGAAGAGCTCGACGAGGAAGAAGCCGAAGCGCGTGAAAACGAGACGGTCGAAGAGCGCCACGCCCGCGAAGAGCGCGAGGATGAGGAAGAAGGCGCCGCCATGTCTATGTCCGGCATGGAAGCTGAGCTGCGTGAAGGGGTGCTCGACAAGCTCGACGAGATTGCGACTGGATTCTCTAAATTCCGTAAGCTGCAAGAAAAACTCGTTGGTCGCCGCATGGAAGGCAAGGGCCTGACCCCGAAAGACCAAGAGTCTTATGACGGCATCTCGCAAATGATTGTTGATGAGCTGAAAACAATGCACATCAACAATGCGCGGATCGAAGCGCTGGTTGAGCAGCTCTATGCGATTAACAAGAAGCTGATGGGGCTGGAAGGCCAGCTCATGCGTCTGGCGGATGCACATGGCGTCCCGCGTTCAGAATTCTTGAAGAATTATTTCGGCCGCGAACTCGATCCGACTTGGATTGAAGACGTGTCCGGCATGTCGAAAAAGTGGGAGCGTTTTGCGGAGCGCGAAGCCGAGAAAATCGAGGCTATTCGCGGTGAGATCCAAATGGTCGCGCAAGAGATCGGCATCCCGATCGATGATTATCGCAAAATCGTCCAGCGCGTCCAAAAGGGTGAGCGCGAAGCGCGGATCGCCAAGAAGGAAATGGTCGAGGCCAACCTGCGGCTCGTGATCTCGATCGCCAAGAAATACACCAATCGCGGTCTGCAATTCCTGGATCTGATCCAAGAAGGCAATATCGGCCTGATGAAGGCGGTGGATAAGTTTGAATATCGCCGCGGCTATAAGTTCTCGACCTATGCGACTTGGTGGATCCGCCAGGCGATTACACGGTCTATTGCGGACCAGGCCCGCACGATCCGTATTCCGGTGCACATGATCGAGACGATCAATAAGATCGTCCGCTCGCAGCGCCAGATGCTGCACGAGATCGGGCGCGAACCAACGCCGGAAGAGCTTGCTGAAAAGCTTGGCCTGCCGCTGGAAAAGATCCGCAAGGTTTTGAAAATCGCCAAAGAGCCGATCTCTCTCGAAACGCCAATTGGTGATGATGAGGATTCAAATCTCGGCGATTTCATCGAAGACAAGGCGGCTTTGCTGCCCGTCGATGCGGCGATCCAGTCCAACTTGCGTGAGACCACAACCCGGGTGCTGGCGTCGCTGACACCGCGTGAAGAACGCGTCCTGCGGATGCGCTTCGGGATCGGCATGAATACCGATCACACGCTGGAAGAAGTCGGTCAGCAATTCTCAGTGACGCGCGAACGGATTCGTCAAATCGAAGCCAAAGCCCTGCGCAAGTTGAAGCATCCAAGCCGAAGCCGGAAGCTGCGGAGCTTCTTGGACACATAATCAAACAGACAAGCGGCTTTCGGGCCGCTTTTCTTTTGCTGGGAGCCCGTGCGATGCAGGCCACTTTTTAGCTCTCCACCTCCGGGTCAGGCCTTTATGAGTTTACCTCGGACGTACAGGCGTTTGTGCGGGAGGCCAGGTTCGATGCCGGACTATTAACTCTTTTCTGTCAGCACACGTCCTGTTCCTTGGTGATCCAGGAAAACGCAGATCCAGATGTCCAATATGATCTGAACGCTTTTTTCCAGCGCCTGGTACCCGACACAAACGACCCTTCTATGTCGTATCTGAGGCATCGTGCTGAAGGGCCAGATGATATGCCCGCGCACATCAAAGCGGCTCTGACTCAGACCTCGCTTTCGATCCCGATTTCGGAACGGCGGATGGTGCTCGGCACGTGGCAAGGGATTTACTTGTTCGAACACCGGATGGCGCCGCACTCACGCAGGGTGGTTGGGCATATTAGCGGCTAAGCATCCGGCCCGGCATGGATCACACTGGCCGTGGGTTGTTTCTGAGCCTTTTTCACGATCCAAGCCATCAGATAAGCATTCGGCCAGAACAGAAACATAAACGAGCCTGCGAAGGGTCCGATCGGCGTAAAGGCGGCGGCGACCGCCAAGGCGATCGCGATCAACACTTCGCCGCGGAAGATCCACACGGTTTGTTGCGTCAGCAAGCGTTCTTTCGGCGACAACCCAATCAAATCAGATTTGCGAACCGCATGCGCGTACATGAAACTCAGCAACGTGTAGATCAATGCATATCCAACACCGAAAAAGGCCATGCTGCGCCCGGAATTGGTGAAGGTCATTTCTGTTTCAATCAGTTGCGAAAAATCGCCAGTGATATTGGCTGTGATGTACCAGAAGAAGCTCTCAAAAATGAACTTCAAAGGATAGGCCGTAAACAAGACCATCAGCAGCAAAGTCGAGTTGATCAACACGATCGTATTGTCGGCAAGGGCATAGCGCCGGAAAAACACAAAATGCGCATTCCAGATCATGAACAAGATGACGAAGCTTGCCGTTACCGGAATGATCGAGATGAGGAAACGGACAAGCTCTGAAAAGGTTTGCGGTGGTGGCCCGCCAAACAGCATCATACCCAAGGCGAGGGCGAAGACGATGTCGGACAAGTTTTCGATCCGAGAAACGTTCTGGCCGCGCCACTCAAAGTCCGGGTCGTGATCTAAGTGTTTCGCGATTTCGCTGCGCATGGCTTTCCCCCGCTTGAGATCAATCTAGAGAGATTTGCCAAAAGACAAAGCCGGTTAGGCGGTGAGCTTGCGGTTCTCCTCGACCGCCCAGCTGACCAGGGGCAATTGGTCATTGCCGAAATAGAGCCGTTCTTTGTCGCCGAACGGCACAAAAATGCTGGGTGAACCATAGGCGCCGCGCGCGATCGCTTCGTCCGTATTGGCGCGAAGCTTATCTTTGCAGGCCTGCTCTTGCGACCGCGCCCACATATCGGCCCCATCAAACCCTTGCGCATTGGCAAATCCAACCAGCGTCTCTGGATCATCGAGATTGGTCTGATCGGTAAAGTAGGCGTCGAAGCCCGCCCGCGAGAAGCGCAAGAGCGCGTCCTGGTCGTCTTCCAGCAGGCAACAAAAGCGCATCAGGTGGACTGAGCGCAGCGGGTGATATTCGGACGGGAAATTCATCGTCACGCCTGATAAGGCCGCCCAGTCATAGAGCGAACGCCCCACCTGTTTGAACTTCGGCGAGTCCGTGCTGGCCCGCGCCTCGAACACGGTTGGATTGACCGCATTGTGCACGCCGCCCACTAAGAAAGGGCGCCACCGGATCTCGAAATCATGAGTTTTCATCATCGGCTGGATGTTGTGAAAGGCGAGACAGGTCCAAGGCGAGGAAATGTCGAAGAAGAATTCAATCGTGTCGGTCATAGCGTCTTTTCAAAAAGCTCGCGTCGCGAGAGGCAAGCGGTGAAAAGAATACGAACCAAGAAAAAAGCCCGCACCAGGTGATGCGGGCTTTTTGGAATTCAGATCAGGTGGACCTTACAGCGCGTCGGTCAGTTCCGGCACCGCGTTGAACAAGTCTGCGACCAGGCCGTAATCGGCGACTTGGAAGATTGGCGCTTCCTCGTCTTTGTTGATCGCAACGATGATCTTGGAGTCTTTCATACCCGCCAAGTGCTGAATCGCGCCGGAGATCCCAACAGCGATATAAAGCTCGGGCGCAACGATCTTGCCGGTTTGACCGACTTGGTAATCGTTCGGCGCATAGCCTGCATCGACGGCGGCGCGTGACGCACCAACGGCGGCCCCGAGCTTGTCGGCGAGCGGGTTCATTAGACGCTCAAACTCTTCAGCAGACCCAAGCGCGCGGCCACCAGAAACGATCCGCTTAGCAGCCGTGAGTTCAGGACGATCGCTCTCAACGATTTCTTCTGAGACGAAGGTTGCTTTGAACGGTCCGGGCTGGCGCGTCGACGGTCTCAACGGCCGCGGAACCGCCGGAACCTGCTGCCTCAAACGCTGTGCCGCGCACAGTGACGACTTTCTTGGCGTCAGACGATGTGACCGTCATGATCGCGTTACCGGCATAGATGGGGCGCACGAACGTGTCCCTGGCCTTCAATGCCAATGATGTCAGACAGCTGCAT
>CBDIHJ010000021.1:0-9072 GCA_965279045.1 Henriciella sp. | reverse complement strand
CTACCGACGGCTCAAACTCTCCGCGCGCCCAGGCGCGGCGCGCCTACCCGATATAAGCTTGGTGGATCTGCGCGCCAACACGCCTGAGAAAGGCAACTGGCTGTCCCCAGTTTTGTCGAAAGCGCTCACCCAAACCTTCGAAGCGGGAGAGCAAAGCCTCCTCTTTCTTAATCGCCGTGGGTACGCGCCCTTGGTCATATGCAAGAGTTGCGGCGAGCGCCTTAAAAGCCCGGGTACAGAGAGCTGGCTGACCGAGCATCGTTATTCCAATCGGCTTGTCTGCCATTTAACCGGCTGGTCGATGCCAACGCCTGATCATTGCCCGCTCTGCGGCGCCAAAGACTCGCTTATGGGCGTTGGCCCCGGCGTAGAGCGGGTGGCTGAGGAGGTGCGTGTCCTGCTCCCAGAGGCGCGGGTGGAGGTATTCTCGTCAGACACTGCGATGGGGGGTGACGCCACGCGCGACATTGTCGACCGTATGGCGCGGGGCGAGATCGATGTCCTGGTCGGCACTCAAATTGTCGCGAAAGGCCACAACTTCCTGAACCTGACGTTGGTCGGGGTGGTCGATGCCGATAGCGGTCTGCAGGGTGGAGACTTGCGGGCGGGTGAGCGGACCTATCAATTGCTCAGCCAAGTGGCCGGCCGTGCTGGTCGCGCCGAACGCCCGGGGCGCGCTCTGATCCAAACCTATCAACCCGACAACCCGGCCATGCAGGCACTCGCTGCGGGGGATCGGGACGGGTTTCTTCAAATCGAACGCGATGTTCGCGAGGAACTAACGCTGCCACCCTTCGGGCGCATGGCGGCGATGGTGTTGTCTGCACCCGATGCTACGATGGCAAAGGATATCGGTCTGCTCGCGGGAAAAGCGGCCCCGCATGGCGATGGCGTCACGGTTTATGGCCCCGCCCCCGCTCCGATCAGCATTTTACGTGGTCGTCACAGACTACGCTTCCTAATCACCGCGCCTCGCGATAAGGATCTATCCGCTTACATGGCGGCATGGTTGAAAGGCCTAAAGCTCCCCAACGCAGCCCGAGTCGCCGTCGATATCGATCCTTATTCGTTTTTGTGAGGTGGCGCGATTACTTAGCCGCCATCGCCGCTGCTATCTCGGGGCGGGCTTCAGCGTTCGGCAAGTATTGCGGTTCGACGCGGAGCTGGCTTGCCTGCTCAAACGCATAGCCCCAGGACAAGACGTCAGCGTCCTTATCCTTAGCCGACATAATCGAAAAGCCGATTGGGACGCCGTGAACCTCACCCATCGGGACGGTGATGTGCGGATAGCCTGCCACCGCAGCAAGATAACCTGCGCCGGCCCAAGCGGGCCAAGTGTCACCGTTCACCGGATCGACGCGCGGACTGAGCGGGCCAGACGGGGAGACCAGCATCGTAACATCATTGTCTGCCAAAAGCTTGTCGATGCCCTTTTCGCGCGTCGCCGATTGGATCGCGGCGACCGCATCCAGATAGTCTTGATCCGTGATCGGACCCTTCGCTTCAGAGGCGTCGAAAGTGCTTTGATCAAATAAAGCGAGTTCGATCTCTGCGTTGGCTTTGTTAAACTCGATCAGCTCGGCCAGCGTGCGTGAGGTCACCGAGTCGGGCGTGCTCGCGAGGTATTCGTTCAGCGTGTGTTTGAACTCATATTGAAGGACCGAGAGGGCATCCCCCCAATAGTTTTCGGCGTCGGGCTCAAATGACTCGATCTCAACTAGCTCCGCGCCTTGGGTGGCGAGGATTTCTAGCGCCTCATTGAAGCGGCCTTGAATGTCGGCGCTGGACCCTTGCGCGAAGCGTAAAACGCCGATGCGTTGACCAGACAGGCTGCCAGCATCGAGCGCCGCAACATAATCTGTTGCCGCTTCGCCCGTCGCCATCGCATTCATCATCATCGCTGCGCCTTTGACAGACTTGGTCATCGGACCCGCCGTGTCCTGCGAGGAGGAAATCGGCACGATATAGTCCTGCGCCACAAGGCCAACCGTCGGTTTGAAGCCGACAATGCCGTTCACATTGGAAGGACAGATGATCGAGCCATTTGTTTCCGTACCCACAGTGCCCGCGGCTAGGGACGCTGCAGCCGCCGCACCTGACCCGGAACTCGACCCGCACGGATTACGATCCAGCATGTGCGGATTACGCACTTGCCCGCCGAGCGCCGACCAGCCACTCATAGAATCGTTCGAACGGAAATTCGCCCATTGGCTCAGATTGGTTTTGCCAAGAATGATAGCGCCTTGTGCCCGCAGACCCGCGACGAGCGGGCTATCGCGCCCGGTGATATTGTCTTTGAGCGCCAGTGCCCCAGCCGTGGTCGCTATCGGGTCGAGGCTTTCAATATTGTCCTTCAAAAGAATCGGGATGCCATCCAACGGTCCGAGCGCCTCGTCCGCTGCGCGGCGTGCGTCGCTCGCTTCGGCATCGGCGAGGGCATTGGGATTAACCGAGAGAACAGACTGAAGCGTAGGGCCGCTACGGTCGACCGCTTCGATCCGGTTTTGATAGGCCGTAACCAGTTCGACGGCTGTAATTTCACCCGCGACAAGCGCATCTGAAAGCTCAGGCAAGGTTTGGGCGAGGAGGGTTGAAGGCGTATACGTCATGTCCTTGATTTCCTCAGCAACCGTGATTTCAGGGGCCATAATCTCTGTGCTGCAGGCCGAACACACCGCAGTCATCGCCACGCCCAAAAACAGGTTTCTCATCCCTAACTCCTCCAATGCTTGCCGAGAGACTTAATGCAAAAGCCTTAGCGCGCAAACTTCTTGAATTTAACGCGTTTCGGCTCGACTGCATCCGGGCCAAGACGGCGTTTCTTGTCTTCCAGATAAGAGCTGAAATCGCCCTCGAACCATTCGACATGGCTATCGCCTTCAAAGGCGAGGATATGGGTGGCCATGCGGTCCAGGAACCAGCGGTCGTGCGAGATCACCACAGCGCAGCCCGGGAAGCTTTCAAGGCCTTCTTCCAGCGCTTGCAGGGTCTCGACGTCCAAATCGTTGGTTGGTTCGTCGAGCAGCAACAGGTTGCCGCCCTCACGCAGCATTTTGGCCAGGTGGACACGGTTGCGCTCCCCGCCGGACAGTTTGCCGACCGGTTTTTGCTGGTCTGTTTTCTTGAAATTGAAGGCGCTGACATAAGCCCGCGAATTCATCTCAACATTGCCAAGCTTGATCACGTCCAAGCCGTCGGAAATTTCTTCCCAGACATTCTTTTTGTCATCGAGCTTATCGCGGCTCTGATCGACATAGCCGAGCTTGACCGTATCGCCGAGTTCGAGCGTACCAGAATCGGGTTGTTCTTGCTTGAGGATCATCTTGAACAGGGTCGATTTACCCGCTCCATTCGGACCAATCACACCAACAATGCCGCCCGGAGGCAGTTTGAAGTCGAGGTCTTCAATCAGGAGATTGTTACCAAAGCCCTTGCGCAGCTTTTCAGCTTCCAGAACCTTGTTGCCGAGGCGCGGCCCAGGGGGGATGCGTATAGTCGCGTTCGACACGGTCTCGCGTTCGGCTTTACCCGCCATTTCTTCATAGGCCTGGATCCGCGCTTTGGATTTTGCTTGGCGGGCTTTCGGGCTCGAGCGGACCCATTCCAATTCTTTGGCAAGCGCGCGCTGACGGCCTTTATCCTCTCGGGCCTCTTGTTCCATACGTTTGGCTTTTTGCTCAAGCCAGGCCGAGTAGTTGCCTTCATAGGGAATACCGCGGCCACGATCGAGTTCAAGAATCCAGCCGGTAATGTCATCTAGGAAGTACCGGTCGTGCGTGACCAAGATCACGCAACCTTTGAAATTGATCAGATAGTTCTGCAGCCAGGCCACCGTCTCGGCATCGAGGTGGTTGGTCGGCTCGTCCATCAGGATCATGTCTGGGCGCGAGAGCAGCAACCGGCAGATTGCGACGCGGCGGATTTCACCGCCTGAGAGCGAAGTTACGTCGGCCGTATCCGGCGGGCAGCGTAGGGCTTCCATCGCCATTTCGATCTTAGAATCGATGTCCCAGGCATCAGCCGCATCGACTTGCTCCTGCAAGGCGGTCATCTCTTCCATCAGCTCATCAGTATAGTCTTCGGCAAGCTTCATAGAGATCGCGTTGAACTGATCGAGCAATTGCTTTTCAGGGCACTCTGCGGCGACATTTTCAAACACCGTAAGGTCCGGATTAAGCTGCGGTTCTTGCGGCAAATAACCAACCTTGATGCCATCGGCGGCCCAGGCCTCGCCGTTAAACTCGGTTTCGACACCGGCCATGATCTTGAGCAATGTCGATTTACCGGCGCCATTGACCCCGACTACACCAATCTTGGCATCTGGCAAGAAAGACAGGTGGATGTTCTCAAACACCTGTTTGCCACCAGGATACGTCTTAGAAACGCCTTGCATGTGATAAACGAATTGCGGTCCCGCCATGGCGCACTGCTCCAGAATCAATAAATTTTGCAGTGTGTTACTTTAGCCGGTAAATTGCGCAAGAGCCAGATTGCGATGAAGAGTTGGCCTTGATTTCATTCTTAAAGCCATTACCGCGTTGCACGATTAGTTTGATTAACCAAAGCGAAGAGACAAATCACATGAAACGTGCCCTTATCACGGGAACGACGGGGCAAGACGGCTCCTACCTCGCCGAGTTTTTGCTTGAAAAAGGCTATGAGGTTCATGGACTTAAGCGCCGCGCATCGTCCTTTAACACTCAACGCGTCGATCATATTTACGAGGATCCGCACACGGATAATCAGCGCTTCGTTCTGCACTATGGCGATCTGACGGATACCTCAAATCTCACGCGCCTCATCCAAGAAGTTCAGCCCGATGAGGTCTATAATCTCGGAGCCCAAAGCCATGTGGCGGTCTCATTCGAAGCCCCGGAATATACGGCGGATGTCGATGCAATCGGTACGCTTCGCTTATTGGAAGCCATTCGGTTCTTAGGCCTGGAAAAGAAAACCCGCTTCTACCAAGCCTCGACGTCGGAATTGTATGGGCTTGTGCAAGAGAGCCCTCAGCGTGAGACGACGCCATTTTATCCGCGTAGCCCGTATGGCGTGGCCAAGCTTTATGCCTATTGGATCACCGTTAATTACCGTGAGAGCTATGGCATGTACGCCTGCAATGGCATCCTCTTCAATCACGAAAGCCCCCGCCGCGGTGAAACCTTCGTCACGCGTAAGATTACGCGAGGGCTCGCGAATATTGCGCAAGGGCTCGAAGATTGCCTCTATCTGGGGAACATGGATGCCCTTCGCGATTGGGGGCACGCCAAAGACTATGTCCGCATGCAATGGATGATGCTCCAGCAAGATGAAGCCGAGGATTTCGTCATTGCCACCGGCAAGCAAATCTCAGTCCGCGACTTCGTGGCGATGAGCGCCCGTGAGCTTGGGATTACGCTCAAGTTTGAGGGCGAGGGAGAGGGCGAATATGCTGTGGTTGAAGCCATCACCTCTGACAAGGCGCCCGCGGTATCTGTGGGCGACAAGATCATCGCCGTTGACCCCCGTTACTTCCGTCCAGCAGAAGTTGAAACCCTACTTGGTGATCCTGCCAAAGCAAAAGAGAAACTTGGTTGGGAACCAGAGATCACGGTCGAAGAAATGTGCGCGGAGATGGTTGCAGAGGATCTCAAAGTCGCAGAGCGCCACGCCTTCTTGAAGTCGCACGGCTATGACCTGCCCGTCGCGGTGGAGAACTAAGCTCCATGGCCGACAATAAACGGATCTACGTCGCCGGGCACAGAGGCATGGTCGGCTCAGCCTTGGTGCGCAATCTTGAAAAGCGCGGAACAGGCGAGATCATCACCCGCTCGCGCGACGACCTCAATCTCGTCGATCAGGCTGCCGTGACGGCCTTTTTCAAATCAGCGCGCATTGACCATGTCTATCTCGCCGCCGCCCGCGTCGGGGGAATCCACGCCAATAATGCCTATCCGGCAGACTTCATCTATGAAAACTTGATGATCGAGGCGAACATAATTTATGCCGCGCACCGCAATGATGTTCAAAACCTCCTCTTTTTGGGCTCATCTTGTATCTACCCAAAGCTCGCGGATCAGCCGATGAAGGAAGAGGCGCTCCTGACCGGAACGCTCGAAGCCACCAATGAGCCTTATGCGATTGCCAAGATTGCCGGTATTAAACTGTGTGAGAGCTATCACCGCCAGTTTGGCCGCGACTATCGAAGTGTGATGCCGACCAATCTCTATGGCCCGGGCGATAATTTTCACCCCGAAAACAGTCATGTCGTCCCGGCATTGATGCGCCGCTTTCACGAAGCCGCTCAGCGCGGCGATGAAACGGTCACCGTTTGGGGCAGCGGCACGCCAATGCGAGAGTTTCTCCATGTCGACGATATGGCCGCGGCCAGCGTGCATGTCATGAACCTGGATCAGGCGACCTATGAAGCGAACACAGACCCGATGTTGAGCCACATCAATGTTGGCACGGGCGTTGATTGCACGATACGCGAACTCGCGGAGACCATGGCAGAGGTCACAGGTTTCAAAGGTAAGCTCGTATGGGACACGAGCAAGCCAGACGGCACGCCGCGCAAGCTGATGGATATCAGCAAGCTAGAGCGCTTGGGTTGGACCGCAACCACGTCTCTCAAACACGGCCTTGAGCACACCTATCAATGGTTCCTCGACCACCAGGATGATTTTCGGGAAAATTGATCGAAGTTTCAATGCGCTCTCAGAATGCTTGGTGCCAGTATGAGAACAATTTGCCGTGTGTTACTGACACTCTAGAATAGCTCTAGCGGCAAGGGGGAGAAGGCCAGAGATGCGAGAGACGATCCAGTCGATTAGTACCGCCGCCCAACCTGGGTTTAACGCTCTGTTGGAAGACGTGTTCAGCCTCAATGTTCGCGGTCTGCAGACTTTGAGCGATCTGTATGCGAGGCCTAAGCGAGTGTTCGACAATGCCCGCGTGATAGACTGGGCGAACCAGCACACGCCGACCATCCGCCTCACCTTTTCTCTGATCACCGTTTACATGCTGCTCAGCTTTTTTTGGGCGGCCGAGGACGGTCCATTATACCAAATGCTGTTCAATCAGCTCGAAACCTTGAAAGCATCCGAGCCTGACTTACCCCCGGTTGAACAGATGATTGAAGGCTGGTTCGCAGCTTACTCCTTTACCTATCCATTCGTATACATGTTCGTCCACCTCCTCGTCGGATCGTTTGTTTTTGTCTGGGGCAAGGGCACATCCTGGACGACTCGCTTGCGTATGTATTTCGGGCTCTGCGCCGTCGGGATGAGCGTGGCGTTGATCACCACAGCAGCTTTACCCCTGATCAGCGTAGAGCAGATCGGAATCTACTCACTTGGAACGATAACCTTGGGACTCCTGGCTTATGGCGCGACTTATGCCCGCGCCATGGCGGGCACTCACTCGACGGGCGCCCTCATCTGGCGCGCGCCATTGATCGCGGTCTTCATCACATTCATCGACGTCATCATCGCCACCCTCACCACGTTCGGGTCTGGCGTATGGGTGGGCTATCAGGGCGCGCAGGGCTAATTCGCGGACCGAAACTCAATGCCGTCTGTTTCGGCCGCCGCAATAAGCCAATCGCGGTCATGCGCCGGTAACACGATAAGATCGGGCTCCTTTAGCATCATATCGTGCAAGGCCCCGACTTGTTGCTTCACTGCTTCGCGATCCTCGTAATTGGGGCGGAAGACGAGATATTGAGTGAGGACAGGACGGGTCTTGAGCGCTTCGATGGCCCCCATGTTCCAGACAATATCGCCAATCAGCAGGATTTCTTCGCCATTTTGTAGGGTTATGAACACGTTTTGGCTGCCGGGGGTGTGCCCTGCGGCTGGGACGATCACAATACCGGGCGCGATCCGCTCCACGTTGCCTGAAAGGCGCGGCTTAAGATTGACCAGCGCTGGGTCCAGCTCGCCGATCGCGAACATGGGCAGGGCACCAACCTGCGGGGCGTTTAGGACCAAACGCGGCGCTAAGGCTGCGGGGTCCGAGTGGCGGGCGATTGCCATGATATGATCGAGATGCTCATGCGTCATGAGTACCTGGCTGGCCGACAGCATGGCCTGCTCGAGTGCCGCGTAAGCGGTATCGTCGAACCGCCATTCCTCGGCGGATTGGGTCATGGTTTCTGCGGTGGCGCGATCCACGGCGCCACCAATAATCATTACTTGGTCAGGAAACGTGACCTCGACCGCATTATAAGTCATCGCCAGCGGTGCGCCGAACCGGCCCGCCTGTGCCGCAAAGGGGGGCGCCACGTCTCGACCAATTTCAAGGATTCGAATGCCTGTCGGCAGGGACTCAGACGGTGCAGCAGCCAAATCCCGCCAATCAGAAATCTCAAAAACGCCGGGCGCGGATTTCGGGGCATCTGATCCGCTCAAAAGCAACCACCAAAACAAAGCCCCAAAAATGACAATCAATCCTGCCCCGAGGCGCAAAATCCATTTCAGCATCTCGTATCTCCCAATTCTCGAGAGATTAGCACTGCCCTGAATATTTATCAAATCATTTATCTTTCACGATCACGAAGAACTGATCGCGCAAATCCGAAATGCGCCTTGCTGATCGCCGCCTCGCGCGCGACGATATCGGCTCCCAGTCCGGAGACGTCTCGATGGCCCAATCTGATTTTTGGCGCGTTACACTGATCAGCCTGACGATTTGGGCAATCTCAGCCCCCGTCCCCGCTCTTGCGCAACACTCAGACCCGGTTCCGGAGTCTGAAAGCCCACCACCGCCAGAGGCCAATCCAGGGCCAGAGGCTGACCCTGAAGCCGAAACAGTCCCGGATACTGTTGCGGCGGCCACGCGCCTGCTCGAGATCGTCGTGGCCATAGACGAGGACGCGCGGCTGACTGCCAATGGCGCAACGTTTGTCATTGATGAGACAACCGTGACTTTGGTGTTTGATGTCTCGGCAGATCGAATGCGGCTCTTCTCTCAGATCCGGTCAAGCGATGGCCTGAGCGGTCCGCAGTTAAGGCGTCTGATGCAAGCAAACTTCGATACGGCGCTGGACGCTCGTTACGCCGTCGCTCAAGGTCAGCTCTGGTCGACGTTTAT
>CBDIHJ010000020.1:0-19098 GCA_965279045.1 Henriciella sp. | reverse complement strand
CGCTTCCGACAGGGGGCGTCTTGCTTAAAAGTGTCGTGAATTACCGAACGGCCGTGATCGAAGATATTGCAGGGCTCGAGCGGATTGCGCGAGAGACCGGCACGCTGATTATTTGGGATCTCAGCCATGCGACGGGATGCGTGGACCTCAACCTTGCCCGAGATGGCGCGCGCCTCGCGACAGGGTGTACCTACAAATATGTGAATGGCGGGCCAGGTGCGCCAGCTTTTATCTACGCAGCGAGGGATATCGCAGACCAATTGCGCAATCCATTACCTGGCTGGTTTGGCCATGCTGATCCATTTGCGTTCGACCCGGATTATCGTCCTGTTGAAGGCGCGGCGCGGTTCGCCGCCGGAACACCTGGCATACTATCACTGAAGGCGCTGGAGGGCGCTCTGAAAGTGTTTGAAGGCATTTCAGTTGCCTCAGCTCGGCGCCAAAGCGCGTGCACTCGGAGACCTGTGTTTATGGTGGGGCGAGCGGCTGGGTCTGGAGCCGATTTCCCCAGGAATCGGAGAGCCGCGCGGCGGACACGTTAGTCTTCTCCATGCCGATGGATACGCGGTGGTTCAGGCGTTGATTGGCCGAAATATCATTCCCGACTTTCGCGCGCCCGACGCAATGCGGTTTGGCTTCTCACCGCTCTATGTGCGGTTTGTCGATGTCTGGGACGCCATGGAAACGCTGCAAGATATCTTGGAAACAAGAGCCTGGGATCAGCCGCATTTTAAAGTGAAAGCGACGGTGACTTAACCGCGCACGACGGGGGCGGTGAGCCCGCGCGCCCCGGTTTTGCGTAACGCTTCGCGTTTGAAACGGTAAAGCTCAGCCGGGCGCCCGCCCGTGCCGCTTTCCATCTCTCCCGTTCCTTCGACCAAGCCGGTGCGGTCAAGGGCGCGCCGGAAATTTTGTTTGTGCAACCCTTGCCCAAGAATGGCTTCCACGGTGCTTTGCAAGTCGGTGAGCGTGAAGCGGTCCGGCATCAATTCGAAGACAACAGGCCGGTAGCGAATCTTCGCGCGCAGGCGGCTGATCGCGGTCGCGAGTATCCGCCGGTGGTCTGAGGCCATGGGCTCGCCGATTTGCTCATCCGGTTCCGGCAGGCCGCGGTCACGTGCACATTCGGCAACCAGGCCGGCTTCATAGAGCAACTCATAACGCTCGAGCACCCGCCTCGTCGGGCCAGTCATTGCCATTTAATCCGAAGGCACTTTCAGCGCGGCTCAAGCGATCCGGATTTCCTGCCGCCCAAGTCGCAAGTTTCGGAGCGATGACACGGTCAATAATGGGCGGTTGTCCTGCGCGCCGATCTTCCCACGGAAAATGCCGATACCATCCGCGCCAACGCGCTTCAAAAGCTTCAGGAAGCCGCTCGGCTTCGGGGGTCAGGGCGAGATAACCGACACTAACGACACGCGCCTCAGCAGGGGCGTTGAGCAATGTTGCTTCCGGACTCTCACGATCGCGATCTCCGAACGTGTACAACTGTTCAACATATCCGAGCTGGAAGCCGGTTTGTTCTTTTACCCAGTCGCGCAGCGCGAGTTCGAATGTACGATGTTCGTTAGGGTCGAAAGCGCCGAAAGGCAGGCCTGTCAAATTGCTCTCACGTCGCGTGGTGAGCACGCGCGGTTTCTTACCGTCATAGGCAACAATCACAACGGATAAGCCGATGATCAGGCTCATGCAGGCGCCTCTATGTGCGCCAGTAAAGCGACCGTACGCGCGATAAAGTCAGCTTGCGCTTCCTCTGTCGGTTGAGGCCGCAGAGTGAGATGAATACCGCGCGGTGGATGCCCAAAGAAGCGGTCCGATTCCGCTTCGGAAAATCCGGCCAATTGTGTGGCCTCAAACCAAGCACAAATATTATCGGCCTTTTTGATCAACCGTTTCAAACTCGCAGGCGTTTCTGCGGGTAAACCGAACCTGGCATGGATCGCAAAAGCGAGCCGAGACTCAATGTCTTTATAGCCATCGCCCAGTACCGCCTTGAACGGAGAGATCATATCGCCAATCACATATTCGGGGGCATCATGCAGCAACGCCAACAAGCGCGAGCGCGGATCCAAACGCGGTTCGAGTTGCACGCACAAAGCTTCGACGATCACACTGTGCTGCGCCACAGAAAACGCATGCGCGCCTTTGGTCTGGCCATTCCATCGCGCCACGCGGGCAAGCCCGTGCGCAATGTCTTCGACTTCGACATCTACTGGTGAGGGGTCGAGCAAATCCAAACGTCGGCCTGACAACATGCGTTGCCAAACGCGGGCGGGAGGCTTTCGTGAAGGCTTTCGGATCGTCATTCGCTCTCTGATTGCGCAAAACGGGTCAGGCGTAAAGAAATTGGGCGATTTTGATTACGAATTGCCTCATCGGCGCCGAATTTGACTCAGCTCTCGTTAAGACGTGACCGTCATATTGCTCCCATGAACGGCGCAAGACCGAGGCATGGTGATGATTGAAGCAATGGTGAACTGGGCTGGCCAAGCCAGTACCGCGTGGTGGGTGCTCTCCGTAGCGGTCGCCTTTATTTTGGTTGAAGCGGTCCGCGCCAGCGCTGACGTCTTTTGGGCGGATATGGTCGACGAAGACGAATAGCTTATCAGCCTTTCTTCGCTCTGGACCCTCTGTCGATTTCCATCCATAAAAGATATATCTTTTAGGTGGGGCGGTGAAACACCGTCTCGGTCGTGCGATGGGAGGTCTGGCCAATGAGACGAAAAGGGTTCTGTGTTGGGCTGCTGACTGTCGCACTCACGGCGTGTGCATCTTACCAGTCGCCCGCCTCTCAGGCGGCATCTACGGCGATTGAATACCCACATGTTAAACGCCCCAATCTGGTGGTCTCCGATTTGACGCGATCGCTGACCATCTACCGAGATATTCTGGAGCTCACAGCCTCTGATATTTCGACGTATTCTGACCAGTCATACTCCTATCCCGTCTTCAATATTCCAGCGGGGCAGCCGATCCGCGGCGTAACCTTGAATGAGCCAGGCGAACCGCGTGTTCTGGCCCTGACGGAGCTCGCAGGCATGGACCTGACGCGACCGTCCAACGCACCTCATATGAGCGCGGTTGTGATCGGGGTCACCGATTTAGCGGCCAAGTTTGATCAGATCGCCGCTCTAGGGCTGACCGTGACCGAGCCTAAAATCGCCAGCGGCGCTGACTTTGATTTTGTCGAGCAAGCCTTTGTCGACTTTGATGGGCATCTGATCGTCTTGTACGAAGTGCTGCCGGACGACGGCGCGTAAAGCGCGCTCAGGCGGCCACGCGCTCTCCGATCGTTGTGCGGTGGAGCAAACGGTCATGCCCAGCATAACCGCCCGTCGCCATGTGCACGACCGAGCGATTGTCCCACATGACGAGCATGTCTTTCTGCCAGCTATGGCGATACTGGAACTCGGGCCGCGTTTGCCACTGATACAGCTCGATCAGCAAGTCGCGCGACGCCTCCGGGGTCATGCCTTCAAAGCCCGTGATGTAAGCGACGGAGCTGAAGATCGCTTCTCTACCCGTCTCGGGATGCTTGCGGATCAGATCATGGGTATGTGTGGGCCAGCGCTTCGTCTGAGGGACGAATGTCCATGCTACGATCGCCTGGGTCATTGTCGCCATAAAGACCGCCTTTGCTATAACCGAGCGCGGCAGAATGGACGGCGCGTTTGCCGTGCACCTTGGCGCGTAACACCTCGGGCATATCTTGCCAGGCCTTTTTGTTGGTTCGCGAACAGTGTGTCGCCACCCACGGGTGGGATGGTGATCCCAAACAGGCAGGTTCCGGCGGGCGGGGTTTCCTGAAAACTCCAATCTGAGTGCCAGGTTTCGGCGAAAATCGGCGCAGTTTCATCGGCTTTGCGTTTGACCGCGATGATATGATCGCGGCCTTCGATCGGCGCGATATAAGGATCGTGGCCAAACGGCCCAAAATAGAGCGTGAACCGTTCTAGATCATCATCGCTCATTGGTTGATCGGGGAAAGAGAGAACCAGATGTTCGAGCCATGCCGCGCGGATCGCGCCAATAGTGGCTGGGTCTAGGTCTTTGGTCAGATCGACGCCCGTCACGGTCGCACCGCACGCTTGTCCACTCGGCTCTATCTGTAAACCCATTGAGTCCTCCCGATTTTTGTTTTTTCGAGAGTACAGCAAAAACACAACCTGCTGCCAAGCTTGGCCTTTTGATGCCGCGTCAGGCCCTAATCCTGAACTCAACTCCTCATCCTGAGCGACGTCGAAGGATGAGCGAAGCTTCCGCCTGCGCAGTCTGGGGTCGAAGGATGTGGTTCGATCGCCCAACGCCTCGTCCTTCGAGTTCGCTCAGGATGAGGCGGAAAAAATTTCGCTGTTTATATAGTGTCCGCCTTGTGTCAGAAGCGGCCATTGTCAGGACCGCGCCATACCGGTATTTTTACAGTATGAGACTGGTCACCCCATTCCTTTGGCTGTTTGTGACGCTTGTGCTGACCTTCGACGCAGTGGGGCAACCTTGCGACTTGCGGGCGGAGTTGGTTGCAGATTCACATCATGTTTCTGGTGAGGACATGCCTTGCCACGACATGATGATGACCGCCGACATGACCGAGCACAACGAGACGCCACAATATCACAAAGAGTCCTGTTGCTGTGCGGCGCTCCCTACAACTGTTATCAGCTTCTATCCGGCGGATTTCAAACAACCGTTGCCAGGCGTCCTGGCTTGGGATGCTCCGCTGAATGATCGAGCTGACAGTCTTCCTTTTGAGTATGAGCCACCGCCGCCGCGCGCTTGATCCGCGAAATTAGGATCAACTCAAACAGGAACTATTCAATGAAACTTGGAACTGCCGCTTTGTGCGCAGTGATCGCCAGTCTGGCTGGTGCGAGCGTGGCTAATGCTAGGCCCGTATCTTACCCAGGCGGCGCGACGGTGATGCAACAAAATAATGGAGACTTCTCTTCCATTCATGCGCACTATTCGCCGACCTTTCAGGATTCCATCGGGCTCTATTCAGAACGCAATTGGGCCGAGGATTGGCATTTCACTGGCGTGCAATACAACCGGCTCCTAAAGCGCTGGAACGAGAAAAACTCCCAAGCCAATCTCTACTTCAAAGGTGGGATCGGTCAGGCTGATGCCTTTGGAGACGGCGGCGTCGATTTGGCCGGCTTTTTGGGGGTCGCGGCCGATTGGGAAACCCGACGCTGGTTCACGTCCTATCAGGCGCTGGCCTACGACCTCGGTTTTGATCAGACTTTACGACAAGCGGCGCGAATTGGTGTTGCCCCTTATATTGGCGACTATGGTGATCTCCACACTTGGCTAATGCTGCAGGTCGAGAACCAACCAGAAAGTGAAACGCCAACCACGCTCACCCCTTTGGTGCGCTTCTTTTATGACGTCCAACTCGTTGAGATTGGATACACCCCCGAAACAGAGCGATTCATGGCAAATTGGATCGTGAGATTTTAGACAGGACAAAGCAATGAAAAAAACTTCTTTGAAACTCGTCGCGGCATTGGCATTCGCTTTCACGTCTCCCATCGCTGTCGCACAAACCGAGCCAACGGAATTGGCGCAGACAGAGGCGACGATGCTTACCGTGAACGTGAAAGGTATGGTTTGCGACTTTTGTGCGCGTGCCGTCACCAAAGTGTTTGGCAAAAATGATGCGGTCGAGAATGTGCATGTCGATCTCGACAATGGCGAAATTCATGTTGGGCTGAAACCCGGCGCGAGTTTGACCGATGACGAGGTCGAAACGCTGGTCAAGAAATCAGGGTATGCCATGGTATCGATTGAGCGTGAGCTTTCATGACAAGCCTCGACACAGACATCAAACCGCCAAGCGTTTTACCGGCGACTCTGGCGCTCTTCACGTCCGTTTCAACGCTGATTTGCTGCGCCTTGCCCGCACTCTTGGTCAGCGTCGGTATGGGTGCCGTGATGGCGGGTATTATCGAGGCGGTCCCGGGGATCACTTGGATGGGCGCCAATAAAGCGATCGTATTTACGGTCGCAGGATTGGTCTTGGCTGCTTCGGGTGCCTGGCAATGGCATGCCCGCAATATGCCTTGCCCTGCTGACTCCGCAAAAGCCAAAGCCTGTAATCGGTTGAGACGGATCGGCTGGATCCTCTGGTGGATCAGCGTCGCGGCCTTTGTCGTTGGCGGGTTCTTCGCCTTCTTTGCGGCGGACCTGCTATTGTAAGCTTCGACCGTTGTTCTAAGAGGCTAGAAAGCCAGGGGTCGATAAGAGCCGTTCGTTGATAAAACAAACCCCGATGCCGCTGAGCATCGGGGTTTAAGTTTATTCGGGGAGCGAAGGAATTAAGCGGCGACCGCTTCCTTCTTCGGCTTTGGATCGCGCAGGACATAGCCGCGGCCCCAAACCGTTTCGATATAATGCTCGCCGCCTGTGGCCTGCTGAAGCTTCTTGCGCAGCTTACAGATAAAGACGTCGATGATTTTCAGTTCCGGCTCGTCCATGCCGCCATAGAGATGATTGAGGAACATCTCTTTAGTGAGCGTAGTGCCTTTGCGCAGGCTGAGCAGCTCGAACATTTGGTATTCTTTGCCGGTCAGGTGAACGCGCTCTTCGTTCACTTCGACGGTTTTGGCATCCAAGTTGACCAAGATCTCGCCAGTGCGGATGACGCTCTCAGCGTGACCTTTAGAACGACGAACGATGGCGGTGATGCGCGCGATCAGCTCGTCTTTGTTGAAGGGCTTGGTGAGATAATCGTCGGCGCCATAGCCGAGTGTTTTCACTTTTGCCTCAATGTCTGGGTTTCCAGACAGGATTAGGACCGGTGTGTTGACGCGCGCCATGCGCAGCTGTTTCAATACATCGTAGCCAGAAATATCTGGCAGAGACAGGTCGAGAATGATGATGTCATACTCATAGACCTTGCCTAGATCGACGCCCTCTTCACCAAGGTCTGTCGTATAGATGTTAAAGCCGGCGGCTTTGAGCATCAGCTCGATACTACGGGCAACCGCATTATCATCTTCAATTAGTAAGACTCGCATATTCAGCTCCCCGAATCAGTCTATTCGCATTCCTAGCGTGATCGTTAACCATTGTGAATCTAGGTAATGAAAGTAACCGAAGATTTAACAATCGGATTCGAAACGACAATTTTATTCACACCTCTTAAGAATGCAGATCTTGCCCGGTCCGCCCGAGGAGCGTGTGAGCAATGGCGATAACGTCTTGCACGGGCTGTGAAGACGCGTTTGTTGATATTAACGTTCTCTGGCTGCGAATGGCTTCGCGCACGGCATCGTCGCGAATAACCGTTCCGGCCAGTTGCGGTCTAAACCCAAGGAAGGTCTGACACGCTTGCGCCACTGCGGAAAAGGTGTTCTGCCCAGCTGAGCGGGTTTCGCACTGATTGATCGCAATGGTTTGCTCTACACTCGGGGCATAGCCCTTTAAAACTTTGATGAAGGCATAAGCGTCTGTCATCGATGTGGGTTCATCTGTAATGACCATCAACACTTTGTCTGCCGCGCGGGCGAGGCGCATGCAGTTGGCTTCGATGCCTGCGCCGAGGTCCAGAATCACCTGGTCGTATTGCAGCGCGAGCGCGGACAAGCCAGCTGCGAGGCGGGCGACTTCTTCTGATGATAGTTCGGCGAGCGCGCCGGAACCGGATCGGCCCGGAAGCACGTCAAAGCCACCCGCGCCTGATCCACCATCCACGGGTGTGACCGCATCTTCAAGTTCAACCCAGCCTGCAATAACTGCGGCTAAGTCCGTTTCTGGTGCGATGCCGAGTTGGACATCAACATTGGCAAGCCCGAGATCGCCATCGACGAGAAGCGTGCGGCGACCGGCTTGTGCCATGGCGCTGGCCAGTGTGATCGACATGAATGTCTTACCAACGCCACCTTTGCCGGATCCGACGGCGATGATCGAAGCGGGCTCGACCCGGCGCGGCGGGCGCTGGTTCGGTCGCTCTTGCGATTTAGGAAGTAGGAAGCTCATTATGCGGCTCCTTTCAATGCGACATGGGCCGGTGCGTCTTCTGTCAGCAGCTGGGCCAGTCTTGATGGGGTCGCAGGAACAAGGCCGCCACCGATGAACGGGGTGATGGCCAAGTGCGAGAATGCAATTTTTGCTGATATGAGCGCTGATACGATTCCGCCTCTTCGGCGGGTCACATCCAGCTTGGTTACGATCGCTCTCCTCACTCCACATCTTGCAAAGGCTCTTGCGGCCTCGCTTAGATCTTCCGGATGCCCTTCGGCGCTGATCACCAACACCGGTTCGGCATCAATCACGGCGAGCAAGTCCTGCAGGCTCGCCATGTCTTCCTGGTCGAAGGGGATAATCGCCGGCATATCAATGATGCAGCGCTTATTCTCTTCTTTAATGGTCTTCAGCAGCGCAAACAAATCGTCGGGATTGGTCACCGATCGGATCTGGTTCTGCTCTTTTTCAAGATAAGCTGCGAGTTGGGCGCCGCCGGCGGTCAAATCTAAGTCTGCGGCGACCGGAAGTACTTCCGCTTTCGCGACAGCGGCACGGCGGGTGAGCTTGGCGGCGGTCGCGGTGCGGCCATGCCCTGGCGCGCCGACCAAAACAATGTTGCGGTGGGGGACGGGCGGGATCGGATCGCACGTAATGGCGCTCTCCAGTCCGGCGGCTAGAGCAGAGCTCGGCTCAGTGCCCTCAAAGCCACCGGTCAAGCCAGCATCTGCAATGCGATCAGCAAACCGTTGCGGGGCGCCATGCCAAAGGAGCGAGTCGCGAACACGATTACGGATCGGGCTTTCAACCAGCCTCGGCGCCGGGTTGGCCCCCAGTCTCGTTAAAATCCGCGACTCGCTGGGCACCATACCGCCGCCCATTTTATCGGTCGCTGCTCGGACTTCTACACCGCCAGGCACTTCGCGTTCGGACAGGATGATCGCATCATCGCCCATTTCCGCGAAGATTAATGCCTTTGCTGCCTCTAATGACTCAGCGGCAAACATCTTCATTCGCATACAGCACACTCCACTTTATAGAATCGAGTGTTGAGCCGAAATGGTTAACAGAATCTGTTAATTTGTTAGTTTTTTCAGATTGGCGGCGTTTATGGACAGGTTTTCACCCGCGCGGCCGGTGCGCGCTGTTAACCCACTCAGGCAAAGCTCTGCGGGCGGGAATCGACGATTTCACTCAAAGTGACACCGAGTTGGCCATCAGCAATAACCAAGCGACCGCGGGCCATAAGTCGGTCCGAAACGTAAATATCGACTAAGTCAGTGGTTTGGTTTTCGAGCTCGACAATCTCGCCTTCTGAAAGTGACATCAGCTCTTCCACCGGCATACGCGCCTCACCCAAAACGATATCCACCTGGACGGGCGCATCCATGAGCGTGTTCTCTAAAGCTCGGTTGGTGGTCATGAAATGTGGTCTCGAAGTTGCCTGGAAAATCAGGGTGGCTGTGAATGGTTGCCGAGAAATGAACAAATTAGCTTTGTTCAGAAAATAAGTCACCTTGGCTATCAATCACAACTGCGGCGAGGCGGCGCACGCGTTCGAGGGCATCCGCGCGGTCGGCCTCATCGATAGCCGCGGTCTCTAGGCTGGCCGCAAGGTCAACAATGCTGGATAGAACCGCTTTCAGATCAGAGGACGTCTTTTCCAGGCGTTCGGCTTGTACGGCCAGGATATCATTACGAGCGATCGCTGCGCCGCTCGCCTGCGCGTCCGCAAGCAAGAGCGCGAGCTCGGATGTGTCCATTGAGATCGTGTCTTTGGTCTTCGGCGCTGGCGCGCTGAAATCACTCTGAAACGGAAACGGCTCTAGGGATTCAATTCGTCGCTTCATTCAATCAACTCGTCATCCGTGCCCTGAGGCAAGAGATCGCCGCGTTTCACAAGCGCTCTTGCAACGCTGAGGACATCGGCTCGTGCGGCGTCGATTTCGCTGCGGCGAACAGGTCCCGTACTGGCGATCTCTTCTCGCAACAGACTCGCGGCGCGCTGTGTAATATTCGCGAAGAAGGCCTCAGCCACGGATGCTTCTGCGCCTTTTAGCGCGAGGGTTAAGACGGCGCGATCAATATTCCCCAAAATCGTCTGCAAGCTGGCGGGGTCGAGCTTGGCCAAGTCTTCGAACGTAAACATGAGCGCACGAATCTTTTCGCCGGATCCTGGCTCTGCGCTGTCGAGAGAGGCCAGAAGCGTGCTTTCCGAACCCCCAACCAATTGATCGAAAATACGGGCGACGTGTTCGTGGCCACCGTTCAAATCGTGCGCTTGTTTTTGTTGGAGTTGCTGCTCCAGAGAGGCTTCCAGCGCCTTTAGGGCTGCCGGATGCACATCAGCTAAATTCAGCACCCGTTTCAGCGCTTCTGTCGCCAGTGATTTTGGCAGCGCGCGCACGGTTTCGGCGGCGGCTTCTGGGGACAGGCGAGACAGCGTCAGCGCAATGATTTGCGGGCTTTCGTTTTGGATCAAGCTTGCCAAAAAGGTCCCGTCGCAATGTGAGAGAGCGGCCCATACAGAGGTCGATGGCCGAGCGTTGTTCCGTGTGGGCGCGCGCATGGAGTGCACATAATGTTGTAAGGCCGCTTGCTCGGCGTGGTCATCCTCCGGCAACGTTTGCATCGCTGCGCTCAGTCGCGACGCTTCATCGGGAGAGAGTTCAGACCATACCGCAGAGGCTTTGGCCCCGAGCGCACGCATAAGCATGGCGCTGCGCGTGATCCCGTCTTTCGAAGACGGACTGGCTGCGAGGGCAGGTAGGGTCATCTAGTCCTCCGCATACGACATCCAGCCTTTAACCAGCTTCGCCGTCTCTTTCGGATTAGCCTCGGCAAGCGTTGACGCTTCGTTCAATTCACTGGGTTCGGCTTGAACCGGTGCAGGCGCAGGCAATCGAGGTGTCCGAGACATCATAGGATCGGGTAAGCGAGGCTCGGGTGCGCTCGCCATCATCTCGCGCGTGCGTTGTGGGGTCAGCACCGAGATCAGTAATATAAGAGATAACAGACCAAGACCGGTAAGCTCTGCGATTTGAAACGGCGTGAGCTTACCACCGACACCGCGGGCAAAAGGAAATTGGGACAGCGTTAGCGTGTCAGTTTCTGCGTCAAATCCGATCGAGGCGGTTAGCACATTCTCGACGCGCGCCCGCAAAGGGCGCAGATCGGTCGCGATATCTCCGTCGACCATAATGAGCACTGTTTTTGGCGTTCGCCCGGTGACTGAAACGCGCACGCGATCGCTTCCGGTGATCGGTTCGAGAAGATAGGTCAGTTCACGTTCGACCGAATTGCCAACAGGCTCAGATTTTACCGCCCCGAACAAGTCATACGCGCGCAACGAAAGAAGCCCCGCCGCAAGAAGGAAAGCGGCGAGGGCCAAGAGACGCGTGGTGGGCGTTCGGTCTTTCGCGCTCATAAACAACACCTTCGCCCGACGCAGAAGCGGGCATACCCGAATATCTATACGGGCGGCGTCGTAAACGGCGCTTTAACGGTGAGCCGAGCTCACCTAAAGAGATTTGAATATCCCCGAGGGCGTTTAGCGGTACTGCTGAACGCGCGTCGTGCGCAGGCCTTTACGACCATGCTTTGAATAAAGCGAGCGCCATCCGGAGAATTCTTCCTCACTGAGATCATAGCGACGGAGGGCTTCTTCTTCCGAGAGAAGACCACCAGAAACCGCCGCAACGACTTCGGCTTTGCGACGTGTGACCCAGCGAGTGATACCTGGTTTTGGCAAGTCTGCCAGCGTGAGCGGGCGCCCATCAGGCCCCCGCACACTTAGAGATTGAGCATTCTGCGTCATTTTTCCAACCACTTTCATACGGTTAAACAAGTCGCTTCTGCGACCATGACGCTTCTATACAGGCTCCGAATTAAAGTCGGTTTCAGCTCGATTGAGGAATTTTCTCGAAAATTGAACACAAGCCCGGAAACCTTATTAGGGGGCTGTTTGCAAAGCTGTTCCGGAATGAACCAATTTACGCGTATTTCGCGAAACGGACCGTTCGTTCCCCAAACGGTCGCGTCAAATTTGTCCGAAAATTAAATCGAGCGCGCGCGACGCTTATGCGAATTGCGGCGCAATCTTGAGATTTTTGACCCAACCGAGTTTCTCATAAACGAGAAGGATGGTGCCATTATAATCGACAATTCGGTTCCACAGGCCCTTGCGCGGGCGGTGAAGCGCACTTTGCGGCTCGTCATGGTGGTGATCGTGGAACGCCTCACCGCCCGTCAGAAGCCCGATGACATGGTCGGCCCATTTCGGCGTGGGCAAATGACCCAGCACGTTGATGCCGTAGACTGTGGCGTGAAACTGAATGGCGCGGCCGATGACGAAACAGGCATGGCAAATTGCCGTAAGGACCAAAGATCCGCCTGCGGCCCAGACGATCAAATAAATCAGCGCCGGGATGAACAGGTGCAGCACCAAAGAGATAGAATTGTAAAAGCCGTCCATCCAAACCACGATCGGTTGCTTCTTCAGCCACATTGGCATCGGGCGCATCATATCTTTAGCGTCGCGCCAAATGATCCAACCCACCCAAGCCCAGCGTTTCGATTCAAATGGATTGTGCGGATCGCCCGGTTTGTCTGAAAAGCGGTGGTGTTGGCTATGATAATTGACCCAATCTCGCACTGTGCCCTGCATGGCGATCATCAAGTTGATCATCGTCACGACTTGGCCGGGGGCGCGCAGCTCTCCGGCTTTGTGCTGCATGATCCGGTGCAGAGGGCCGATGCCTGCATTGCAAACAAAGATCGAGAATAGGACCACGCCGATCCCAAGCGGGAGATAATACCAACGCAAGGTGAGGCCGGAAATCGCCAGTCCAAGAATGATCATCGTGATCAGCGTGGCGAGTCCCAATGCCGGATACAAAAATGCGGAGAAGAAACTCGCAAAATTGAATGTTTTCCAGTTTTTAGGGATCGCGACGGAGCGAGGGATCATTCTGAAGGCCTCCAGATGGGTGTGTTTCTCAATTAGGACGTGTTTCGTCTTACTAGTCTGTTAAGACTCGTTCTCAGGAGAGAAAAGGCGACAATTTCGACCCTAACAGCATTGTTAGAAAGTGTGACGGGAGAGTCACATTTTTATGGCTCTCCCGTCCAAGACTATCGATTATCGAGTTCTGATCGAACCAATTCCAGACCCCGTCTGGTGATCCGGTAGGGTTGCCCCTGCTTGGAGGCGATCGCCCGGCGCCGTTTCAGCTTCCGAAACAGAAAGACGTCGAACCCCGCAGCGCGCCAGCCATCACGATTGATGCAGGTGACCCGCTCGACTTTGCGATTGTCGCCGCGCACGATTTCAATCCGCCCGCCTTGCGCGAGCAAGTGGAGAATGCGCTGTTCAGCGCGAGAGATATCCATTGTTGTTTATCCGAGTTTGCGCGTCGAGCGCGCATTGAAACAGTCTGACCGATTTTTAGGTCAGGGCGTTGGTCTGTTTCTGGGCCCATCGTTTGAGAAACGAATGGGCCTCTACCGGGCCTCGGATTGGCTAAACATAAAGTCTCCGTTCAGGCGCTCGTGTACGAAAAAAGCCCGCCTCTCGTCAAGCATGGTCGCGCCCGGTTTAAAAATGTGTCTAAGATTGAGGATACCAGTCGAAGAGATACTGGATTGAGGAGGAAGAGATATGTCAAAAATGGACGAGATGTTGTCGGGGCTTCGGCGCGTGGTCACCGCAAATGACGCGGATGGAAAATCCCACATCATGATCGACGGAGGACCGGCGGATGAATTTCGCACCGGCGATCTCGGTGGTCTGTTGGAAATTTGGCATGATGATGCCACCGGCCCGCTCGACCCTGCACCGTGTGATGATAAAGGGGCGGGCACGCCCATTCTGTCGCCCGACCAAGGGAAAGTGAAAATTCGTTGGTTCACCTCAGGTCCAACACCGGAAGGTGCGCCTCCCGAAATGATTGCCGATCTAACGCGGCAAGCCTTTATTGCGATCGGCGCTGGGGATCATCAGCCGGATACATCAAAGCACCCGGCCATGCACACCACGCATACTTTAGATGCGATCATCTTGGTCAAAGGGCGTGTGCGGTTGATCTTGGATAAGGAAGAAACTGTCATTGGTCCTGGTGACGTTGTGATCCAACGCGCGACCAACCATGCTTGGGCGGTCGAAGGAGAGGAGCCGGCCTTATTCGTGGCCGTTTTGGTCGATCGATCCTAAGGCATCGGGCGAGACGATACTCTCACTCCAAGCTTTGCATCCGAGCTTTCCGCGGCAGTCTCCGCGCACTTCCAGCGAGGCCTGACTAACGCCAAAGCCCTTATCCGCAACCGCGCTGATCAAGCTGACCACTGCGTCCGGCGCAGTAATCTCTTCAGCTTGGCCACATGTCTCACAAACGAACAGGGCGAGCGGCACATCGCTGGGGCCGAGGTCGAGCGCCATATAGGCGTTTAGGCTCTCAACGCGCGTGACATATCCAAGCGAAACCAGGAAATCGAGGGCTCGATACGCTGTGGGGGGAGAGACTGAACCGACGCCATCCAATGAGGCCAGCACTTCATAAGCGGTGAGGGGCTTTGGTGCGTCGAGCAGCAAGTTCAAAACATGCTTCCGGATTGCGGTGAGACTTTTACCATTAAGCTGCGCTTCGTCCGCAGCGGCCTGGATGAGTTCTTCGCGGCTAGGTTTTACACTGTCTGCGTGTCGCCAACGACGGCGGTGTAAACGGCGCTTTCCGGTGGCGGGTGTGCGAGCTCTCATGCGTGTCATAGTATGACGTATATGGCCAAGATCGATTGGCGTCGAGTTAATTTCCTGACCTTGACGCAAACGGCGCGCTTGACGAAACCAAAAATGAAACATAATAAGAACAAATAGAGATCAACTACCGGGTCTGGGCGAGTATGAGCGCGATTGTTACGACTTCAAGCGTATTGGATGAGGCTTTGCGTGGGGCAGGCCTAGAAGAAGCTTTCGAT
Source organism: Henriciella sp. (assembly GCA_965279045.1). GTDB lineage: Bacteria > Pseudomonadota > Alphaproteobacteria > Caulobacterales > Hyphomonadaceae > Henriciella. The sequence continues at coordinate 4,164 of CBDIHJ010000020.1, read as the reverse complement.
GATCGCGGCGTTGCGTTCGAAGATTGCCCAGGCTGCGGGGCGACGCGTGGACTGAAATTGTCCTTGGCGCGGGGTCGTGTGCAGTGCGGCGCCTGTGGGACAGAAGGTCCCCTTCTCGCCTACTTGCGGGAAAAATCGGACGCTTCGGAATGGAACAACGAACCCTATTCAGAAGCTGAAATCATTCCGATTGAGCCGCGCTTGCCTCAAAATCAGCCCGTAGATGAGTCGGTTGAGACGGCCTTGGTCGAAATTGAAATCCCGGCTCCTATTGCCACACCGCAGGCCGAAGCGTCGGAATGGGTCGAAGAAGTTCTCCCGCCGCCGGAACGTATTGCCGACGCTCCAGTCGATGGCGGGAAATGGGGCGAGCGGATCATTATCTCGCTGCTCGCCCTCATTTTCCTCTGCGCCGGATTGGCCGCCGCCGCGCTCTCTGGGTTCGCCAACTTTCAAGCCTTTAGCCTTGGCGTCATTGACCCGACCCAAGCCCAAATTTGGGGCTGGAGCGGTGTGATCGCATCAGTCTGTTCGTTTGGGGGGTTCACATTTTTTTGGTGGCATGTCTCTGGGGGACGACGCGGAGAGGCGGCCCGGGCTTTGGTCTTTGCGCTTGCGGGGGCTGGAACGAGTGTTGCGGGGACGACTCTTTACATGGTCAATAATGCGGACGGGCAACATACCGCGTGGCAAAGCGCGCATGATCTGCGCGCGGTCACCGAGGCAGAAATCGCGCAATGGACCCGCCAACTGGGGGGTATTCCAGCTGACACGCGATCAATCGCCGGTTTGGAAGCCTATCTGGCTGGTGTCGAAGCCGCGGGCCGCACCCACCAAAAACCCTACCGAGACGCACAGAATGAATTAGGGCTCGCCAAACGCCGCGCAGACCTGGAAGCGAAAATCGCGGCCGCACGCGCGGACCTCAAAGCCACAGTTGGCGCTCATGCGCAGGCGCGACCGGCGCAGAGCCTGCCTGCCTGGTTTTTCGCTTTAATGCTGGAACTGTTTTCCTCCCAGGCGACCAGCATCGCGTTTGTCTCGCTCTTGCTGCTTTATGGGCGGCAGAGTGTCGGGAACGCGGTGCTGGACGATGGAGCGATTGAGCCGGTTTAAGCGGCTTTCTCGACAAACACCGTGCCCGCAGAATAGCCCGCACCAAACGAACAAATCAGCCCTTTGTCGCCGGACTGCATGTCTTCACTATTTTTGTGGAAGGCGATGATCGAACCCGCCGAGCTGGTATTCGCGTATGTATCGAGCACAGTCGGGCTCTCATCTGCCGTCGCCTCACGTCCCAGCACTTTTGACGCAATGAGACGGTTCATATTCGCATTGGCTTGGTGCAACCACATGCGGCGCAGATGTGATGCTTCAAGTTCAAAACGCTCGAGGTCTTCAATGATCATTTTGGCGACCATTGGGACAACTTCTTTGAACACTTTGCGGCCTTCTTGCACAAACAGCTTATCGGTCGCGCCAATGCCGTCCGGATCGCAGCGATTTAGGAAGCCAAAATTGTTCCGGATATTATTCGAGAATTGCGTCTTGAGGTTAGTCCCAAGAATTTTCCAGTGCGCCGCCGGGGCAATATCTTCGGCCTCGATCAAGACTGCCGTCGCCACATCTCCGAAAATAAAGTGGCTGTCGCGATCGGTGAAATTGAGGTGGCCTGAGCAGATTTCCGGGTTGACCATGAGCACCGATTTGGCGCTGCCCGAGCGGACAAAATCAGCGCCGGTTTGAATACCAAACGTCGCTGATGAGCACGCGACATTCATGTCAAAACCAAAGCCTTCAATGCCTAGAGCATCCTGGATTTCGACCGCCATAGCAGGATACCCGCGTTGCATATTCGACGCGGCGCAAAGCACAGCATCGACATCCTTCGGATCGCGCCCGGCACGTTCGAGCGCCATATTCGCCGCGTTCACCGCAATCTCAGCCAAAACCGAAATCTGTTCGTTTGGGCGCTCAGGAATGTCTGGGCGCATTATATTTGGGTCGATGATCCCTGACTTATTGACAACAAAGCGAGATTTGATCCCGGACGCCTTTTCGATGAACTCAACGCTCGAATGCGTCTTTGCTTCGACCGTTCCGGCCGCAATGTCTGCTTCGTGTTCAGCGTTCCATTTGTCCGCCCAGGCGTTGAAACTGGCGACGAGTTCTTCGTTCGAAACCGATTCTGCTGGGGTCCACAGACCGGTGGCCGAAATTACGGGGGTGATCATTGGCAAGGCCTCTTATGTCGCTTCGTGCGACTCTTTACTCCTGATTTGCCGTCACACTAGGCGTTCCATTCAGACGCGTCGAGACATCCCGCGCGGTAAGAATCAGTTGAACCAGACCGCAAACATCAACCCGTCACCGCGGGTCATCTGAGTAAACCGATCCCAAGCCTGCATTTGGGCTAGATCCCCGGTTTCAAGATACGGCGCGGCACCAGCGCCGTGGAGCCACAAAATCACATCCATATCGCCTGGGTTTTGAAGAAACTTAGCGAGGTTTACGCCAACGCCCGTCTCGGCATTGTAACCATTATTGTATCGCCAATACGGGACCAGCGTCTCACCATCCAAAAGGCGTTCAATCTCAACCAATACGTCCTGCCAACCTTGCGCCATGTCTTCGTCAACTTCGACGCCGAAGGCCGAGGTTTGACTGACATTTGGCAGCCATTCCCGATCGTCATCAGTCTCCTGTTCCACCGCCGTCCAGAAGGCGCGATTTTCGGTGATCATATTCCGGAAATGTTGATGGGCGGCGCGGGTACGTGTCGCATCTGGAACTCCACGCAGAGTGAGCAGGACTGTTGCCAGCGTGTCGATCGTCTCATTGTCCAGAAACATTCCCTCTATCTCGCCGAGCGCATCTAGCTGAGCCCGGCCTTCATAAACGGTCTTGATCGCTGTGGTTGGATCGACCGCAAGCGTGAGCTCTGCCATGCCTGACATGACGTGGACATAAGCTTTCAGCCAATGTGCATCGGCGCTGTCGAAGCGGATAACTCCGTCAAAGTCGGCGTTCGGTTCTGCGTTCAGATCAGCCATAACCGCGAGGCCATTTTCCCAAGCTTCGCGGCTGCCATTGGCGTTCACGTCGAACCAGATGTCCGCCATCGACACTTCGATCGCGAATGCTTCGCCTGCAACCTGTTCAAGGCTGGACTCAGCTCGGCTCAAATGCTCCAGCGCTTGCAGCATGGCAATTTCGATGAAGGCGGGATCGAACTCAGCATCCGGATTGGCCGGTAATCGGTTCCGCATGCCGGGTAAAATCTCTAGCGGTGTGGTCGCGTTGTCATAGCGCACCTGCATGATCGCTTCGCTCGCGCGCAAGAATTGAACGGCGCCTAATGCAAAGCTTGTCTCGGGCGCTTCAGGGCGAGCCCTGAGATTGGCTTCAGCCGCGCTTAAGCCCTCTGTCGCAAGCACTTCTTGCCAGGGCACAAGATCGGGTTCGATGGTATGTGCATTCGGAGCACAAGAGGCGAGGGCGAAGCCAGCCAAGGCAGCGAGTTGAGTCTTATTCATTCTGTAAGCTCCGTGAGTGATCACTCACTCTTGCTCGTAGACTTTGTTCAAACTAGGGCATGAGCGCTGCCTTTGCTTGAAAAGGGTGTGCTAGCCGTCGCCCGCGCCTGCGATTTCTCGGCCAAGTTCACGGCGGTCGGCATCGTCTTGAAACTCTTCCAAACGCTCATTTTCGCGCTCGCGTTCGCGTTCGGCCTGCTTGATCGCATCAGCGATACAGCGGTCCCGGCTGGTCTTTTGCCCGATGGCTTCGCATTTGGCATAGGCGCGATCTCGATCAAACTCGGTATTCGACACACATGCTGCGAGGATTAAAACCGTCGCGATCGCAAAAATTGACTTCATCGGGTGAACTCCTGAACTTCTTTGAATCGGACACAGCCGATTTCATGATCATTGTAGAGACCACAGGCTTGCATCCAGGCATAGACAATGGTCGGACCGACAAATTTGTGGCCACGTTGTTTCAGCGCTTTTGAACATGCTTCTGAAATATCGGTTTTGGTTGGACCGTCTTTGTAATTCACGAGATGCCCGAGGATTGGTTTGCCATCGACGAAGCCCCAGCAAAAATCCGAAAAGTCCTCGCCGGCATCTGCTGCATCCAAGAAGGCGCGGGCATTGCCAA
>CBDIHJ010000019.1:0-27973 GCA_965279045.1 Henriciella sp. | reverse complement strand
GGCCAGGAAAGAGATGATCACGACTGGGAAAAGCGCCAGAATACCGAATTGCATATTGGTGCGATGGCCCAGCCAGAGCAACACGCCGACAAACAAGACTGTACAGATCGTAATCACGGCGGCGAGGCGCGGAATTTTGAGCACGTTGAACTGATTGAAATAGGCCAGCATGATGATCGCGAAGGCGACAATACCGGAGAAGGTGGCAAGCCCGAGCCAAAGGCCCGTGTTCACACAGGCCGCTGCGATCAGCATCGGCATAAAGATCCCGAACGTTTTAAGGCCAACCACGCTGCGTAGGAAAATCGTCACCAGAGCAGCGAGCGGGAAGAGCAGGAAAACCCCGATCATTTCTTCTGGCAGACCGGTCAGGCGCATCAATTGGGCCGCGTTAAAGCGATTCAAGGTTGGCTCATTCTCGTCGAATTCGAACAGTGCGGGCGACTGACTGACCGGCTTAATCGTGAACAGGTAGTCGAAATTGATATTGCGTGTGTGACGGAACAGGGCGTGGTCGCCCGTATAAAGCCGCAGATAGTTTTCCGGCAGCGTCGCAAAATGACCATTGGTTGGGTCAAAAGGGACCCAGCGGCCTTCGATAAGGACTTCAAGCCATTGGTGCGAGGTCTTTTTCGAACCTTCATTGAGAATAACACCGCCGACCAAGCGGGCTGGGATGCCATTCGTACGGGCGAGGGCAACAAAGAGACGGCCTTTGCCATTACAGCTGGCGCGGCCGAGCCGGAGCGCCGTCAGCGCATCTGTGAACCCTTTAAATGGCGCCCCTTCAATCCCTTCATACGTATAGTCGTAGATCGCGTTGAGCACAGGCACCAATTCGCGGCTATCGTCGGGCTGGATGCTCGACCAGAGTTCGCGAATCTCCGGGTGTCCAACCTGAATACCCTCTTCTTCGACCAGATATTGATTGTACTGTTCCGGGAGGAATTGCGGGACCTGTAGGGAAGGATCGAGCGAGTAAACCAGCTCCTTTGACGTGATGAGAGCGTGATAGCGAATTTCGCGGCCCTGATCCCCAGACCACATGCCGCGCCGACCGGACTGATCTGTTTGGTCATCAAACTGCAACTGCCCGGAAATGATGTTCTCGCGGACGATGTCTTGGCGCTCATCATCTGATGGCAGAAAGGTCGTGACATCAACGTCCCGGTCATCGCCGACAAAGCTCATGGCGAGAGAATAGTCGTACATTGTCACTGCACGCAGCTGGCTCAGCAAAGTTGGAGAGCTGCGAAGATGCAGAACAGCGAGAACCAAACAGGTGGCGATCAGCCACGTGCTTGGATGGCGTGCAATAGACGCAAGGCGTGTCGGCCAGTTCACCACAATTATTATCCCACCTTGGACTGTTAACTTTATACGGCACGTCCAACCCATTGAATATTATATGTTTGGGAAAGGACGGTCCGCTTAACAATCAGCAATATTAACCAAGTTCGCGGGGGCGTGTATGTCAACAAACCCCGCTGGCAATGGTCTAATTCCGTTTTAGATGGGGCAATATTAAGGCACGGGCCGCTTGGCCTACAGGCAATCCTGGAGTTTGCGGCGCAGAATCTTACCGATCGGGTTCTTAGGCAATTCGTCGATGAAGTGTACCTGCCGCGGCACTTTATAGCCCGTTAGATGCGCCCGGCAGTGGTCTAGAACCGCTTCTTCGGTGAGTTCAGGGTCCTGTTTGACGACAAAGGCGTGCAGCTCTTCTGCGCCGGATTCGGTCTTGATTCCAGCGCTCGCCGCTTCGCCGAGGCCCGGGCAGGTTCCGAGCGTTTCGTCGATTTCGTTCGGAAAGACGTTGAATCCGCTGACCAAAACCATGTCTTTGCAGCGGTCGACGATGTGGAGCTCTCCATTGGCATCAAAGCGGCCCATATCGCCGGTTTTGAACCAATCGCCATGATAAGCGTTCTCGGTTTCTTGTTCGCGGCCGAGATAGCCTTTCATGACTTGTGGACCTGAAATTACGATTTCTCCGATAATATCAGCGTCTCGGGTCACATGGTCATTGCGTAGAATACCGATCTCGGTCCCGGGTAAGGCCAAGCCGGCGGAGCCTTTGGCGGTGCTCTTCGCGTGATCACGGATCGCGATGAGCGTTGTCGCTTCGGTCATGCCATAGCCTTCGACGATATTGGAGCCCGTTGCGGCCTTCCAATTCTGAGCCGTATGGTCGTGTAGCGCCGCCGCACCAGAGATAGTGTTCTTAATGCTCGTGCCGTGCTCAAGGAACCAGTCTTCTTCGAGGAGTTTTTCGAACAGTGTGTTCACGCCTGGGAAAATGTCCGGCTTAAACTTTTTGAAAGCGGGCTTCATATTGGTGAGCGGGCGGGGATTTGGGATCAGGACAAGATGTCCGCCATTGGTGATCGCGATCACCGACGCCAGGAGACCAAACACGTGATAGACGGGCAGCGCGAGCAACATGGTTTGGCGCTGCGTATGCAACAGGTCAGGACAAGCCAAGGCGTATTGCGCAATGTTGCTCATCAGACCCTGTTCGCTGAGGCGGACACCTTTTGAGACGCCAGTCGTTCCGCCGGAATATTGGTAGATTGTGTCGCGATCAGGCGCCAGATGGGCGACCCGGCGGACATCCAGCTCCACATGCTTTGGCGCTTTAGAAAGGATGTCTGTAAGCCCGACATGGGGGCCTTGAAACGGGCGATCGAGCTTTTTCACCTTACGCAGCAAGAAGTTCAGAATGTGACGGGTCAGGCCTGGGAAGAAGTCCGTCACCGAAACAGCGATCACTTGATCGACTTGCGTCCCTTCAATCGCGTCTTCCATCATCTCTGAGAAGATGGTCGAGCCGATGAGGCAACGCGCGCCGCTATCCTTAAGCTGGCGGCGGGTTTCGGCTGCCGTGTAAAGCGGGTTTACATTGGTTAGCGTGAGGCCGGCTAAGTAAACACCTAGCATGGCGACGATATATGAGGTGCAGTTCGGGGACTGAATGGCGACAACATCGCCTTCTTCATAGCCCAGGTCGACGCGCAAATAGTTTGCCAGCTTCTGGGCGGATTCAAGCGCGGTCTTGAAGTCTGTGGTTTGTGAATGGCCGGTCGGGAGGGCCGTCGTCAAAAACGGATCGTCTGCGAATTCAGACAAAGCAGAGACCATTTTTTCATGCAAACGACCTTCGTTGAGCTCAAGACGAGACTCACGAATAAAGAACGGATTATTAGAGCGTTGAACAGCCATTGAGCGCCTCTTTTTGGGAACGCTTCAGCGGTATCAAATCTGAATTTGAATCCCGTTACGGTTGTTCTTTCAATTTTAAAGAATTGGCATATTCGGCGGATACTTTTCCGGCCTGTCGATTGGCCTCTTTGATCCGGAAATAATCAGAGAGTTGGCGCGCCGCGATGTCGGACAAAGGCTGTTCAACAACGTCCTCTCCGAGCGCAACGAGCATATCGGCGCCCGTCACCTTTTCGCGTTTCGCATGCGTGACGCGGGTCAGGTAAATTGAGCGCAAGACCTCATTGCCGTCTTGATCCCGCCAGGTGTGCCAAAGTTCGACATACTGATCCTGCCATCCGACAACTTGGGTATGAATGCTCAGCGGGCCGTCTGGAATGATCGGCTGAGTGCGCACTTGTACCGAGCTTAGCACGATCGGAATCCAACCATGCAGACGCACGACGCCTGACATGCGCGTTTCTATAAAAAATTTAATCAAAGAGATGTCGATATACGACGGAATGCGCGACGTGAACAATTGTCCATTGCGATCTCGATCCCAAGGGCGCGGCTTAAACGTGTAAGTTGTACCGGTCCAAACACGCGCTCTACGCAAGCTCGTATAAGACCGAAAGACGGTAGCGAGGAGAGTGAAAAAGAGGTCCATAATACGCCACGCGGCTAAGCTACATCATCGGACCGTGCTCCGAATGTCCCGAACTTAGCATACGAAACGTAAACGAATTCACTGCAATGCGAAAGCTGAGCGTAGATTAGTATTTATTTATGAGCACTTCATCTCATTTGATTCTCGGTGGCGGACCTGCGGGTTTGACCATGGCGCGTATGCTGAAAGATCGCGGTGCCGAGCATGTGAAAATTCTCGAAGCGTCTCACAAAATTGGCGGGAAATGCCTGACCAGTCAGATCGGGGATCATGTTGTCGAATTTGGCACCTGTTACGCGGTTTGGTCACATAAATACATTCTCAAGCAGATGAAAAAGCTTGGGATTCGCCGCAACTACCTGAAAGCTCAACGGATCGATGATCGCGAACTAATGGACTATATTCGCGATGGCAGCGGCCCACCTTTCTTGGTGCAAGTGATCAAGTATTCCAGGCTGCGAGGACGCTTGATGGCGCAAGCGCTGAAAGGCGATTCTTCAACCAATACAGAATTCGCCCAATCGACTCGCGATTGGCTGCGCGCGCATGATCTCGGCAAGATCGAAAACATGATGCACCGCGTGGTGACGTCCATCGGCTATGGCTATCTCGACCGTTTGCCCCTGATCCACGCGTTTCGATGGGTGGATCTCGATATGCTGATCACCGGCCTCCTGAAGTTTACGGTTATGCCCGATGGCGGCTGGCAGCATTTTTGGGATCGATTTGGGGACGGCCTGGACATTCAGCTTGAGCAAAAGGTTGTCAGAATTGATCGAGAGGGAAACCATGTGCGCGTCATGACCCAATCGGGGGCCGAGTATCGCGCGGACGTCTTGATCAACACGATTCCGATGGGCGACTTCTGTGCCATGACTGAGCCAACAGCGGCGGAGCAATATGTTGCCGAGTCCGTGTCCTGGTCGGGCTATACTACGACGCTCATTGCCGTCGATGATTGGGCCCATAGCGCGCCCGTCAACTCCTGGAGCGACACCTGCGCCTCGGACAAAAACGACGGTAAGCTCCTCTTCCACCGGTATGAATGTGAGAGTGAAGAAGGCCAGAAACTATTTACCGTGGGCCAGCTTTCGAGCGCGTATTCAAAAGAGGAGCTCGCAGAACTTGTGACCTTTGACGCCGAACAGCGTGGGGCGAAAAACCCGCGCATCGTTCAGCAGGCGATTTGGCAATATATGCCGACTTATTCGGCAGATCGTATTCGCTCAGGTCTGTTGCAAACCATGGACGGTATGCAGGGCGAAAAGAACACGTTCCATACCGGATCGACCTTCTCGCATGAGGCCGTTTCGACCATTTGTGCGTTTAATGAGCGACTGCTGCCGCGGGTAATGCCTTAAGCGCATCGCCTGTTTGAACATGATCAGATGGAACAATCGCAATCAAGTTGACGGATTTATCGCCATCCAAATCTTCGCGATACTGACCACCTAGGTTCTCGATATGCGTCGCGGACATGTAGGACGCATACGCGTCGAGTGTCACGTCTTCATGGTGTTCCGGGTGTGTCACGATGATTTGGTTCTTGGCCACGGGCACGCCATCGCGATACAGGCCGCGCACGATAAAGCAAATGGCGCCCGAGCCATCCGGCATGGCGCGAACGTGCAAGGAAATGCGCCCACGCTCGCCGACGGTCCGGTGCGCTTTGAGACACATTTGGCCCAGTGCCCGCGTCAGCGAGCCGCTCGCCGAATACTTGACCAATAAGGCTTCGGGCACCGCATCAGAGATCGCTTTAACGTGTTGGGCCGACAGCGTGCCTTGCGCCATTCCTGACAGCTCTTCGTGGAAGATTTCACGCAAGCGCACCATTTCAGCATCGACAAGATATTGGTTATCGTCCAGCGAGTGGCGCGTCATTGAGGACATTAGGCGCTCGAGGTCTTTCGAGGCATTCATGATCAAGTTCGCCAAATTACCGAGTTCTTTTTGGTCGAATTTGATGCGAGAATCTGGCTGCAAGAGGCGCGCATAGCGCATGATCGTCTTGATCGGATAAATCACCTCACGCGAAATCGACTCGAAAAAGGCTGACTTGGTTTGCAGCGCCTGTTCGGCCTGTTGACGTGATTGTAAAATCTCTTGCTGAGACTCCACCAGCGAACTGACATCTTCAATCAGTTCAATTTTATCGCCTTCGACTCCGTTAAACTCGGTCTGGCGATAATAGCGTCCCTCCCAGAACGAGAAGCCTTCGCGGGTGCGACCCCCCATGGCAACAGCTTCGCGGTTCTTCTCCATATTGGCGTTGGAGAAGACCACTTCATCGCTGCTATCTTTGATCTCGAGACCAATCCCGAGCGTCTTTACCGCCGACTCTAGGCGGGCTTTGGAGAGTTCCAGACCGAGGCGGACGCGCAGCATCTCGACCGTGTCGCGATATTTGAGGTGCGCCATGTAGACCATGGTAATGCCAAGCGTACCGCCCATGGCCGACGTGATCGTCGCGGCGGCGCCGTCAATGAAGAACAGCGAAAACACCGTGACCGGCAAAGCGCCCGCCAGGAACCGTCCAGACATGCCCGCATTGGACCCAAGACACGCTGCGGCCGCAGCACACATCCCGACCGAGAGCGCGGCGAGGGTAATGTTTGCCGCTGGATCCGGCCCGGCAAAGATCAAACAGCTCGACGCCCACCAGGCGCCAAACAAGAAATTGTTACGTGCGCCTTTCCGCAAAAAGCCGCCCGACAGTTTGGCGTCTTTCGGCACCGCGGCCATCAAGATCGCGCCTTTGTACTGGAAGTAGGAGAAATATAGGATCGGTCCCCACCAGATCAGCGCCAGCCACCAATAGGTGAATTGCGCAAAGATCAGGGTCACGACCGTACTGTTAATCGCCGTAATCAGCGCCAGAGGTTTCATGACCGAGGCCAATTGATCAAACAGTTCGCGCAGAACCGCTTGCTTCAAGCGTCCCTCTGGCAACTCCACGGTGCCGTGTACGATACTCTTTAATACGGAATAGGCCGAAATGCGCATGGTGCCGTTATTGACACAGATGTATTGAAAAAATGATCGCGACTGCGGTTAATCTCGGTTCATTTTGTTGAGAAAGGATCAATCAAGCTTACCCAAAGCTTAAAGCGTTGAATTGAGCGGAGAAGATTAATCATCCGGCAATAGAATTGGTGCTTGTCCCAGTGTTCCACACAAGTGGATGAATGGCGGACAAAGGATTCACTTTCGTTTGATGTCGGGATCGATGCGTTTCTATTTGGACGATCCCAGCGTTTGACGATCATTTGTATAAGATAAAATTGGCACCTAAGATGCGAATAGTGGAATAAATTTTATATTCCAAAGTTTGTGGTTGCTAAATTACTGATACAAAGGCAAAAAACATCAGACGAGTGAGTACGAACACAAGAACTGGGTATAAACCTATGAGCGGCGATACAGATCAGATCTACACACTCATGAAAGCGTTTTTCGAGCAAAACGTCCCATATGCAAAGCATACTGGGATTGAGCTTCTCGTCATTGCGGATGGTCATGGCGCGGCGCGCTTGCCAGACGTGCAAGAAACGCAGAACCATATGGGGTCCCAACATGCGGGTGCTCTGTTTACGCTTGCGGAAGCCGCATCCGGGGCCGCATCGGTCTCCCTCTTCGCAGACAAAATCGCCACGGTTCGCGCGGCGATCGTTGAAGCCAAGATCACTTACAAGAAAGCGGCTCGCGGCGTGATTACAGCCGAGGGTCGTTTGCGGCGCACGGGCGAAGACTTGATGACCGAGTTTAATCGAGACGGCGAAGTGAACTATATGGTCGACGTCGTGATGACCAATGAGCAGGGCACCGAGGTGGGCGCCATGGAGGTCAACTGGCGGATCAAGTCGACCGTCGGTTAATGCTCATATCGATCTGCAATCGATACTCCTAGGCCGCTGACCTATTGCCAGCACGCCCAATTCATCGAACAAGCGCTCTGAGAAATCCTAATCAGATGTTCAGGAGCGCGCAGAATGAAAAAGACCCCTGTAAATGACCACGCTTTAGATCAAATCTGGCGTCAGGGTCGGTCTTATAATGGTTGGACCAATCAAAGCGTCCCGGAGACGTTGATCCGAGCCACATATGATTTGACCAAAATGGGGATGACCAGCGCCAATTGCTCGCCGGCGCGCTTTGTCTTTCTGGAATCGTCTGAGGCCAAAGCGCGATTGCAACCTTTTCTTATGGAGGGCAATGTCGAGAAAACCTTGGCCGCGCCATGGGTCGTAATTATTGCACATGATCTCGAGTTTCACGAAAAAATCCCGCAACTCTTCCCGCATAATCCCGGGGCGAAAGACTGGTTCGCGGATGAGCAGAACCGGCACACGACGGCTTTCCGAAACGGGACTCTGCAAGGGGCATATTTGATGCTCGCCGCGCGCGCACTGGGCTTGGATTGTGGACCCATGTCAGGGTTCGACAATGCGGGCGTCGATAAAGAGTTCTTCGCCGGCAATGAGGCGACAAAGACTTGGCGATCCAATTGGCTTTGCAACATCGGCCATGGCGACGACTCCACCATATTTGAGCGCAGTCCTCGGCTCGCATTCGAGGAGGCTTGCCTCATCCTTTGAGGCGATTGCGAATGATCACGCTCGGTCTCCATACTGCAGGACCTGCTTGCGACCTGGCGCTCGTGAGAGACGGAGACGTTTTAGGGCAGCGCAAAGAGAGCATGATGCGAGGGCAAGATGCCCGCTTGCCGGGCTTGCTGCAGGATTTGCTGCGGGCGGCAAACCGTGACTTACGGGATGTTGATCGAATTGCTGTCGTGACCGGGCCGGGAAGCTTCACCGGTATTCGAGTGGGCGTCTCATTTGCGCGCGGCTTAGCGCTCGCCACCGGCGCCCCCTGCATTGGCGTTACCAGCCTTGAGGCAGCTCTGCCGAGAGGCCAGCAAGGCTCGGCCATTGTTGCCCTGCCGGCGCAGAAGCGCCCTCCAGACATCACTTTCTGGATGCAGACCTTTCGGACCGGTATGGCGACGGGGCCAGCACAAGAAATGACCGCGGACGCTCTGCGAACATTACTCGAAGAACATCCGCATATGGTTTACGGTGAACCAGATGCCTTATCCGCACATCTGGCGGACCAACCCATTCATAGCGCCGAGCCGAGCGCCCTGGGCGCAGCCCAATGTGCGGAACAATTAGACCCGGACCTTCGACCTGCCACGCCAACGTACGCGCGTGCCCCGGATGCCGCTCTACCAGCGTCTAAACCGTGACGGCGCGCGCTCAGATTGAGTGGCTGTCGAGCACACATTCCACGCGTTTGGCAGAGGTCCACGCTTTAGCGTTCCAGGGTGATGGGGCTTGGGACGCGGCCGCGTTCTCGGATCTGCTCAATCGGCCCACAACGTATGGACTCGGCGCTTTTGTCGGGGGCGAAATAACTAGCTTCGTGCTCATCCAAGTTGTTGCCGATACGGCCGAAATTCTGACGCTTGCGACGCATCCGAAGGCGGAGCGTACCGGATTAGCGACCCGGCTTTTGAACGCGTTCGAGCATCAAATACCAGTTGAAGGTGCCCAGACCTGGCTTCTTGATGTCGCCGCGGACAATCACAGGGCAATTTCCTTTTACCAGAAATTGGGTTTCGAAATCGATGGGCATCGACCGGGTTACTATAAACGCCTTGAAGGCAAACGCATTGACGCCATCTTGATGTCTAAGCGGTTGGCTGGACAGGCCACCAAGTAAGAGGCTAGAGGGTGCCACATGGATCGTTTGGAAAAACTCTGTGCCGAAAAAGGCCTTCGCATGACCGAGCAGCGCAAAGTCATTGCTCGTGTACTTTCAATGGCGGATGATCATCCCGATGCTGAGGAATTGCATCGCCGCGCAAATGCGGTCGATAACAATATATCGCTGGCAACCGTGTATCGAACCGTCAAGCTGTTCGAAGAATACGGCATCATCGAGAGCCACGACTTTGGCGATGGCCGCGCCCGTTATGAAGAAGTCCCAGACGAACACCATGACCACTTGATCGACGTTAAATCGGGCAAGGTGATCGAGTTCCACAATGAAGAGATCGAGCGTCTCCAGGTCGAAATCGCGAAGGCGCACGGCTATAAGCTCGTTGATCATCGTCTGGAGCTTTACGCCGTACCGCTGGTTGAGGGCGAAGACTAAACCATCGTGAGCCGCGCGGGTCCTTATCTGATTGCTATGACCGGCGGGTCCGGTTCGGGCAAATCCACCGTGGCAGAGGCGCTGGTTGAGCGCTACCAAGATAAAGGCATCGTGGTCTTTCCAGAGGACGGTTATTATTGGCCAATGAGCCATTATGGTCCGGCCGATTCAGACAGCCAAAGACAGGCGATTATCGATCGGGTCAATTATGATAGTCCCGACAGTAAGGAAACCGCCCTGATGGCGCGTCACTTGGCTGACCTCAAGGCGGGGCGCACCATTGAACAACCCATGTACGATTATGATCGGCACGACAGGAAAGCTGAAACGCTGACCATCGCCCCTGCCCCAATCATTATCTTGGAAGGCATCCACGCGTTGTCCGTGCCTGAGGTGAAACCACTGATAGACTTATCTATTTATGTCGACACACCAGATGATCTTCGTCTGGCGCGGCGATTGCGCCGAGATGTGGTGGAGCGAGACCGGAGCGTTGAAAGTGTGCTGGCACAATATTTAGGGACAGTTCGGGCAGCGCACTATCGATACACATATCCCTCCATGTTCGAAGCGGACCTTGTGATCGCAGACGAAGGATTGCCAGCCTATGGTCAAGTGCGCCCCAGCGCGGACGCGATCGACCGCATGCTCGCACCGATTGAAACTCGCCTTCGCAGCGAGGGTGTCATTTAAGCGCGTTTGAGGGTACACTCTCGCGAAATGCTGCGTTGTCTGACCGTATCTTTTATATCATGTTGTTTCGCGTTTGCAGGATATGCATGCGATATAGATTTGGAGTCGCGATCAGACTCGCTCGCCGAATATCATGAAAATGGCATGGCCTGTTTAGAGACCCCGCCGGATGAGTTGCGGTTTGACGCGGTCATGGAGCAGCTTTTTCTCAATCGCATAAACACCGAACGCCGCGCGCGAGGATTAAACGCTCTGCGCTTGCGCAGCGAGCTTTTGCCTGCGGCTCGCTTTCATAGCTTGGACATGCTGAGCAATTCTTTTTTCGCGCATCGCGGTCCCGATGGACGTGATGCCGGAGACCGCATCGCCGCTTTTGATCGCACGCTATTGGCGCAAAGCACGGCTGAAAACGTCGCGCAATTCGGGCCGGCCGTGTGCACGGATCAGTTCGACAACGAAGTCTCATGCTTTAAAGCGCCCGGCTTCAAGTTTCCGACTCCGGTATCCGTCGTCGATGCGCTTCATGAAGAGCTGATGCTAAGCGACGGACATCGCGCCAACATCTTGGCGGAGCATTCGACCCATGTCGCCATCGGGGTTGCGCGTGAAGATACTGCGTTCTTCGTGACGCAAGTTTTTGCCCATGAAATGGGCGAACTCAGTGCGCCCCTTCCGGTTCGTATGCGAGCCCGGGGCAAACTTAGAATTAGGGCGCAGATTGACGGCTTTGAATCGACTTCATTCGCCGCTTTCAATGCAGCAGAGGAGCGCATTGAGCTCGCCGAAGATCGTTTGCGCGCCTTAGACCCCGGGTCGAAAAGACTTATCGTTCAGGGCCAAAACGAAACGGTGGAATGGCGATCTGGCCGCAAATATACCAAGACGGAATGGCTGGACCTATTCGGACCTGCGTTCGAGATCGCGGGCTCTACAAGAAGCTAGCGATCTCCTCGATGGGCTTTTTGACGAGCGCGTGTTTTGGAACTTGCGCATCATCAGCTGGATAACCTGCGACCAAGATCAAGAATGGCTTTTCTGTTTCGGGCCGCCCGCATATCCCGTTCAAGAATTTCATTGGGTTGGGCGTATGGACCAGCGTGGCGAGCCCGGCATTGTGACACGCCGCGATCAGCAGCCCCGTCGCAATGCCGACGCTCTCGTGAATGTAATAGTTCTTTTTGTCTTCGCCTTTGCGAATTCCGCCCCGGCGTTGCGCAAAAATACAAATGAGCCACGGAGCGATTTCCATATACGGTTTGTCTGCGTCCGTGCCGATGGGGGTGAGGGCATCGATCCATTCCTGTGCAGCGCGGCCAGAATAAAACTCGCGCTCTTCCGCTTCGGCGGCGGCGCGAATTTCAGCTTTCTTATCGCGCGATCCGACGCAGGCGAAGTACCAGGGTTGATGGTTTGCACCACTCGGCGCTGACCCAGCCGTAAGCACGCAGTTTTCAATAATGTCTTGCGGGACTGCTTTGTCCGAGAACGCGCGAACCGACCGCCGCGATGACATTTGCTCATGAAATGCGAGGGCGCGCGCCTGCATTTCAGATTCTGGATACAGCGGAAAATCGGCGCTGAGTGGCACGTGAGTTTCTGGTGTCGTTTTCATCGGCGCCCCGCATCTGCGCCGATATTATAGGCTTGATCGACCCAAGTTTTGATCTTTGCCTCAGACGCCGTTTTGGCCGTGGCAAAATAGGAATAGCCCGTCACTTTAACCCCGCAAAAGCCGAGGATTTGTTTTCTGATACGGTGCTTGTGGGCATTCCCATACATAAATTTGAGAAACCAACCTGGCGTATCGGCGGTGACTAAGACATCCGCGGTGCGCCCGGTTAGGAGTTTGTCCCACAACGAGCTGTTCTCTCGATAAGCAAAGGTGATCCCAGGCAAAAACGCCCGATCGATGGCGCCTTGCATCTTGGCTGGCATCCCGCCCCACCAGAGCGGGTGGAACCAAGCCATGTGCTCAGACCATTGCAAATTTTCGAGGAACGCGACCAAGTCGGGCTCATGGTCTTTGCGCTGGTTGTAGCCATGGGTGAGATCCGGATCGAAATCCATCTCGTGCAGGTTCATCCGCCGGATCTCAGCGCCCTGCGCCTCGGCCCCGCGCTGATACGCGTCGGCGAGGGCATGGCTTAGAGACGTCTCACTTGGGTGCCCGACCCAGATGAAGAGCTTGGCAGCCACTTACGCCTCCTCAGGCAACTCCGGAACACCGACCGCGTGGAAGCCTGCATCCACATGCAACACTTCACCGGCAATAGAATGACCAAGCGGTGAAAGGAGATAAAGCGCACAACCTGCCACGCCTTCCATGCGCGTATCTTCTTTTAAGAGCGACCAATCTTTGCCGGTCCCCATGAGCGATTTGCCGCCGCGAATGCCGGCCAATGACAGGGTCCGCATTGCCCCGGCAGAGATTGCATTCACACGAATGCCTTGGGTGCCGAGGTCGCGGGCTGCGTAGCGCGTGGAGGCCTCCAAGGCCGCTTTGGCGACGCCCATGACATTATAGCTTGGCACTGTGCGCTCTGCGCCGAGATAGGTCATACAGATGATCGCACCGCCATCCGGCATCAGTTCCGAGGCGCGCCGAGACGCGTCGATGAAGCTGTAAACGGAGATGTCCATCGCTCGGCGAAACCCTTCACGCGACGTGTTGGCGACCATAGAGCCCATCAGTTCATCTTTGCCAGCAAAGGCGATGGAATGGACGAGAAAATCGATCTTGCCCCACTTGTCTTTGACCGCCGCAAAAGCCGCGTCCATGCTTGCATCATCGGTGACATCGGCTTGCACCATGAAATCCATATCCAGGCTTTCAACCAATGGCCGCACGCGTCGTTCGAGGCTTTCGCCCTGATAGGTGAAGCAAATATCTGCGCCTTGCGCCGCCAATTGCTGCGCAATGCCCCAAGCGATCGAGTTCTTGTTCGCAACGCCCATAATGATGCCGCGCTTGCCTGCCATCAAATTGCCCGTGGGCATGTCACCATAGTCCGCCATTTTTTGGATCCTTGCTTGTCCTGTCTTTGGTTGAGAGGGCTATTCGGGCGCGGCCAACCCGTCAAGCGATGCGACTGCGCCGACGGACGACGACGTCAAAATATGAGTCCGGCATAGATCGTGCAGTCCGAATCACATCCTTATCGAAAGCGATAGGTTTTGGGGGTGTGAAAATGGGTCTGTTGCGGTTGAGTTTGCTGATACTGGCTTTGGCCGGTTTTGCGCAAATGGCGACCGCCGGCACCGTGCACCAAGTCCGATTTGCCCAGACGGGACATATTATGGTTTGGCAAGACGATGCACTTGTCGGACAAGGCCCGCAAGTCTCGTTGAGCGCAACGCGTGCAGCGCCAGCACCTTCGTTGATGGGATCGGGACACTTGCAGCCTGTGCCGGCGTCTTTCGTGACGGGCGCTGAATCCACAATGCTGGAAGTGGCGAGCAATGCGGGGTTCGTAATTTTGCTCGCTGACTCATCTCACACAGATGACGTCGAGATTTTGCCCCTCGGGACGGGAGCCAATGCAACCTTACAAGCGCGCCCCGTCGGTGGCTCTGGCCTCGTCCTGTTTGAGCAAACAAGCAAAACGGCGATCCGCAAAGGGGAGCCGCGCAGCCAGGCGATTCAACTTGAAGTGCGCTGGAGTGGATCTGTCGCGCCGGAGCTGATCATTGAATCGACGGGTTCCTGAAGCGTTAACCAAGCCCGCTATTGTGATTGCAGTGTTTAAGAGGATTTTAGCGCTGCGTAATTAACCCTAACCTAGTGAGGCGGCAATCTAGACTTTTATCCTTCCTAACCGGAATGGCAGCGACCAGCTTGGTGTCGGCGCACCTTGCAACCGCTGATATTATCGACCGCCCGCACTTTGAGCGCGAGGGCATTGTCATCGTCTGGGCCGCAGATCCAAATAGTGGTGCGCCAGTCGTCTCTGATTTCATTATGGATACCGGCAATGGCACGAGCGCTGCGGGATCCGGAGACACAGATTTAATCGCGTCGGATGTCCACACGGTCGTGACCGGAACCTTAATCGCAACACAAGACGGGGTGGCCAATGCCACCGGGGGCATGCCCTTCTTGCTGACCGATACGGACCGTGGGACGATCAATACGGACACCAATGGTGACGGCATGATCAGTGATCAGGATGCGTTCACGTCGTTTGGCTTGCAAAGCCTGACAGATGCGCGGGTGGATGCGGTGCGCCAATCCTCGAGCTTTTATGTTGCCTCGAACGTGCCCTTCGCGATTGATGCACAGGCTTTTGTGCCGAGTACGTTCACAGAGTTCATTCTCCTGCTCATCACGCGTGTGCAGCTCTCGATGACTCAAACCGGCGATGACGGGCTCGCCTTTGGCGCCAGTGCCCAGCTCCCCCATTCGGGGGGCAATACAGGCGGGGTCGCCCCAAGCTTGCGGCTTTGGGATCTGCGCAATCCGCAAAACGTGTTCCGAGGCAATCAGCGCACCGCAATTGCCCCCGGTTCGATTGCGGATCAATCCGTTCGGTTTGACGCTGAGTATTCGATCTCAGCGGCTAATTTAACAGGTTACGATTTATCGCTCGGGACGTTCGATTTCCAAGTGGAAGTCGTTTACACCGTCTACGTGCCTTAGGATTTCAGACCAAGCTTATCGACGAGCCCGACCCGCATATCTTTAGCGGTGTAGATTTTCTCGTCATCGGCAAAGACGCGCCCATCCGCGATCCCAAGAATCAGTTTTCCGCGGCGCACACGCTTCATGTCGATTTCGTAGCGCACCAGTTTAGTATCCGGTGTGATTTCGCCAGTGAAGCGCACTTCGCCAACGCCTAAAGCGCGGCCTTTGCCATAAGAACCCGACCAGCCGAGCCAGTAGCCCACGGCTTGCCACATCGCGTCGAGACCGAGGCAGCCCGGCATAACCGGATCACCCGGAAAATGGCATTCGAAGAACCAGAGGTCTGGATTGATGTCGAATTCTCCGATCACATGGCCTTTGCCATATTCGCCGCCATCTTCCGAAATCTCGGTGATCCGGTCCATCATCAACATGGGCGGGATGGGCAGCTGCGCATTGCCAGGGCCAAACAGTTCGCCCGCGCCTGATTTTAGCAGGTCTTCTTTGCTATAAGACGGTTGCGGGGTGTGAAACTCGTGCGGTCCCTTCATAGAACTGGCCTCGCTCTTTTGTTTTGTGATCTCTGCAGGTGCGCAGACGGAATAGCCCGGGCCCTTAAACGCTTGTCGACTGCATCGCAAGGTTTGGCAAATCAGAGTTTGCCCGTGGCGAGTTGGGTGCCCCACAGCGCTGATTCAGGCAGATAACCCGATTTGCGATCGACTTCGATTTCGCACCAGCCATTTTCGCAGGCGCCTAGCGTGGCAATGACGCCGGGTTTCAAATGCGCTTTTGAGCGCGCGTCTGTTTCGGGCGATCGCTTCAATTCAACCTCATGCGTGATCATGGCCGTGCGGGTTTCGGAGAGCATGCGGGCTTGCATCCACACTTCGTCCCCATCTGGATCACGCACGCGTCGCCAGCCATGCGTTTCGCGCACAACCAACATGGGCAGGCCTTCTCGCTCATAGCGCCACAAAATTTTGTGATCCAAGTTTGGACCTTGCCGCCCATGGACCGCTGAATAGCGAAGAGACTCAAAGCGTGGGAGTGGTTTTCCGGAGAACCGACTAATCTTCACGACATCAGCAGATTGGCGGGCTTCCACGATTGCAGCACTTGCCCCTCCCATCAGGGCAAAACATATCAGAGATCGGATAAACAGCGCTGTCATGCAGGCTTTTTTGCGCATTGAGGTGAATCGACCGTAAAACAGCGCATTGGCGATGCGCATTTGCTCTGCTAAGCGCGGGTCAGAAAGCGAGGAAGCATGTCAGATACGCGCCTGAAGGTCATTGTCACCCGCCGTCTCCCAGACGCGGTCGAGCTGCGCCTGAAGGAGTTATTTGATACCGAGCTCAATCCCTCCGACGAAGCCTTCTCAGCGGCACAATTGGCGGATGCGGTTAGCCGCGCTGACGTTTTGGTGTCCACTGTGACAGACCAAGTTGACGGGCAAGTGCTCAGCAAGGCTGGCGACCAATTCAAAATGATCGCGCAATTCGGCGCGGGCGTAGACAATGTCGACGTCCAAACCGCGAATGAACGCGGCATCACCGTGACCAATACGCCGGGCGTGCTCACAGACGATACAGCAGATGTGACCATGGCCCTAATCTTGGCCGTGCCACGGCGCTTGCACGAAGGCATAGAGCTGATGGAAGCGGGCAAGTTTGATGGTTGGGCGCCGACTTGGATGATGGGACGCCGCTTGGCGGGCAAACGGCTTGGGATCATCGGTATGGGCCGGATTGGACAAGCCGTGGCGCGCCGCGCCAAAGCCTTCGGCCTGCAAATCCACTATCACAATCGAAAAAAAGTCTCGCATCTCATCGAGGAAGAATTGGATGCGACCTATTGGGACAGCCTGGATCAGATGCTGTCGCGCATGGACATCGTCTCCGTGAACTGCCCGCACACACCGGCCACCTTTCATCTCCTCAACGCGCGGCGCCTTGAGCTGATGAAACCGGATGCGTTCATCGTCAACACGGCCCGCGGCGAAGTGATTGATGAGGCTGCACTAGCGGATGCTCTTAAAAATCGGCGATTGGCCGGCGCCGGGCTTGATGTGTTCGAGCGCGAGCCCGCGGTGAACCCCGATTTGGTCGGACTGCCCAACGTGATTTTACTACCGCACATGGGCTCAGCCACGGTCGAAGGGCGCAATGAGATGGGCGAGAAGGTGATCATTAATATCAAAACCTTCGCCGATGGGCATCGCCCACCTGATCGCGTGATCCCGGCGATTTTATAAGCGTGTTTTGTCCGCTTAGTGGACGCTCACCGCCTCGAGCTTATAGGCCTCTGCGGCCGCCTCAGCAGCGGCAAGGCCCTCAATGATTGCGAGCTTTTGGCCTTCGCCATTGGTCACGACCACGAGCTCTTCCACGTCATCGACGCCGCGCAGGGCATCTGCGGGGAGCTCAGCGAGCTCACGCTCGTTGATATTGCGGAAATAGACAAACCGGCTGAAGTCATGCTCGCCGGCGGTCGGCTTTACTAGGTCATTCATGGTCTACTCCTTCCGTTCTCAGACAGGACCAGAACACGCATTCCTCACGAGGCCCCATCTTGGCAGCCCCGCCATAGGAGGATCGGTGTTGATGGGAATCTAGGAACCCTCCATGTCGCCATCAAGGCGCGCATGTTCACATTGAGTTGTTAATTGCGACTGTGCCGAAGGATCGAGCAGGATTGGTTCGGTTCGCCTGAGCACGAATTCGGAAATAAAAATTTCGCAGCGATTTGATATGTTTTGATCAAATCTGTAAAATACAAATTGGATAAAAGAATTCGGCATGGAGCAGACGTATGGCATTTTATAAAGACCTCAAAAATACATATCGTTATCCGGCCGGCAGCGACAAACCAGGTCAATCGGGTTGGATCGCGGCGCGCTTGAAACGACTGCGCTTACAGCTTGCGAATGAAATTCGATCAACGCGCCGGGCGAACTCTCTAATTATCGGGTCCTGGAACATCAAACACTTCGATGGCGGTCGCCCACGCCTGCCGGAGAGTTTCCACTACATCGCTGAGATAATCGATCACTTCGACATTTGCGCGCTTCAGGAAGTGAAAAATGTCTGGGCGGTCGAAAAGCTCAAACGCTTACTGGGTCCCAATTGGGATTATTTTATCAATGACAGTTCAGATGTCGGACGCGGGAACCATGAACGCATGGCGTATCTCTACAACACCAATCGGGTGTTTTTCAGAAATCTGATTGGTGAGCTGGCCTTCGACCAGCGTGACCTGACAGGCGATGAACCGGTCTCTCGCGCCCCGTTTTTCGCAAGCTTTCAAGCCGGTTGGTTTCGCTTCACACTGTGTTCGGCGCATATCGCCTCGAAAGACCAAGCCGGCCTGCCGTCCCGCGCTGAAGAAATCGGATTGATCGCGAAAGAGCTCTCTAAGCGCGCCAAAAAAGAGAGGGAGGTCTATATTTTCCTGGGTGATATGAACACGGACAATCGTGAGCACCCTGCCTATAAGGCGTTCGCAGAGAATGGATTTTCTGTCCCGGACTTTCCGCCCAGCAATTCAACAGGTGAAAAGTACTTCGATCTAATCGCCTTTGCCGGACCAGAAGACGTCTCTCGGCGCTTGCGCCACAATGTCGTGAAGTATCACGACTCTGTTTTCACTGACGCTGAGAAAGCCGATTACGAGCCACTCTCAACGGCGATGAAAGACCGCCCGACCCCAGATCCATCAGACTATTGGGAGTTCCATCGGAAAAGCTATGCCGACATCGAGACCGGGACACTCGGTCCTGGGTACGCAAATTGGGACAGCGAGTATAAAATCTGGCGTACCAATGAAATGAGCGACCACTTGCCGGTCTGGATTGAGCTCGAAACCGATTATTCAGACGATTACCTCGATCGCTTTATTGTCTAGCCCGATTTGAACGCGGCTGACTTCTAGACCAAAATCGCCGCGCCTCGTATGAGGCGACGATGAGGTCCGTCAGATGTCGCTAACCTGGTTGCCCAACGCTCTAACGCTCGCAAGGTGTGGCCTGGCGTTTGGCGTGGCTTGGTTGATTCTCGCAGACACCCCTACATCCTTCATCCCGCTCGTCGCCTTCATCCTTGTCGCTTTAACCGATTATGTCGATGGCTGGGCCGCGCGACGGTTTGAGGCGGAAAGCGCGTTCGGGGCGTTTCTGGATCCAGTAGCTGATAAGCTCCTCGTCGGATTGAGCCTCGCTGCGCTCAGTTTTTTGAACGGTTGGGCCGTAGAGCTTCTTATTCCAACGCTCGCCATCATCGCACGCGATGTGATCGCCACCGCACTACGATTATTTCCCAAAGTAGAGATGCCTGTATCGCGATTGGCGAAATGGAAGACCGCGCTCGAGATGGTCGGCATCGGTGCTTTACTGGCCGCCGCGCCCTTGCAAGTGACCTGGATATGGTCGTTCGGTCTGGTTCTGGTTTGGGCCGCAGCTGCCCTCTCTATCTATACGCTGGGGCTTTATTTGGGCGCCCTGATCGCCAACGAAAAACGACCGCGCTAAAGGGGACAAGCGCGGCCGTTTCGTTCCGGTCTAGCGGCATCTGGGGGGGAGTTTGATGCGCCAGGCTCCTGCTTTGGGTGCCGAGAAAGGGGACCCCCAGCACCCGGAAAGCAATGTCAGAAAGGTTTTAACGGCAGTTTAATTTTCCCGCCTAAATTGTGCCGCGCTCTCATCCGTATTCGCGCCGTCTTTGCTGAGTCTAACCGAATCTATGAAACGGTTGGATTGGAATAAATACGGACCTTTGCTGCTCTTGCTTGGTGCACTCGCTTTTATGGCGTTGCCAGCATTGATGGCATTTGCAGAGGGATAGCCTTACCAATACGAGTCTATCGGCGTTTGGGCATAAAGCTCTTTCAAGCGCCGTTTGGTCCCCGGGGTCGTGTCACTGGGAGGTGCCAAAGGGTCGCACCAAACAATTTCCGAGATTTCGCGCCCAATCGGATTGCCGAACGGGACCCAGGCATCAGCTTTAACGCGATACAGGGCCACATGGTCATTCAGCATGTACTTGTGGTTGGAGTAAATCGCGAAGAGCGAAGCGGCCCCCGTCAGCCGCACACCGCCTTCTTCTTCGAGTTCGCGCGCCAAGGCGGTCAGGAGGGTTTCGGCGTGCTCGACGCCGCCGCCTGGAAACAACAGCCCTTTACTATAGGTTTGGCGAACCAATAAGATTTCACCCTGATCGTTTTCGACCACCGCACGAGCGCCGAGGGTCGTCCAGCGCGACAAACGAAACCAAATCCTAAATAGTTGCGTACGAAGATCTGTCACCGCTACTCCTCTTGTTCTGGCAAATAGGGGTCGCCAAATCACAAAAGACCGTTTAACACGACGCCAGATTTTTAAAGGGCTGTTATCATGATCCACGCTTCTGTTTGGGCCATTCTTGCGACCGTCGCCGTTTTTGGCATTTTGAACATTATCGATTTCCGTCGCTTCGACTAATCGATCTCGCTTCGCTTGACCCGCTATCCGTCGTGAGGTCTTGCTGCTTCAGTCCGTACCCCAATTGAGGAGGACTGTATGACTCTCCGTGTTTCGGAAGGCCCAAAACGCGCCCTCGTAACCGGCGCTGGCGCGCGCCTCGGCAAGGCCATGGCCGAAGCCCTTGGACAAGATGGTTGGTCGGTTGCCATTCATTATCGTGGGTCGAAACCGGGCGCTGAGGCGACTGCTGAAATAATCCGTGCGGCCGGCGGACATGCAGAACTTGTGCAGGCGGATTTATCGGATGAAGAGCAAACAGCAACGCTTGAGCGCGCAGCGCATGAGGCGCTTGGCGGGCCGCTCACCCTGCTTGTGAATTCGGCGTCGACGTTTGAGGATGACACCGCTTTAGAACACTCGAAAAAGAACTGGGATTTCCACATGGGTCCCAATTTGCGCGCTCCGATTTTACTGGCGCAGCATTTCGCGCGCGCATTGCCACAAGACGAAGCTGGATTGATCGTCAATATGATCGACATGCGCGTGCTCAAGCTGAACCCGCTTTTCTTCACTTACACGCTGTCGAAATCCGCCCTTTGGACCGCCACACGGACGCTGGCCCAGTCTTTCGCGCCAAACATTCGCGTCAATGCAATTGGTCCTGGGCCAACCTTGGAGAATGTGCATCAGAAACCGGGTGAGTTCGCCGCGGAAGCGCAGGCAACGCTCACACAACAAGGCTCAAACCCAGGTGAAATCGTCAAAACGCTTCGCTATCTCATCGAAGCTGACAGCATTACCGGCCAGTTGATCGCCAGTGATGGCGGCCAACACCTGATGTGGCAAACCCCAGACGTGATGCTTTAGAAATGAATTTCGCGTCTGACACGACCGCCCCTGCGCACCCGTCCGTGATCGAAGCCATGATGGCCGTCAATTCAGGTGACGCGCCCAGCTATGGGGCTGACGCGGTGACAAATCGCGTGCGCGACCTATTGCGCGACGTGTTTGAGACGGACGATTTCGATTTTTGGATGTGTGCCAGCGGCACCGCTTCAAATGCGCTAGCGCTCTCGGTCATGTGCTCTTCGATTGGTGCGATTGCTTGCCATGAGGAAGCGCATATAGAGCGCGATGAACGTGGCGCGCCAGAATTCTTCACGGGCGGTGCGAAGCTTCGGCTGTTGCCCGGTGATGGCGCGCAGATCGACGAGTCTGCCCTCCGCGACGCTTTTGCGCGAAATGATCCGAGTTTCGTCCATGAAACCCCGCTCGAAACGCTTTCTCTGACCAACCTGACTGAGTGTGGCACCGCATATACAGCCGCCACGATTGAGCATTACGCCGCACTAGCGAAGGCTGTGGGTCTCAATGTGCATTTGGATGGGGCAAGGCTCGCCAATGCCTTGATCAGCACCGGCGCCACGCCCGCCCAAATGAGCTGGCAAGCGGGTGTCGACGTGCTCACCCTAGGACTGACCAAGACTGGCGCCATTGGGTGCGAGATTATCGTCCTGTTTGGCGAGATGCGATCGCGGTTCGAGGATTTGAAAGCGCGAGCGAAACGCTCCGGGCATATGCCGCCGAAAATGCGCTACCTCGCGGCGCAAGCGGAAGCGATGCTCAAACAGGGGCTTTGGTTGAAGCTCGCTGAGGACGCCAATCGCAAGGCAAGAGACCTCTCCAACCTCTTGTGCGCAAAACCCGGTGTGAGCTTGGCGTATCCAACGCAAGGCAACGAAGTCTTCGCCATATTGCCTGTAGAGATTGAGGCCGCGATCCAGCGGGCCGGCGTTAAATGCTATCCTTGGCCCGGCGGATCGTATCGGTTTGTCTGTTCTTGGGCGACGGCCGAGGCGGACCTTGACGCAATGCGCGCCCTATTGGCTGAGGCCTGAGGCGAGCCAACCTTGCATCAATTTCAAGAAGCCCTGCGTGTCGACAGGGGAGGCGTCTTGGCCCCCGAGCAGTTGTTGATGCAGGGTCATGACCAAGATCGGGGAGAGCATCATGAAGGCCGAGGCTCTGCGCTCATCCTTGGTTTCGGGCTTTCCGGGGGTGGCGTCCATTTTGTCCGCGACGGCTTTGAGCGCCGGGTCGAGCAAGTATTCCAAATAGGCCTGCCCGACTTTCTCATCGGCCATGCCTTCAATGATCCCGAAGGCATGTGCGCGGGCGAAGCCGCCATGCGTCAGACCGGCTTCGGTGACCCGGAAATACTCTTCCACAGCGGTTGCCGTGTCGGGCGAGCCGGTCGCGATCACATCCCAGAGCGGAATCGCTCGGGTATGAATGTGTTTAAGAATCGCAATCACTACGCCTTGGCGATCTTTGAAATAGTGCCGCAAAGTCGGTTCTGACGCTTTCGCGGCGATCGCGAATTGGCGCAGAGACGGGCGCCGCAAATCGTCATTCAGCGCAAACTCGGACAGGGCATCTAAGAGCGCCGTCTTTTTGGCTTCAAAATCGTGATTACGAACACCGGCGGGACGCGGCATAGCTCCTCCCAAAGCCCTGAATTTCCAAGGCCTTTCCTTGTAGACCGCCTGATGACGGTTTTGCAACGGGTCAGCGCAAAATTGTCCTGCCCATTACAGATCGCGGCTCGGGCCCCGGCGGCGAACGCGCTCCATTAAGTCTAAAGCGGGGCCGACAATCCGGCCACCGGTCTGGCCAACTTTCATCGCCAATTGCAGGCGACGTTCAATAAAGGCGTTGAGCTTGTCCGGGTCATCATGATCGAGCCAGTAAAGCACAATCCGAGGGATCACGGCGCTCAAGAGGGCCCGTTTGGTTTGGCGATTATAGTCGGTCGCCGTGTCGCCCGCCGCGTCCCAAATGGCGTCGGCAATGCGCCACACGCGCTTCACCGCAGCGCCGGCGCCCCAAGGCAAGAGTCCATGCCCCGCGGCTTTGCGCACAGCGGCTTTATGAGGCGCCAAGGCGTCGAGCCAGGCGCGCAAGCCGGCCGCGACTCGCTCATGCGTGCGCAGGTCGTGTAGAGGTAGGGTCGACCAGACCTCGAGCATCTCATCCGTGGCGCGTTCGAAGAAATGGTCGATCAGATCCGTGATCCCGTTCGGGGCCGCCAGAGCCTGCTCGCCCTCCGTCAGCTCAATCTCGCGCGCCGCTTGCTTGGCGCTGACCATGGTCCAGCCGGTTTTCGGAACCCGCGGCAGGAGGGCCTCGAGCCAGCGATCTCTAAGGGTTTGGGAGGGGGTCGACATATCTGAGTCCAGGGATAGGCAAGGCGGTATCCACATGTTATAGGCGCGCTTTGATTTCGGCCCCATAGGCCACAATCGCACACATGCAGTCCCCGGCTGCCCCGACTTTTATGGAGAGTTGACCATTATTCAGATTACCGTCCGCGACAATAATGTCGAGCAAGCCCTGCGCGCGCTGAAAAAGAAGATGCAGCGCGAAGGCCTGTTCCGTGAAATGAAATCTCGCACCTATTTCGAGAAGCCGTCTGAGAAGAAGGCCCGCCAAAAGGCGGAAGCCGTGCGCCGCGCCCGCAAACTCGCGCGCAAGCGCGCCCAGCGCGAGGGCCTCGTCTAGACGCCGCGTTCGGTCTTTCACCAAAGATCCAAGACCCCTGCGCCCCGGCGCGGGGGTTTTTGTTTTGGGGCGTTAGCGGAAGGCCTCACCCTGAGTTTCCCAGGCCTCACCCTGAGCTGTTCTAGGCCTCACCTTGAGTTCCTCTAGGCCTCATCCTGAGCGAAGTCGAAGGACGAGGCCGGTGCCGTTGAGAATCTTTGGCGCTGCATCACCCCATCCTTCGACTTCGCTCAGGATGAGTCAGGGGCTTGCCGCTTCCGCATCACGCCTCAAGCGCTCACCCTGAGCGAAGTCGAAGGGCGAGCGCGCCGCCACCCACCCCACAACCCCAGCATTAACCTTAACAAGTAATCAACTCACAGGGGAATCCCAATACTCACTCAGTTTTGCCAAGTGTGACCTTAATGCAAATTAACCATCACAATTAACGCTTTCCCCAAAGCATACAGCAAGACGAGACGCTGAGACGATGACCTCTTTTCTTCGCGCGGACAAAGTCACCGCGGATGCGCCGCGTTTCGGCGAGCGAGAGTTGAGGGGTCGGTATGGACCGAGTAGAGTTGAGCCTAGGGGCAAGCGCACAGGCAGCAGAGGCGGCCCCTGCAAACAGGTCATCCTCAGGCAAATCAAGCCCCAGAAGCTGGGGTCGATGGGTCCGGAGCGGGTTGTGCAGCCTCGCCGTCGCGTGTGGGTTGGCGAGCGGGGCCCCGCTTCCGGGCGCTGGCGGGGTGGCCGCGGCGCAATCGACCGAGACGGTTCAGATTGGGCCAGTTTTCAACCCAGAAGGGGTCGATTCTATCCTCTCAATCTCTGTTCCCGTCGGAGATACGGGTGAGAGAATACTACTGGCGCAAGGGACCGGCGATATCGATGACGCGGGCCCTGAAAGCTTGGAGATTTTCATTGACGGGCAGTTCGTTCTTGAGATGCACAACGAAAATCGGGACCCGATTTGCAGCGGCCAGACGACTTCAGAGTTTTTCGTTCGTCTAACGGACGAGCAATATACTCAGTTCGCAGCGGATGGCCTGTTAGAAGTCAGCATCAAACCGGCTACAGGTGTAAACGCTTGTGGTTCAGGGGCTTTATTGCCCCCCACTTGGCCCAGTCCGGGCGCGCCAATCCCCGCAAATTCTGATTATGGATTCTTCGGACTCTTGGCGCCGGTGGGGGGAGATATTGTAGATGATGTCGCACCAAGCGGGTACTCCTTGCTTTTAGGCCCGCAACGCGGGTTCGACGGAAGCAGAAATCGTGTCACATTATCCTTAGAAAAAGGAGAAATAGGCGCCCTTGCTGAAATGGAACTCGTTTCAAGCGTCGGCGTTATTGTCGCGACGCGCGTTTTCATCATCGGTGTGTTCGATTCAGAATTTCTGTTATTCCGAGATGACAGCATTCCTTCGCAGGAGGTCTCTCGGAGTGGATCTAGAATTAGGGATCTTCCCGATGATATTTATACGCTGAGAGCTAGACTGATCGACCCATTTGACAATGTAGGAGAATGGGTCGAGGCCACCGCGGAGAAAGACTATATCGGTCCCGCCGTCCAATCCTTCTCTTCAACAGAGTCCGGGCGGACCGCGACGCAAACAGCGTCTTACACCCTCGTGTTCAACGAACCCGCCGATGGTCTGCTCGACACCGAGATTGCCGTCACGAATGGCACGGTTTCGAACCTCGCGACGACTGACAATATTACTTACACATTAGACGTCACGGCGGATGCCGAGGGCGAGGTGACGGTTCAGATCCCGGCCAATGTCGCGCAAGGGCGCGGGTCAAACCAAATTGGCAACACGGCCTCCGAAACCCTCTCCTTCACCTATGACACAACCCCGCCGACGCCGGTCATCTCCACCGAGGAGCCGGACCCGACCGCGGCGGAGGAAGTTGAGATCCTCATCGATTTCGGGGAAGCGGTGACCGGCTTCGCGCTGGATGGGTCGGAGCTGACGCTGCTCAATGCGACCGTGAAAAATGACACGATTACCGATAATGGCGACGGCACCTTTAGCGCCACACTGATCCCGGGTGGGATGACGACCCTTGTGGCGCTCATCAAC
Source organism: Henriciella sp. (assembly GCA_965279045.1). Classification (GTDB taxonomy): domain Bacteria; phylum Pseudomonadota; class Alphaproteobacteria; order Caulobacterales; family Hyphomonadaceae; genus Henriciella. Next base: position 1,541 of record CBDIHJ010000019.1, on the reverse strand, counting down.
GCGGGGGTGGCGACCGATCTGGCGGGCAATGAAAGCGTCGCCACACCCTCGGCCTTTTCGCTTGGCGTCAATGTCGAGCCGGACATTCAGGTCAAGGATGCGAGCGGCGCGGTGCTGAGCAGTGGGGCCACATTTGATGCCCCGCTCTTGCTCACCGGGACTGAAACCTCGCTCACTTTTTCGGTGGAGAATATTGGCAGCCAGGATCTCGAGATCTTCTCAATCGGTATCGAGAATGATACAAGCACGCAATTGCTGACCAGTTCCAGCGTTTCGGCGATTGTCAGCCCGCTCGCCGTCGGCAGCGACGCGCAGGACTTCACCGTCACCTTCACCCCGAGCGCCGCCGGCACGGTCTCCTTCGACGTCAAAATCACGAGCAATGACCCGGACGCGTCAGACTTCATCTTCACGGTGAGCGGCACGGTGGAGGATATCGTTCGGGGGCTCGAAGTGACTTACGCTAGAAGTAGCTCTACCTTAGTTACACTTCAACCTGATATTGAAACACGCGTTACCACTGCTGAACTACCAGGCGTGTTGTCGGGTGAGCTCTTCATCCCAGCCGGCGCAGCGCAAGACCCGAGCGGCAATACCAGCGCGCTCTCGTCTGTCCTCAGCCTAAATGCGGATACGATTGCACCCGGCATCGAAATCAGCGCGGCTGCAACAACGCTCGGCCTTGAAGACACGACCCTGGTCACTTTCTTGCTGAGTGAACCCAGCACCGACTTCGCGATCGCTGATATTCGCGTCACGGGTGGCAGCTTGTCGGAGTTTACCGGCTCCGGCGCGCAGTACACAGCAACCTTCACGCCGCGGATTGGACCGACCTCGAATGCTGGTGTCGCGACCATCTTTGTCGCGGAAGGGGCGTTCACAGACAGTTTCGGCAATCTCAGCACCGCGTCCAATGAATTGGAGCTCGATTTTGGTGACGCCTTGGTTGAGCGCACGACGCGGATCGTCAACAATTACATGGTCCGCCGGGTCGATCAGATCATTTCCAACCAGCCGGACATTAGCGGCCGCCTGAACCGGAATGGTGGTAATGCGAGCCAAGCCGGGAACTTCAATGGAGAAGGCAACTTCTCGACGGATAACCGGTTCGGCTTCTCGACCAGTCTGCGCGACATTGCTGCCTATCAGCAGCGCGATAAGCGGGCGCAGGAGGCGCTTGAGGGCGCGGGCTTTGAAGGCGGCTTCGGCGCCCGACCGATGGCCCAAACGCATGGCTCTGTTCCGGCTGATGTCTGGATCGCGGGCTCGGTGGCCCGGATTGAGAATGAGTCGGCGAAAAGCTCACTTGGCCTGCTCTTTGGCGGCATCGACTATGCCGTGACAGAGGATCTGGTGCTCGGCGTGATGGGTCAGCTCGACTGGATCGAAGAAGACGACGATAGGCGCGAATCCTCTGCCAGCGGTATGGGCTGGATGGTTGGTCCTTACTTCGTCGCGGAGCTGGATGACTCGCTTGTGGTCGATGGAAGATTTGCCTGGGGGCAATCGGACAATACGGTCAGCCCGTTCAACACCTATGA
>CBDIHJ010000018.1:0-69993 GCA_965279045.1 Henriciella sp. | reverse complement strand
TGGCGCTCATTTCCGTCGTAACATTCAGCCTGGCGATGATGGCCTTGGCTCTGAATACCGGGTCCAAGTCGCTCTACATCGTCTTATGGTTGATCCTCGCGTTCGCAGGGGCTGGCACGCTGCCGATCACCTTCACGCGCCCGGTTGCCAACTGGTTTGATCGCAATCGTGGCATTGCGCTGGGGATTGCTCTGATCGCCACCGGCGTCTTCGGCGCGCTGGCTAAGTTTTTTGCGCAATACATCGTCTCAAATCCCGAATGGCATTTCATCGGCGGATCAGGCTGGCGTACGGCCTATGTGTTGCTAGGGCTCTTACCCTTGGCGATCGCATTGCCTCTGGTCTGGCTCGGCTTGCGCGATCTGAACGACACGCCCGCGCGGGATGCCAAGTCTTCGGATTTGAAACTGCCTATCTTGGCCGTGGCTTTGGTGGGAACGATTGGCTTAGTCTGGATCGTCATGCAGCAAGTCTTCCCATTGGCGGCCGCCAATGGATGGCGCCTTGAATATCTGATGGCGATTGGGTTCTCGATCCTCGTCTTTTTACCCATCGTGATGATGATGGTGCTCAACATTAAGACCGCGCCTGTGCAGGCAGAGAGCGCGGCAAAAATCGAGTTGCCAGGACTGACGCTGGGCGAGACCTTGAAGACCTGGCGCTTCTGGCTCCTGGCCATTTGTTTTGTGCCGATCTCTTATGCCATTGGCGCGATTATTCCGAATATTGAACGCGTGCTGACGACCACTGGCATGGGCATGGATGAGGCTGTCGGTCTTGCCACACTGACGGGCCTGGCAGTGCTGGGGGGACGGATCATTGGGGGCTATTTGATCGACCGGTTCTGGGCGCCTGGCGTGGCCTTTGTGTTTCTCGCATCACCCGCCATCGCCCTGCACTTACTCGGGCAGCCAGATGTTTCGGTGACCACGGCGACGATTGCGATCTTAATGATCGGGTTCGGGGCTGGCGTGGAATATGATTTCATGGCCTACATGGTGTCAAAGTATTTCGGGATGAAATCCTATTCGGCGATTTATGGTGCCATTTACGGCTTCTTTGCGCTCGGCGCGGGGCTTGGACCATCGATTATGACCAATATTGCCGATGGACGCGGCCTGTCATTGATGGGGCTTCAAACGGGCTTATTCACAGGACAGGATTGGAGCTTCACCCTGACCAAATCAGCGCTCTTGTTGTTTGCGTTTACGATCCCGCTCCTCTTCCTGGGCAAGTATAAGTATGGCTCAGAATCGCATGGTGATGCCGTCGCCAAGGCGGAAGAAACCAGCGAGACAGGACACGCCTAAGACGCGTCGAGCTTTCGGAGGATGAGGTCAGCTGAGTCTTCTGGGAAAGCGTCCATGAAGCCATACCCCCATTGGGGGCATTCAATGATCTCGCCATTCCGCATCAAGCCTTCTGCCCGGCGGGTGCACACGGTGAGATCATCGGTTGGGTTCAACAGGGTGATCCGGTGCGGCAGCTTGCTCAACGCTTCGTCAAAGGGCTTGCCCCAAGCAAAGGCGGCGATGTGACCCCATTCGTAAGCTTCGCCGCCCATCATATTCATATAGATTGAGCGATCCATCATTTCGAGCGTTTGTCCCGGGCCCTGACGTTCAATGATCCGCTCCCAGCTTAAGCGAAATCGAGTGTGGGCCTCGTCGAGGGGAATCGGGGTGAACATGTCCCTTGAACATTTCACGTTCTTCATCGGTTAGAATGGCGGCAGAGATCATGGCAATTGCGTGCACGCGTTCGGCCTGTTGCATGGCCATTTCGGCGGCCACTTTTGCGCCTGTGTGATTGCCGAATAAGTCGACTGTTTTCAGGCCCAAACGATCGGCGACACGCCACATTTCTTGCGCATACATAGGGATGGTTGTGTCGGCTTCGGATGGCGCTGCGTCAGACATGCCATAGCCTGGATAATCCGGCGCGATGACCATGCGGTCCCGACAGGCAACGCGCATGAACGTGTCAAATTCCAATCCACATTTTGGGCTTTGATGTAGACAGATCAGAGGCGGCTTGTGCGTCTCGGATTGCGCTTCGGCGATCCGCAAATGGATCTGGCCATACTGTCCGTCCACATACGCTTTGCGAACGCTCATAACGCTTCCGGCGCAACCGAAACGACCGCCTTTCCTTTGTTTTGACCGTTCATGAGTTTTTCAAACAAGGCCGGGGCGTTTTCGAGCCCGTCCGCGCGGTCTTCGGCAAATTTGAGTTGTCCATTGGCGATCCAAGGCGCGGCTTCGGCGACAAACTCATCCCAGCGCGGATAGAAATCATACACAACGAGCCCATGGAGTTGTGCGCGTTTGCCAATGATCAGGCCGGCGTTCAGCGGATGCTGACTTTGAGTTTCTGTATGATAGGCATCAACGAGGCCGCAAAGCACGCCGCGTGCATAGGTCCGAGCATGAGTAAGCGCCAGCATGGCCATGTCCGCTGACACGTTTTCGAAGAATACGGACAGCCCGTCGGGGAGCGCTTCCGCGAGGCGGTCACGCCAACCGTCCGCTTTGTAATCAATGCATGCGTCAAACCCATAGGCGTCGGTGACCAAGGCACACTTGTCCGGGCCGCCCGCAATCCCAACAACACGTTCAGCGCCTTTGATGCGCGCGATTTGGCCAACCGTTCCGCCCACAGGGCCAGCTGCGGCATCGACCAGGACCGTATCTCCGGCGCCGACTCTGGCGAGCTGAGTGATGCCCGACCAAGCCGTCAGTCCTGGCATGCCAAGCACACCGGCATGGGCGGCGAGGGGGGCTACAGAGGGGTCGACCTTTCGAATGTCAGTCGCAGGCAAAGCTACATAGTCTTGCCAACCCCCTTCCATGGCGTGAATCCAATCACCTTCGCTGAAACCCGGTGCACGGCTTTCGACAATTTGACCGACAATCGCGCCTGGAATGGCGCCTTTCATCGGCTCAGGCGCGGGCTCGCCCATATGCCGCCCGCGCAGGCGAGAGCCGACATAGGGATCGAGAGACAGGTGCACGATCCGCACAAGCACACCGCCATCCGGGCATTGCGGCGTGTCCGCGTCTATGATCGCAAAGTCGGCTGCGGTCGGTTTGTGATCGATCGGATGTTTAAGCGTTCCGAGTTTCATGACTTATCCCTCCACCATTTCGATCAGGGTGCCGTCTGGATCTTGAAGGACGCCAACTCGTTTCCCTTTATAGATAATCCCGTCGCGGGGGGTCGGTTCAGTGAACCAAGGCCCGGGTAGACTGTCAAAATCCGGGTGAAACAGCGTCCCGATCGCACAGCCAGGGACGAGCATTCCAAAGTGCCGCGGACGCTGAATGGCATTGTCTGGATATTGATCAAGCTCGAGGAAGACATCTTTCTCGTGGATAAGAGTACAAATGCGATGCAGCTCATCGAGCGGCGTGCCATAAGCTTTCGCGATCATCGTGTACGGGATTTCCATTTCGCGCCCGAAGGAGAGGCCGCATTTGTCCTGCATCCACGTGGCAGCGCGTCCCATGTCGGAGTTACCGATCACAAGAATGAACAGCTTATCAATCAGGCTGCCGGCACGCGGGAGGTTATACTCTGGCAAATCGTCATTGATCTGCGTGAGGTAGACAATCTCCTCATCCGGGCCTTTGACCTGCATAGGATGGATCGCGTCGAGACCTGGGATTTTGTTTGGAGGCCCAATAATTTCGAACGGGCTGTCCAGCATGCGTTCATTCACCGCCATCACATCCTGAACGCAAATCTCAATCGCGTTCCAGCCATAAGACCGTAGCGCTCTAAAGTCTTTGACCGGAGGTTGCTCTATGAATCGGAGAAAGATATCGGCGCCCGAGCTGGGCTGCATAATGACGTAAGGCAGACCCGCCGATTTTGGCGTCTGCCAGCTATCGGCGAGCTCGAGGCCAACTGCGCCTTCTTCGACGACGGAATAGTCAAAATACTGACGATAGAGACCAATCGTGCGATCAAGGTCAGAGACAGTCACGGTCGCGGCGCGCAGAAGTTTCATTGAGACATGCCCTTTGCAATGCCCTCAAAAGGGCGTCATAATAAATGATATATCATTTGTGTGTGCTGCGGCTAGCGATTCTGGGAGAAAAGATAATGAGTGCGTACATGATTGTTTTCGCAAAGATCCATGATCGTGATCGTTTTATCAAAGAGTATGGAATCCCAACCGCAGCACTGATTGGCCAGTATGGCGGTGAATACGTGGTTCGAGGACCAGGCGTTGAGGCGCTGGAAGGGGGATTGTTTGAGGGCACAAGTGCCGTCATTTCGAAATGGCCGAACAAAGACTCGATCAAGAAGTTCTGGAACAGTGAGGCCTACTCGAAACTCAAAGCCGTGCGGCAACCCCTCGCCGACGCGCATGTCATGATTGTGGAGGGTTAGATGCTGAGATCGGTTGTTCTTTTGTCGAGCGCGCTCGTCTTGTCGGCCTGCCAGATCGTCGATGAGCGTCATGTCGACCAGGAAGTCATCGTCGAGACGACGAGCACAACAACGCTCGTAAATGCCAAACAGTCCAAACCTGCGCTCGAAGCGCGTGAGATCATTGCCAGGGCGCATGAGGCTGCGGGGGGAGAATCTTTTGTGCGTCCCGGAACACTCTTTCTGTCGGGTCACAACATTTTCTATAACGATTATGGCGGCACGCGGACATGGGATGAATATGCGATGTGGCGGGTGTTCGGGGATGAAAAAGCCGACGCCCATGCCGCGAATGGCAAGGTCCGGATTGAAGCTTGGCAAGGCGCCAAAATAGCGATGCTTCTGAGCTTTGATGGCGAGGCGACTTATAATCAAAATGGTCAGATGGAAGACCAATCGGCGAATGCGATGTGGAGTAATAATTTTGGGTTTGGGGCTATCCGGAATGCGCTCGATGAAGGGTGGAGCCAAGAGCGTCGATCCGATCGAACCATCGATGGGAAAGCTGCTTATATGGTTCAGCTCACCGATCCCGGTGGTGGCAAAACCTTGTTCGGATTTGATCGCAGCAGCTTTGAAATTCTGTATGTTGGCTTTGACACGCCGCGTGGGTGGCATGAGCGACGTTACTCAGATTACTTTTCGAAATCTGGCATCAACTGGCAGCAAGCTGGGCGCGTGCGGTTATATTATGATGGCGTCCTTACGAACGAAGCGGTGTGGACGGACTTTGAAATCGGCAAAACCTACGCGGATGAGGTATTTGTCATCACGGAAGCGCCAACAGCACCGACCTTCGATTAGAAGGGTTTGACCGCACCGAAAAACGCTGTGGTGAGGATCAGAACCCAATACAAATAAGCGACGTTGCGCCCCAGTTGGATCGAACGCTTCAGCTTAGCTTCGACTTCGGGGTTAGGACCTGCCGCAAGCACGGGGAACATTTTTTGCCACTCATGCATGATCAATCGAAGGATCACGCCGATGATCAGGGCAGACCCATACGTCAGGATCTTCGCAGAAAACCATTTCTGACCCATCTCCGCGGCGAATGGACCATAGCCCATCAGGGATGCAATCGATGTGATCAACAAAGTTGGGATGAGCAGATAGCGGGTCCAATCCTCAATATTCGAAAGCGGTTTGAACATGGGCGTTCCGCGCTTGGCGAAGGCGCCCCATGTGATCGCCATCCAAACCGCCCAGACCGCCCACATCGCAACGAGCCACCCTCCACCAAGGGGTTGCACGCCCCACAAGTATCCCATGTGCAGGCCCAATGGCAGCAAGCTGATAATGCCGGTACGCGCCATAATGTCGATGCGATAGGCGGTTTCCATATGCCGCTGACGTTCTTCGAGTGGCAGCGCCGGATTCACGACTTTATAGGAGGTTTGGAACACGCCCCATTCACCCCCAAGCCAATAGACCATGGCGATGATGTGCAACCATCGCAAAATCGGCAATTCATTGGCCGTCAGAAACTCTGTCACGCTCGCCTCCCGTTCGAGTATGAGTTAAATGATATATCATTTAAAATTTGAGCGTTGTCTAGTCGGAAGCGCTGAGATTGACGCGCGGCCAAATGTAAAGGTCACCCTCTGGATTCCCGAATAACAATTCCCCTTCAAGCGTATATCCGCGCTCGAGTTGGCCAATCGCTTGAAGTGTAATGCGCGTGCGCGCTTCGATCCGCCTTTGATCGCCCCGACGACCTGTGATGATACATCGATCAGGATCGATCCAGCTTTCGAACGCACCATTTGTGACGGTCCAGACCGCATAGCAATCTTCGGATAAAGCGCTGACGGTTTCGACGTAACCGAGCGCAAACGCATCGGGATTGTCGAGCAATTGCGCGGCCGCTTCAACCTCAGTGACTCGCAAGGCGGTCATTCGATTTTCGATCCGGGCGACCGTTTCATCAAATACGTAGATGACTTGCCGATAGACGTCCCCGTCAGGTCCGTCATGGCGCATTTCGGAGTACATCGCATGCGCGCGTCCGTCCGGCGGGGTGATGCTTCGAATACGCATATAGATGGCGCGTCCTTCGCGCGCGCCGTCTTCTGCGCTTGAGAAATAGTCGCCTTCCAATAGAGAGACGATTTCGGTGAGTTCGAGATCAAGCTTTGATGGCTGTGGTTCGGCCCTCATTTGACAGGCTGAAAGAACTCCGGTGGCGCCGAGCGCGATCGCGGTCGCCCAGTGCATCAGTCCACTTTCGCGAATTCGTCGGCGACGTCTTCGCTGGAATCTTCCTTGCCGCGCGCGATGGCCTCTCGGTCTTGCTGCAAGATACGAAGGCATCGCGCGATATATTCCTGCATCCAATAACCGCGCTCATCTGCTTCAGTCTTGCTCGGTTCGAAGGTTTCGATGGCCTCACGTGTGACAACGCCATCGCGATCTAACAATCGCTCGACCGTGTCGAGGCGCTCTCGGATCACCGCAACTTCTTGCATCAGCGCAAGGGTTATGTTCATGACGCGCTCGGTATCAGGGTCCTCGAGAAACCAGGGACGCTTGCCTTTGGCCTTTGTGCCAGCGAGCTTAAGGGGGTCGAGAGTCGCGGTGCTCATGACTTATCCTTCCTTCCGGGCGCCGATAACGTGCCAAGCGGCTTTTCGGCCATAGTCTTCTTGTTCCGTGTCTTCAGCCGCTTCTGGGAAGACGTCTGGATCGACAACAGCAGCGACGCCACCATGGATCAACGTATCACGACTAAAGCCCGCTTTCTCCATCCAGGCGTCGAGATCAACTTCATGCATTTTCGTCCAGAACGGCTCATTATTATAAAACGCGTCCCAGTCCCGCATGGCCTGCTCAAAAAGCGGCATGTCATCCGAGTATTGCGGCTGTTCGACATGCAAGACGATACCGCCAGGCTTTAGGAGCCGCTCGGTTTCGGCGAAAATCATCGGCATCGTTTTGTAACTCGTCTCATGCAGAAACATGGTCGACTGCACCCAATCGAAGCTTGCGTCCTCGAACATATTTTTGAGGTCCGAGACATCGCCTTGGATAAAGGTGACATTCTCAATCCCCATCGATTTCGCTCGCGCCAGACCATAGCGCAGCATTGGTGCGCCTGCATCGACTGCAATGATTTCGGCGTCCGGGAAGGCTTCTGCAATGGGAAGGACATTATGGCCTAACCCGGCGCCGATATCGAGGATGCGCTTGGGCTTGAAATCTGGCAGATTCTTTTGAACCCACTGTGCCACGGCGACTCCGCCACCATCATTATAACGCCCGAGCATTCCGCCGGTCGTCGCAAAGATTCCTGCGTCATAATTGGCCGGACCGGTAATGTCTCCAGGGACCAATTCGGTATGGTAGGAGCCCGGCATGCAGTGATGATCAATCGCGTCGGTCGAGCGCGGTTGTTTGAAGTCCGGATTGAGCACGAGGCGAGGATCGCCTTCGGTGAGTGTTTTGACTTTACCGTTCAACTCGTCCGCCTGGCGAATGGTCACCCAGCGGCCAGCTTGTTGCCGGGTTTCCATGGTGGCGCGACGCATGGCTGACCACCATTGAAACATCGGATCTTTGATCAGATCTTTGCGGACTTGATGCCGTGTTTTGTAAGGTGTTTTGCGCTTGGGCTCGACGCGCGCTTCGAAGGCTTCGGCGACGCCTGGCATGACCTTCGTCGACAGGTGGCGGTTCATTTGAGCTAAAAAATTGAACCGCGCGATCTCATCATGGCTGGTTTCAGGGTAAACGCCGTGTCGGCCAACAACGCGATAATCTGGGGGACCATCATACTCGATGGGGTTCGGACGTGGGTCGCGTTCAGTATCGGCCATGGCGGTCTCCTTTTCGCTTCACAAAATGCCTCGCTTTCGCGAGAGTTTCAATGTGAGGGCTATGCAACTCGCGCAAAAGATATATCATTTAAAAAAATAAGCCATAGGGAAGGTTCCTGATATGAGTACCAAGATTGTCGCACTCTTTAATCTGAAGCCGGGGGTGAGCGTCGAAGATTACGAGGCTTGGGCGAAAGCCAAGGACATCCCAACCGTCAACGGATTGAAATCGGTGGATGAGTTCGCAGTCTTCAAATCAGTTGGTCTCCTCGGGTCCGATGACAAACCGCCTTACGCCTATATCGAGATCATCGACGTCAACGATATGGAGGGGTTTGGCGGCGAGGTGTCGACGGAAACCATGCAAGCGATCGCGGGCGAGTTTCAGGCCATGGCTGATGATCTCTCGTTTATCCTGACCGATAGACTCGGCTAGGGGGCGGACATGGGTCAATTTACTGGCAAGACGGCCGTGATCACGGGATCTGGTCGCCGCAAAGGGCTCGGTGAGGCCATCGCCAAACGCCTTGCGCAAGATGGCGCCAATATTGTCATCTCGGACATCGGCGCCCCACGCGATGAAGCCACTGGAGCTGAGCATATTGGCTCCACCGACGAAATGGAAGCGATCGCTGCCGACATGCGTACGCTTGGCGTGCAGGCCTCGACCAAAGTGTGCGATGTCCGCTCGCTCAAAGACGTGCGCGGCCTTGCCCAGCACGCCGTCGATACCCATGGCAGTCTCGATATTTGGGTGAACAATGCCGGGATCGGTTACATCATGAAGCCGCTCCTGGAAGTCACGGAAGATGATTGGCGCGCCGTGATCGACGTGAATCTCACCGGCGCCTTTTTTGGCGTCAAAGCCGCGGCTGAGACGATGATTGATCAAGGCAAAGGCGGACGGATCATCAATATCGCTTCGCAAGCAGCGAAGTCGGGCTTCCCGCATGCGCAAGCTTATACGTCTTCAAAACATGGCTTAGTGGGACTGGCGCGCTCCGCCGCTGTTGAGCTTGGCACTCATAAGATCACCGTCAACAATGTCTGCCCAAACCATGTCACCACAGGTCTTGGCGCATGGCAGAACGAGTATTTTTCCAAAGTCGTCGGCGCCGCCTCGGTGGAGGATTATCTTGAAGCGATGGCGGCGCGGATCCCGATGGGCCGTCCGGGGCTTCCTGAGGATACGGCCAATGCTGTCGCATTTCTGTGTTCGGATGAAGCAAATTACATCACCGCAGAAAGCATGAATGTCTCTGGCGGTGAGGAGCCGCACTGATGCCGATGCCTCCGGATCCAGCACCTAAAGGCTTTACGTGGCCAGGCGGGGCAAAGCTCGCGCTGTCCATTGTCGTCAATGTCGAAGAGGGCGCTGAACGCCGGATTGATGAAGGCGACAAGCGCCCAGAGCCTGTCGATGAGCTTGGCGCGGTTCCCGGTAAACCGATCCGTATTCATGGCAATGAGAGTAACTATCAATATGGCATTAATCGCGGCGCGCCGCGGATCTTGAAGATCCTCGACAAAGCCGGAATCAATGCGACTTGGACGGTTTGCGGACAAGCGCTCCAGAAAGCGCCTTGGTTGGCGGAGGCGATCGTGGCGCGCGGCGATGAGCCTTGCAATCACGGCCACAAATGGGCGTTCACGGCCTTTATGGATGAGGATGAAGAAACCGCCTTCATCAAGAAAGGGACGGAGTCCATTGCTGAAACTTGCGGGCGGCGTCCGGTCGGCTGGCTGTCACGTTATCTGCATACGGACATTACCCGCCGCATTTTGAAAGAGCAGGGCTATCTCTATCATATGGACGATTACTCTGACGACTTTCCGTATTGGGCTGATGTGGAAATGAAAGACGGGTCGTCAGCGCCGATGGTGATCCTGCCTTATGCGATCGATTCCAATGATATGAAGTTCTGGTTGAGCCCAAGTTTCACACCCGACATGTGGCTGTCCTATGCCAAGAACACATTCAATTGGCTGCTTCGCGAGGCCAATGATGAAGGGGCGCGCATGATGTCGCTCGGATTACATTTGCGGATCATTGGACGTCCCGGGCGCATCGATGCGTTTCAACACTTTCTCGACCATGTCAAAGCCCACAAAGACGTTTGGGTCGCGACTCGCGAAGAGATTGCGAGTCATTTTACAGCCAACGTACAACCGGAGACGAAATGATGCGCTGGCTTCTATTCGGATTACTCGGGCTCGCTGCTCCGGCATTTGCTCAGACCGCGACCGAGACCGCTTACTTAGAAACTGCGCTCGGTGAGTGGTCCACAAAAGCGCAATCGGTCGATAATGGATATGACTGGGTTGGCAGCCAAAAATGGCAAGTTTTTCCAGACGCCGGTGATGGCGTTTGGATCTATCAGGAAAACGCGATCTATGGGGCCAATCCAGACGCTAAGGTCGACAATGCCCCGCCGCCATATTTTCAAGTCGTGGTGCATTTTCGCGACCTTGGCGACGGTCTCTTACACACAACTACTTATCGCGTTTCCGATCGCGCCGCGGCCCGGCAATTCTCAACCGGTGATTTGACGGCATTCGACCGATCTTGGCTCGGCGAAGTCGCATGTATGGGCGAAATGCAGCGCGTGGGAGAAGGGTTTTGGCAAGGCTCAGCCACATGCCCGAACGGCTATAAAGGCGGTGTCAAAGTCGAGAGCCGGTCCGTTCTGTCACCAGGCCATTATGTGAATTGGGATCGCGGGTTTAACGCGGCTGGCGATCATATTTGGGGGCCCGCGACCGGGGGTTACATCTTCAAACGGATGGAGGACAAAGAGTGATGAAAACGTTTCTAGGGGCGCTGAGCGCGTTCGCATTGACTGGCTGTGTCATTGCCATCGATGCGGATAGCGTGGACGCAGATATTGATCGCGAGGTGAGCGAGGCCTCGGTTGAGGACGTTGACGTCAATCCGCTGGATTTGCGCCGCACGACCTTAGTCGTTCGCGATATTGAAAAATCATTGGCGCTTTATAGAGACGCGCTGGGAATGACCGTGGAATATGATCAGGAACTGACCTCTCCGGGGCTTTCCACCCGCTTCGGCGCCGATGGTGAAAACCGCTCGCGCCTGATCCTGCTAAAGGCCAATGACAGCTATATCGGTATGCTCGGCCTTTGGCAGTTTTTGGATCAAACTGAACAAGACCTCGCTGAGCCAGACCCGGCAGACTTTACACCAGGCGAGATCGTTTTGCTGTTCAACTCCAAAACGCTGGATGTGACCTTCCCGGCTGCGGCGGCTGCGCCGGGTGTGACCGTGATTGGAGAACCAAAAGAACGTCGCTACCCGTCACCAGCGGGCGATATTGTGGTCATGGTTTCTATGCTAACCGATAATGATGGTCATACGCTTGAACTCAACCAGCTGATTTCCGATCCGCGTCAAGAATGACGCGATTGCCACCCTTAACCCTAGAAGAGGTCGAGCCCGAAACGCGAGCAATGATCGAAAACGCCGAATCTCTGATGGGATTTGTGCCGAACGATGCGCTGGTTATGGCTCGTCATCCTGCGCTTACCAAAGCCATGTGGGGGCTGGTTGCAGCCGTTTATGGGCCGGGCAGCCTGGACAATGGCTTGAAGCGTTTGATTGGCGAAGCCGCGAGCAAAGCTGCAGGATGTTTCTATTGCTTGGCGCATGCAGCTCATGGCGCCAAGTCGCAGGGGGTTCCCCAAGAGAAAATTGATGCGGTTTGGGCATTCGAGGATAGTCCGCATTTTGATGAGGCAGAGCGCGCCGCGATCAATTTGGCGATGAAGGCAGGGGTAGTTCCCAATGAAGCGACCGACGCAGATTTTGGGCGTTTGAAACAGCACTTTTCCGATGATCAGATCATCGAGATCGTTGCCGTCATCTCCATGTTTGGTTTTCTCAATCGTTGGAATTCAACGCTTGGGACGACGTTAGAGCCGGTTCCTTTGGCATCGGCTCAAGGTCTCCAACAGCCATGAGGCGTCATTGATCTAGGAATTCTGAGCCGCGTCGTAAAAGTCTGTTTGACCTTCAAGCAGGTTCGACCTAATTTGTCCGGACAAATTTAGGTTTGGAATGTCGACAGTTTATAAATCACTTCTTTTCGTACCGGGGGCGCGACCGGATCGGTTTGATAAAGCCGCCGCGAGCGGCGCGGATACGATCATCATCGATCTTGAAGATGCAGTATTGCCGGACGCTAAAACTGAGGCCCGCGCGGCGGCGCTTGGATGGCTCGCGCATCGTGGAAGTGTGCCGGCGGGTATTCGCATAAACAGTCCGCGGACGGCCGATGGCTGCGCAGATATCGCGGCCCTGGCAGTTTCAGGTTGCTCGCCCGATTTCGTGATGGTGCCGAAAGCGGAAACGGGGGTCGACCTTGAAATCGTTGATGAAGCTTTGGGCCATGGCGCGCCATTGATCGCTGTGATCGAAAGCGGCCGAGGTTTACGCCGCGCCTTTGATATCGCCAAACAATCCCACGCGGGCGTCCTTTTCGGCGGTGCGGATTATAGCGCCAGCCTGGGCGCCGACTTATCAGATTGGGATGCGATGATCGTCGCGCGTGGAACCATAGCGGGTGCGTGCGGCGCAGCAGGCGTCCCCGCTTACGACGTTCCGTATCTTGATGTGAAAGATACCTCCGGACTCGAAACCCTCACACGCAAGTCGAAAGCGATGGGATTTGCTGGACGTGCCTGCATCCACCCGGCCCAAGTTGAAACTGTGAACGCCGCCTTCCAGCCGACCCCGGCTGAAGTTTTGGAGGCGAAGGCGATTATCAAAGCCATGGAACAAAGCCAAGGCGGCGCTGCATTGCACAATGGAAAGCTAATTGACCGCCCGATCATTTTGGCGGCCGAACGAACCCTCGCCAAAGCGGGCGAGTAGAGAGGACAAATATGGTTCAGAACTGGAAAGAGGTTGGCCCTAATCGCTATCGCGAAACCTTTGGGCGCTACTTTGAAGACTTTCATGAGGGGGATGTTTATGAGCACCGCCCTGGCAAGACCGTCACCGAGTACGACAATCACATGTTCACGCTTCTGACGCTGAACACACATCCAATGCATTTCGACACCGAGTTTGCAGCGGCTTCTGAGTTCAAGAAGAACTTGGTCGTGTCGCCATACACACTGGCTCTGTTGATCGGGATGAGCGTCACTGACTGTTCACAAAAAGCGATCGCGAATTTGGGGATGGATGAGGTCAAATTCACAGCCCCCGTCTTCGCCGGCGACACAATCTATGGCGAGAGCGAAGTGCTCGGAAAGCGTGAGAGTAAATCGCGTCCGGGGCAGGGAATCGTTACGATCATCACACGCGGATACAATCAGGACGGCACTATGATCTGCACATTCAAGCGCAACATGTTGATCCCGTCGCGCGGCAATGCCGTCGAAGACAAAGTCGAGAATTACTAGGAGGCTGATATGGCAGACACAGCATACATGACAAGCGAGACCGCCGAAGAAGAACGCCTCATGCTTGATGCGATCGAGAAATGGATCGAGCAGAAAGTCAAACCTGTGGCGATGGAGCTCGAGCACGCCAACGCGTATCCAATCGATTTGGTTGAGGATATGAAAGAGCTCGGACTGTTCGGCGCTTTAATCGCTCCTGAATACGGCGGATTGGGACTTTCTGCTTCACTTTATGCCAAGATTGTCACGCGCATCTCTGAGGAATGGATGAGCCTCACCGGCATCTTCAACTCGCACCTGATGATGGCGCAAATTGTTCAGCGGTTTGGAACCGATAAACAAAAGAACTATTGGCTGCCAAAGTTCGCCACCGGTGAGCTGCGCGGCGGTTTAGCGCTGACCGAACCGAATGCGGGGACTGACTTGCAGGCGCTAACGACCAAGGCGACGCGCGTGGACAATAAATATGTTGTCGAGGGCGCCAAGACTTGGATCTCGAACGCGATTGAAGGCCAATGCGTCGCTCTCCTTTGTAAGACTGATCCTTCGGCGGAGCCGCGCTATAAGGGCATGTCGATCCTGATCACACAGACGAAGAATCCTGAGACCATGGAAGATCTGCCGGGCGTCACGAATGGCAACAAACTCTCTAAGCTTGGCTATAAGGGGATCGATAGCGGCGAGCTGATCTATACCGGTTATGAGTGCGATGCAGAGCTATCTCTGGTCGGCGGTGAAGAAGGCAAAGGCTTTTTCATGGCGACGGGCGGACTTGAGATCGGCCGTATCAATATTGCTGCGCGGTCTGTCGGAATTGCGCGCCGGGCTCTGCAAGAGAGCATCGCTTATGCGCAGACCCGCCAGACCATGGGCAAGCCGATTTGCGAACACCAAGCGATCCAGCTGAAGCTCGGTGAAATGGGCGCCAAAACCCGCGCCGCCGAACTGCTCGTTGAAGACGCTGCGCGCGCTTATGACACCGGTGAGCGGATCGATATGGAAGCCGGTATGGCGAAATATTTTGCCTCTGAAACCGCGGTTGAAGTGGCCACCGAAGCGATGCGGATCCATGGCGGTTACGGCTATTCCAAGGAATATGTCATTGAGCGGCTCTATCGCGACGCGCCCCTCATGTGCATCGGAGAGGGGACGAATGAAATGCAGCGCATCATCATCGCCAAGCAATTGGTCAAGCGGAACCCAATCTAATGTCTGACTTGCCGCTGACAGGCGTTCGTATCCTCTCGGTTGAGCAATATGGCGCAGGCCCATACGGCACGATGCTGCTGGCCGATCTCGGCGCCGAAGTGATCAAGATTGAAGACCCGTCTCGCGGCGGTGATGTCTCACGTTCGGTCGGGCCGTATATGCTCGGCGAGGGCGATAGCGAGTTTTTCCAAACCTTCTCGCTGGGCAAGAAATCGGTGACGCTGGATCTAAAATCAGAGACCGGGCGCGAACAGTTTGAGGCTTTGGTCAAAACCGCAGATGCGGTGGCAAACAATCTGCGCGGAGACCAACCGGACAAGCTCGGCCTGACATATGAGGCGCTAAAATCGGCGAACCCCAAGATCGTCTGCGCGCATCTGTCGGCCTATGGTCGCAAATCGGAGCGCGCAGCGTGGCCGGGTTATGATTATCTCATGCAAGCCGAAGCTGGCTTTATGACGATGACGGGAGAACCAGAAGGTCCACCTGTTCGCTTTGGATTATCGATGGTCGACTTCCACACAGGAAGTCAGATGGCGACAGGGCTGCTTGCGGGATTATTGGGCGCCCAACGAACGGGCGAAGGGTGCGATATCGACGTATGCTTGTTTGATACGGCCTTGCATCAGCTCTCTTACCCAGCGACTTGGTATCTCAATCAAGGACATGTCACCGGGCGCTTGCCACGTGGGGCGCATCCTTCGATTGCGCCGAGCCAACTGGTCAAAACCAAAGATGGTTGGGGCTTGTTAATGTGCCAGACCCCGAAATTTTGGAACTTGTGGTGTCAGTTGACGGAAACCGATCTCGGGCAAGATGAGCGGTTCGCCACAACTCCGGCCAGGCGGGAGAATTTGCCCGCTTTGAGCGATGCAGTCGACGCTGTGATGAGCGCGCGAACCACATCTGAGTGGCTTCAAATTCTCGGTGGCAAAGTTCCCTTTGCGCCAGTCTTAGATATCGGACAGGCGCTCGACAGTGACTATGTTGAACATGTCGACATGACCGCTCGGGTGGACCACCCGGATGCCTCTGAGGGGGTTCGCACACTGGCATCTCCGTTTCGAGTAAACGGAGAAAGGCCATCATTAACACGCGCGCCCAAAATGGGGGAGCACACTGCCGCTTTACTGTCTGAGGAAACGCCGGCATGAAGCTGGAAGGGGTCAATGTTCTAGATCTCTCGGCCTTTTTGCCGGGGCCTCATATGACGATGATGATGGCAGATCACGGCGCGGACGTGATTATGGTCGAGCCGGCCAATGGCACGGGCGAACCGACCCGCGTCATCGGAGAGACCACACAAGACGGCGTCTCGGTTTGGTTCCGTAATATCGCCCGCGGCAAACGTAGCTTGAAGCTCAACTTGAAAGACCCTGATGGGTTGGATTTGTTCATACGTCTCGCAGAAACTGCAGACGTCATCGTCGAGGCGTTCCGGCCTGGCGTCGTCAAGCGGCTAGGCGTGGACTATAAGACGGTCGCAAAGCGCAATCCGAGAATTGTGTATTGCGCGATCTCCGCTTTTGGTCAGGAGTCCTCTTTGGCGAAAAAGCCGTCGCACGACACCGGTGTTCAGGGGCTTGCGGGCTTGATCGATCTCAATCGCGGTTTGACCGACAATAAGCCGTCCATGCCCAGTATTCCTTTCGCCGATGCGAGTGCATCGCTGATGGCGCTCTCGGCGATCTTGATGGCGCTTTATCGTCGTGAGCAAACGGGGCAAGGCGACTATATTGATCTGGCGATGTACGACGCCGCGATCGCTTGGACGCCAAATGTCCTTGGACCGACTTTTGGCGAGGGGCGCCATCCATCTCCCAAAGACATGCGAAGCTTTGGCGGGTCCGCTCTGACAAATCTTTATGAAACATCGGACGGACAGTTTTTGGTCTTCAGCGGCCCGGAACTCAAGTTTGCCACCAATTTGCTGACCGCGCTCGGTCGACCAGACCTTATCAAGATCGCGAAATTGCCTCCGGGTCCAGAACAAGCGCCGCTTAGATCCTATTTCGCCGAAACATTTCAAGCCAAGCCATTGGCCGATTGGCAGGCTTTCCTTGAGCCGATCGATTGCGCATGGTCTTGGGTCAGAACTCTCAAAGATGCGTTCGATGACCCGTTCACAAAAGAACGCGGGATGCTCTTCGAGGATGAGGATGGCCACCGCCATATTGGTCCGCCTATTAAATTCCAAAACGAGTCGCCACGTCCAAGCCCCTCCGTTCCTGGCTTTGGGGAGCATAGCGAGGCAATCGCAATTCAAGCGGGTTTGACTCCAACCAAAGTTGCAGACCTCAAATTGAAAGGCGTGATATGATGGCTCCGAAGTTTCCGGCGCACCGCGCCCATCTTGGCACCTGGGTTGGCACCTATCGGCATATCAACCTTCATGCCGAGGAAGAAGAGCTGATCCAATCGCATGTCGTGTGTGAGTTCCCGGAAACAGATGTGTTCTACCGCCAGACCATCCAGCTCACGCATGCGGATGGCAGCGTCACGAATGCTGGCTTCGACGGCTATGATCGCGGCGATCATCTCTGGTTCGACACACCGACTTTTGTCGGGAGAAGCTGGGAGACGGCGGACGGTGTCGTCCTCTTAAACTTGCAGCGCAAGGATGAACCAGGCGCCCATTTCGTCGAAGTCATCATTATGGGCGATGATGGAAAGCACCGCGCCCGGACATGGCATTGGTTTAGAGACGGTCAACTTTACCGCCGGACGCTATGTGACGAAGTTCGTACAAGCTAGTTTTTTGTTCGATCCAGCCGCATCTCATAGGCGAAACGCCCGGCGGGATGCAGGCTTTCCGACAGAAGCATAATACCGCCACTCGCATCGCGATAACGTCTGACCGTACGAAGGGCAGGGAAGCCGGTTGAAACGTTGAGGCGATCCGCCTGACTTTTGTTTAAAGCGACCGCCTCCATACGTTGCACCACGCGTTCAACACTGACTTGGTGGTTTTGTTCGATCCATTCAGAAATAGACCCTGGAAGCGCGGATATGATGTCAGCGTCAGGGGCGAGGTCCGTCCGAATGTACACTGCCGTGATCGCTTGCGGTGGTTGGTCTGCGACGCGTCGAAAGCCAATCAATTGCAGATAATCCCCGGTCAGGCCCAGCCGATCGAGTGTGTCTTCGTCAGCGGACTGAGACGTTGTGATCTCAAAACTGGACTCCCGAGCATATTGAAGGATCGTGTCAAAATCTCCAATCGGTTGCGCAAAGGCTGGCGTTGTCCGCTGAGCGACAATGGTGCCGGCGCCGCGGCGGCGTTCGATCAGGCCGTCATCGGTCAAAATGCGCAGCGCATCGCGTGCTGTATGGCGCGAGACTTTATGCGTCTCGCAAATCTCCATCTCCGTGGGCAAAGCATCGCCGGGCTTATATTTTCCGGAGGTGATTTGCGCGCGCATTTGTTCCGCGAGTTGACGATAGCGAGGCTTCGACGCTGGCATATTACAAGCCCTTTCTGATCTCGAACCATTTTGCGGAAAGGTCTTCCCGAAACTTTGGGTCGGCGATCTCGATAAGGGCCATAGCCCGTTGTTCAATGGATTTATGTTTCAACTCTGCCACACCGTGTTCTGTGACCACAGTATCGACGTCTGCCCGCGAGATTGAAGTGGCGTCTGCTGGCAGGCGTGGAATGATCCGACTGATCGAACCCTTTTTCGCAGTCGAGGCAAGGGCCAAGATGCCACGTCCGTTTTCGGCGACTTGAGCGCCGCGCAAAAAGTCAACGAGACCGCCGGTTCCTGAGATTTGCCGGCCGTTGATAAACTCGGCATTGGCTTGCCCGAACAGGTCGACTTCGAGGCATGAATTTATGGCTTTGAAATTGGGCAGGGCCGCAAGCGTCGAGATGGCGTGTGTGTGGGTCACCGGCGCAAAGACAATAGACTCGTCTTGCGTCACGCAGTCGTATAGAGCATCAGTCCCAATCGCGACCCCTGTGGTCACGGCGCCATAGGCGCTCCTGAGCGCACCCTGATCAAGTAAATCTATGAGTGGGTTCGACACCATGCCCGCATGGATCTTGAGGTTCTTATGGCCGCGAAGTGCTTTCAAAACGGCCTGCTGAACATTTCCCAAGCCAAACTGCAAAGTGTCGCCATCGGAACAGAGGTTCGCGATATTGGACCCGATCGTAGCGAAGGTCTCAGGCAGGTCTGCTTCTGGGACCTGCACCAGGCTATGCTCTGTTTCACCGACAAATTCGAACCGACTAAGCGGCACCTTGGGACTGTGCGTGGGCGCCGACATGGCGTGATTGATCAGAGCCATCAATGGGATCGTCTCTCGTTCTAGAAGCAGTCCGGAGAAATCGGCGGACACACCAAGACTGACTCTTCCATTTTCGTCCGGAGGTGTGACCATGATGATGCCACCCTGAATGTCCGCGGTTGATAACCAGGCAGTGCTTTGCGTGTAACTCAAAGGTAGAAACTGCGTGCGACCGGCATCAAAACTGGAACGCAGGGCGGACGAGACGAAAATGCTCTCAGCTTGGCTGGTCGAACCGAGGCTTGCCCAGTCGGTAGCGTTCACGCCTGGGATCCAGATCCCACAAAACGTCACGCCATCTGCAAGGTCAGGCGCTCGCCTGAAAGCGTCGACCAGGACCAAGGGTTCACCGCTGCAACCGGCAACGTAAATCCGTGCCGTTTCGGGGAGGCTCGATCGATAGGCGCGCAGTGTGTCCAAGACTGAATCAGACGTCATTTTTTGACCGGTGGCGTAACTTTCTGGTTCACTCAACCACAATCTTTGTGTAAGCACCAGAATATGTCCGGACAAATTTCGGAAATTCCAATTCTGACAGGGCTTTCAGAGCTGCTGTCACGACCTGTAAGCGTCCAGGGCTTGCAGCGTGCGAGGCTGCATTTGTTGGATTGGATTGGCTGCGCCGCAGCCGGAACCCGAGAGCCCGCGGGATTGATTCTGCTCAAAGAGGTATCCACCGATCCTCTGAGCCGTGCATTCGCATGGGGCGGGCTCGGCAACATCTTGGAAATGGATGATGTCGACAAACGCGCGCTTTTGCATCCTGGGCCTACGATTGTGCCTGCGGCCTTAGCTGTGGCGTTCGAACACGATGTATCGATGACGGCCTTGCTCGAAAGCCTGGTGCGCGGCTATGAGGCGACGATCCGACTTGGACGCGCGGTCGGCGCCGGTCACTATGCGATGTTTCACTCCACGGGGACTTGCGGAGCCATCGGGGCTGCTATGGCTGGCGCAAACTTGCTCGGATTGGATCAGCAGCGAACCGCGAACGCTATGGCCCTCGCAATCTCCCAATCCGCGGGGCTTTGGCATACGCGCCACGTCGCAAACAGTATGGGTAAGCAGCTCCATACTGCCGCCGCGGCGCGCGCGGGTGTGCACTCCGCTCAGCTCGCCGCTCAAGATTTCACCGGTCCGCTTTCGATTCTCGAGGGTCCCCAAGGGTTCTTTGAAGCTGTCTGCCCGGATGGCCATCCTCAAGCAATTCTCGCTACAACAGACGCGGACTGGTACATCCATGATGTCAGTTTCAAACCTTGGCCGGCCTGCCGCCACGCACATGCGGTGATCGATGCCGCTCTGGAACTGAAAACCCATTTGGGTGGACGTGAGCTCGATCAAATAGAGGTGCGTACCTATCGCGATGCCCTGAAGTTCTGCGATCGCCCGGCTCCGCAAAGTGTCATCGAGGCGAAGTTCTCGCTCCAACACGCAGTTGCGATTGTTTTCTCTCGCGGAGCACCGAAGCTTGAAGACTTTGGAGCTGATGCCATCTCCGCAACCGAGATCCGGGCCTTACGTGAGCGGGTCTCTGTCTCTGAGAGCGACACTTACACTGATGTCTATCCCGCTCATTTTGGGGCTGAAGTGGAATGCGACGATGTGATTGTTCGCGTGCCCGATGCGCTCGGAGATCCTGAAAACCCCGTTAGTGACCAGCAGATCCGAGATAAGGCCGCGATGTTGATGCGTGCGGGAGAGGTGCGCGGCGCAACAATCGAAGCGCTGACCTCGATTGTCCTCGACGAGACCGCAGAAACTCGATCGTTGCAAAACGCCCTCCTGGAGGTGTTGTCATGACAGACATGGTCGATGCGTTTGTGAAGCATGGACTGGAAACGCGCTACGAAGACCTGAGCGATGAAGCTGTTCGAGCTGTGAAAACCTTTCTGCTCGATACAATCGGAGTCGGCATAGCCGGAGCAGCGGTTCCGCTGACGGCGCAAATCCGGGCGGCTGCATCGCAATGGAGCGAGCAGGGAAACGCGCACGTTTGGGGGGCAGGGGCGTTCTCCACACAGCCCGCGAATGCGGCCTTCATCAACGGTTTTCAAATCCACGGTCAGGAGTTTGATTGCGTTCACGAACCCGCCGTCGTGCATCCACTCGCGACCATTCTGGCTGCGCTTATGGCCGAGTGTGACGCGCGCGGTGACATCGACGGGAAAGCGCTCGCGGTGGCGATGGCCGTCGCCGTTGATCTTGCGGCAGGGATTGGCGTCAGCGTCACGAGCCCGATCAAATTTTTCCGACCTGCCAATGCTGGGATCTTTGGCGCAACGCTGGGAGTGGCGCGCTTGCGGCAGTTCTCAGCCCATCAAACGAAAGACGCGCTCGGCTACGCCCTCGCGTTCAATTCAGGCACGATGCAGGCGCACGTCGAAGGTAAACCGGCGCTTCCCGTGCAGATCGGAAATGCTGCGCGCGGCGCGATAATGGCGTGCGATCTAGCCGGCGTGGGGATCCCTGGACCGCATGATAGTTTAGAAGGCCCGTTCGGATATTTCGCTCTGTTTGAAGATGAATTTGATCTCGCGCCGGTGGTGGATGCGCTCGGGAAGTCCTGGCGGATCGCCGAAGTCAGTCACAAACCCTTTCCAACCGGCCGGGCTGCGCAAGGTGGAATTGTCCTCATGCAGCAGCTGCTGTCAAAAGGCGTTCGCGCAGAGCACCTGGATCATTTGACCTTGACCGCTCCGCCTTTGATCCATCGCCTTGTTGGTCGACCGATCCAGGCGGACATGTCGGTGAATTACGCGCGGCTATGCTTTCAATATTCAGGTGCTGTGGCACTTCAGACCGGCCGGGTCGGGCTTGAGGACTTCGCGGAGAATCGATTGCGTGATGCTGAAACGCTTGCGCTCGGGGCGCGGATCGAGGTGATTGATGACGGCTCCAAAGATCCCGCAGCCTTCACGCCGCAAATTGCGTGCGCACGGTTGAAAGATGGAACGATTGTGGAAGCGAAGATCACGACTTTGTATGGCTCACCAGCTGATCCAATGAGCCGCGAAGCACATCTTGATAAGTTCAGACGTTGCGTCGCTTATGGCTTTGGTGACCCCAGAGAAACGCTCACCCAGACCCTGATAGACCTGACTGAAACACTTGAAGAGGTGCCAGACATATCCGTCTTAAGTCGCCTCGCGGCTGGATTGGAGATCTGACCATGGCCGGACAACACAATACTTATTTCAACAGCGTCGATTGGAACGCGCTACAGGCAGACCACCCGATAGGCGATGATTTTTTGGCGTTCGCCAAGCAAAGCCAGGATGAAATTCGGGCCCATCAAGAAAAGCTCTTTGCCCGTTGTGTCGACCGCGCTTGGAAAACGTCATTCTATCAACGCCTTTGGGGGAAAGCTGGCATAGAGCCAGGCGACATCAAAGGGCTGGAGACGCTACCGCAACTGCCTATGTTCGATAAGTCGGACATTATGGAGAGCATTGCCGCCTCACCCCCGCTCGGCGATTTCGCTGGTTTCGAGGGCTATCCCGAAGGTCGCCCGCCCGTGATCATGCATACGACGTCAGGCACGACGGGCACGCCGCAAGTTTTGTTGTTCGGCGCGAAAAGCCGCGAAGCACAGAATCTTTTGCTCGGACGCCTCTATCGCTTTCAGGGTTTGCGCCCAGAAGATGTCGTTCATTCCGTATACGGACACGGCATGATCAATGGCGGTCATTATGTTCGCGAGGCTGTGATCCATTGGACCAGCGCGATCTTTATGTCAGCCGGTACTGGGGTCGAAACGCGTTCTGTGCGGCAGGTTGAACTCATGCGCGATTTTGGCGCGACCGTGATTGTCGGCTTTGCTGATTACATCAAAAAGCTCGCTCGGGTTGCTGCCGAGCAAGGCATTGATCCGGTTGATGATTTGAAGATCCGCATGGTCTCTGGCCATCTCGGCCGCGAAGACAAGCAAAGCCTATCAGAGAGCTGGGGCGGGGTTGAGTGCTTTGATTGGTACGGCGTTGGCGACACGGGCTGCATCGCTGGCGAAGGTCCAGACCGAGATGGGCTTTATGTGATGGAAGACGCACAATACTTAGAGGTTTGTGACATTGACTCGGGCATACCCGTTCCGGAGGGCGAGCAAGGCGATATGGTTTGCACTTGCCTGTATAAGGACGATATCTATCCAATCATTCGTTTCAACACGCATGACGTGACCAAAGTGAAGTCGGGACAGTCTTCGATTGGCGTCAATTTCAAGCGCATTGAAGGCTTCCTCGGACGTTCGGACAATATGGTCAAAATCCGCGGCATCAATATTTTCCCGCAAGCCATGGGTCCGCTCTTGGAGGAGGTGAGCAGCTTTGCCGGCGAGTTTATCTGCAAAGCCGAGCGCGATGCGGCGGGGCGGGATGAGTTCATCGTCTGCGCCGAAGTGAACGGCCCTCGTTCTGAGAATGAAGTAGGCAAGTACAAAGCCTTGCTCAAGCAAAAGATCGGTATTGATTGCGGGGTCGAGTTGTCGGAACCGGGTGGTTTGGCGGCGCTGACGCAAACCGAAGTCCGCCAAAAACCCATTCGTCTAATCGATGAGCGGTTTAAATGATGCGCCCGGATTATCGCGCACGCATCGACCAGCTGAATGGCGCGCTCAACGCTTATGTTGACGTTACGATGGACCCGGTCGGCGACGCGTTGGCTTGGGCGGCGAAATCAAACATTGCCGTCAAAGGCTTACCCCTTACGGCGGGCATCGAAGCTTATCGAGCGCGCGTTGCTGAAGAAGACGCAACCGTCATTCAGCGCATTCGCGCCTCTGGCGAGTCGGTGCTCGGAACTGTAAATATGCACGAAGGCGCGCTCGGTGCGACAACGGACAATGAAGCTTATGGCCGGACGCACAATCCTTGGAAGCATGGCTTCACGCCGGGCGGCTCCTCCGGCGGGTCGGGCGCGGCGGTGGCGGCAGGTCTATGTGATGTTGCGCTCGGAACCGATACAATGGGCAGCGTGCGCATTCCAGCGGCCTATTGCGGCGTGCAAGGCCACAAACCGAGCACGGGTTTGGTGCCGGGCGAGGGGGTTGTCCCGCTCTCCACCACGCTGGACCATGTTGGACCGCTGGCGCGCGATGTTGAGACCCTGTGGACCGCAATGCACGTGCTCGCCGATTGGGGGAGTGCGGCGCCTTTAGTTGCCGCACCTCTGTCCGGTTTGAAACTTGGCGTCTGGGATGGCGAGGGCGGTGTCGCATTGACGCCGGCCGTCGCGTCCGGTTTTGCGGCAGCGCAAGCAGCGTTGAAAGAAGCGGGCGCGCAGCTGCAAGTGATGGCGCCGCCCGGATATGATTATTCCCGATCCCGGCGCGCGGGACTATTGGTCTCTGAAGTGGAAGGCGCGAAAGAACATGGCGTCACGACCACGGGAACACGGCCTGAGGGCTTGAGCGATATGTTTTACGGTCTGCTTCATTGGGGCAGCAAACAAGGCCAAGAGAAAGTCGACGCGGCCTATGCCCATATCGGCGAGATGCACCGCGCCGCGAACGCTGTTTGGGACGAGGTTGATTTTATGATCGCCCCCACCGCGCCCCAGGAAGCGTTTGCTTTTGACGCAGATGTGCCGGCCAATCAGGCCGATTTTACCGCCTGGGCAGACTTTGCGCGCCTACCCGCGACGGCGGTTTTCACCGAGCTCAGTCCGGCGGGACTGCCCCTCTCGATACAAGTGATAGGACCGGAAGGGCGAGACAAAGAGACTTTGCGCGTCGCAGCGGCGTTGGAAAAGCTGTTTGGAAAGCCACCCATGCCACCGGGATATGAATGGTAGCTATTTGAACGTAAAAATCGGTGCGCGTTTTTCGAGGAACGCTTTATAGCCATCTTGGAAGTCTTCATTTGAGAAGCCTTCCAAAAACAAATCCGCCGCGTCTTCGGACTCGTCCGTCCAACCCGTTTGAAGCCCGGCAATCATTTTCTTTGTCGCGCGGGTCGACCATTGTGAGATGGCGCAAATGTCATGCGCAAAAGCGCGGGCAGCAGTGAGAGCATGACCGTCCTCGACTAAGCGATCAATCAGTTTCATCTCTTTCGCTTCATTCGCCAGAAAGATACGACCGGTGAACAGGATGTCTTTGGTCGCGCCAGGACCAATGGCTTGCAAAAGGCGGCGCGTGTCGCCCGCCGGATAGACCAGACCGAGCTTGCCCGGCGTGACCCCAAACTTAGATCGCGCGCTCGCTACTCTGAGATCACAAGCCATGGCCAAGCTGACCCCGCCGCCGACGCATGCGCCCTCAATTGCGGCGATGGTGGGCTTAGGGCAGGCCTCAACAGCTTGGAGTGCGGCAGCGATGGTCTCGCCCGCGGCTTTGGCGCTGTCTTTGGTCGCATAGGTTTGCTCAAACTCTGAAATGTCGGCACCCGCCGCGAAGGCGCCGGCATCACCGCCATGGATGAGCAGGACTTTAACGCCTTGATCCGAAACGGCTTGTTCCACCAGGTTGGGAATCGCGGCCCACATGTCGACCGAAAGCGCGTTACGTTTTTCCGGTTTGTTGAGCACGATTTCGGCAAGCGGTGCAGCGCGATCTAGTCGTATGGCAGTAGTCAACTGGCGTCCTCGGCAAACGCTCCAATAGGAGCAGGTGCAGCTGTATTCGCAATTAAGGCTTTGCGACGCAAGAAGCGTTGGAACCCGGCGGGTCCCATACGGCTACCACCCATGCCGGACAATTTGAAACTATGCTTCTCAGCTTCGTGGAAGAGCGCGGTCAATGCTGCATCATTGAGCGAAACGCCGCCGGCTTCGATTTGGCGGCCAACGCTTTCTGCTTCTTCGAGAGTTCCAGCAAACACCGCCGCGGACAGTCCGAATTCTGTATCATTAGCGAGGGCGATGGCTTCTTCGACTGTATCGAATGACATGACCGGCAGGATTGGACCAAATGTTTCTTCGCGCATCACCGCCATGTCATGGGTAACACCAGAGATCACGGTGGGTTTAAGCCATTTGCCGCCACCATGGTTTTCGACTTGGCCACCGGTTAGAACCGTCGCCCCGCGTGCAATCGCGTCATCGATATGGGCCTGCAGGGTCTCAGCTTGTCTCTCAAAAATAATCGGACCGATATGTCCGCGTCCTATATCCGGCCAGTTGAGCTCGACCGCTTTTGCCTTCTCTACCAGCTTCTCCACGAAGGCATCATGGATCGACTGGGCCACATAGATCCGCTCAATCGATTGGCAGGCCTGACCGGTTGAAAGAACCGATCCCCGCATAGCGGCATCCGTCGCTTTATCGAGGTCTGAGCTCTCAAGGATGATGAGCGGATCTTTTCCCCCAAGTTCAAGGAAAGCTGGAATCATGTTGCCGGCCGCAGCCGCGGCGACTTTGCGTCCGGTGGCGACTGACCCGGTGAAACACACCGTATCAACATGGTCGATTAGCGCACCGCCCGTGAAGCCATCCCCCTGCACGAAGGTGAGCACATCTTGCAGACCCGCCTCTTCGATCGCGCGCATGACGGGTTCAACAAAACGAGGGGTTACTTCCGAAGGCTTGATCATCACCGTGCACCCGGCCAGCAATGCCGGGATTGTGTCGATCATGCTGAGCGTCAGCGGGAAGTTCCAAGGGCTGATCACCCCAACCAATGTGTAGGGTACAAATTGCGGTGCGTGGCGGATCGCTGGATTTCGGCGCCCTTCGGTCCATCCGTCTGGCAGAAGGTGAGGTGCTTGAGCTAACCAACCAAAAATGGCGCCGATCGTCCCTTCGACTTCTTGCCCAGCGATTTTTCGACGCCCCGTATCAATGCTCAGGCGGTCGACGATGGCGTCCTGGTGACGGCCCAAGGCGTCGGATAGCTCGCCGAGTTTTGCCATTCGACCATCAAGGCCGAGCGCTTGCCAATCTTGTCCAGCGGCGCGCAAGCGATTGGCGGTGCGCGCCAAGCTATCGGGCGAAGTCGCTTCGAATTCATAGTCATGTGCGCCCGTGCGCGGGTCGCGGGCCTGCAATATCGTCATATCTTATCCCAGCCCCAAAGACCCTGGATTGACGATTCCCTTTTCGTCGACCGCCTGTTTAATAGCTTTGACGAGCTTCCATGTCGCTTCTTCGCGGCCTTCTTTGTAAGGGTAAGTTCTCCCGATCTGGAAATGAGCACCACCATGCTTGGCGAAAACGTCGAGGACGACTTGGCGGGCTTTGTCGACGATCGCAGTGGCTTCTGGATTGGCTTTGTGGCGTTTGACTTTCTTCATCCAATCGTCCCCCACCGTGTGCTCATGGATTGGCCAAACTTCCTCGGGCCAAAGGAATACGGGCTCAATCAAATAGCCGGTTGTGCCCAAGCTTGTGATCAAAAAACCGGTGAGGATGTCATGCGCTTCGAGTTCATCAGCCATGGCGTCAAAGCCCGCTTCAATCTCTGCCCAAGTTTCCGGACCTTCTGAGACTGGGACAATGCCGTGGATCGGCACCCATCGTTCCCCTTGTGGACCGAGAATATTGTTCATGGGTCCAAACGGGTTTGCGCGAATAATTTTCGGGATTGAGTTCTCTATCTCTTTGCCGCCCAGTTTGGTGACAATATCCTTCAAGACTTGGATATCTTCTTTCACGCCAGCGGCAGACCGGCCTTCAACACAAACGTGAAGCGAGTAGTCGACCTTATCCATAAAGCCGCGGCCGGCCAGCGCCACCTTCGCACCCTCTCGCAAGCCTTTCAGCAACGACCCTTGGCTTTTCATGACGTTGGTCAAGGCTTTCGCGTCAGAGACAAGGCTGGCTCGGGCGAGGCGGACTTTGGTCAGGTTTGGATCGAAGCCGAAAATCTCGCAGGCAATATCTTCGCGTATCATTTGCGCCATGGCTTCTGCGCAGGCGTCTCGACTGGTAAATTCAAAACTCGCTGTTGCTTCTGCTTTTGGCATAGGAATGAGCCTGAACGTCGCTTCGGCTTTGTAGCCAAGCGCACCAGCGTCTCCGCAAAATAGCCCGGTGAGGTCTGGTCCATAATACCGCCAAAAGGGCTTGCCGTTTTTTGTTCCGCCTGTGCCGGTCCGTACCAGCGTGCCGTCTGCAAGAATAACCGTGATGGAGAGCAGGCTCTCTCCGGTGGTGCCATATTTGCCCGCCCCGAAGAACGCGTTGTTTTGAGAAAGGCCTCCACCGATCGTAGACCCGATCCCGGATAACGGTCCCCAGAATGGGGTGCGAACGCCGTGCGGTTTGAGCGCTTCGTAAAGCTGCGCCCAGGTGACGCCTGCCTGCACGGTGACATACATGTCGTCCGTGTTCACCTCGACCACTTTGCTGAGCTTTGACAAATCGAGAATGCCGACATGCTCTCGATCGGGCGTATAGCCTTTGGTGTAAGAATACCCGCCGCCGCGTGGGTTGAGCGAAATGCCTTTTCCATGCGCGGCCTTGATAGCAATCTGCATCTGCTCGAGCGTTTCAGGCGTCGCAACGAAGTCCGCCGTTTCGCCTTTGGCCCAGATGTCTTGGCTCATGAATTCTCTGGAGGCTTGATCATCTTTCAAGCGATCCTCACCGAGCTGTTGTTTGAGAACGCCCGGGAGGACGGAAGCGGATTTTAGATCGTCAGCCATAACGAATGGTCTCCTAGAATGAAGTCGGCGTCCAGAGGCCGAGAAAAGCAGCAATAACAAGCAGCGCCCAAATCCCCATGACGAGCGGGCGGGCGCGTTTCAACGTTTGAGCAAGCTCTGCCTCAGCGGTTTCGGCATTCGGACCCGCAAGCCCCATCAAAGCGGGCCCTAGGGGTTTGAGGACCACGCGAATGTACAGCCCGAGCAAGATAGATCCCACTAAGGCGAGAAGCTTCAGAGCGAGGAAAAGGGGGAGGGATATGTAACCGATCAAACTTGCGAGCGCCCAGGCGCTGAGGACCAGAACAAGGCCCCAGCGGATGGTGAGATCAATGCGCTTTGCTCCGTCCGAAGGGGAGCCGTGTTGGAGGTGCAGATGCCAGGCCAGGGTCAACCATAAGACACTCGCCGCGGCAATTGCGAGGACGATTGGCCAACCAAGATCGATCCACCCTTTGCTTTGCGCCAGCAGCATCCCTGTCGGCAAGGCCAAAATCAGGGCGGTTCGCGGGGCCATATCGACATCCCCGACAATCTTGGCCGCCATCAATCGCCTGTCAGCACTCACATTGGGCTGGGTAAGAAAGCGACTAGAATAGAATGCGCCCAAGTCTCCGCCCATCCAATAGACAAAGACCAACACGTGTATGAGTGCGAAGAGGGCCTGATCAAGCACGCCGATAATCCTCCAGAATTAAATGATATATCATTTAATCTCGAGCTGGCGAGGGTCAGATTGTCACTTTTCGGTGGTCCAATCCGCTTCTGCAGAATTGTTGCGGTTTAACCGCATATGATACTCGAAACGATCCGCTCGATAGTGGGCGGTAATATCTTGGACCGGGCGTCCGCTTGCATCTTTCATAACGCGATGGATACGCAAGAGCGGTGAGCCTGGCGCAACACCGAGATTGGCGGCAACAGCGGGGACCGCAGCGGTCGCAGTAATGGTCTGCTCTGCTTCGACTGGGGCGTGGCCGGCTTGTTCGAGAAGTTTAATCAATGACTCAGAAGCGAGCTGCGCGTCATCATACCCATCGGCAATGTCATATGGGATATATGTTACCAGATACGAAAACGGTTCGCCGTCTAGACGACGCAAGCGTACGATCCGCTGGACGCTGGCGCCGCTTTTGAGGTCCAGGGCTTCAGAAATGGCTGGGCTAGCGGTGCCTACTGTACAATCGAGCAATTGGACTTCCGTCTCCAGACCCATACGCGTCAGGCCGTCAATCATTGTTTCGAAACTGCCTTTGACGGTCGGCGCGGCAACATCGTAGATCACGACGGTGCCAATCCCACGCTGGCGGCGCACAAGACCGGCGACAGCCAGCTCGTTCATCGCGCGCTTCACCGTAATACGAGAAACACCCATGGCCTGCGTAAGATCTTGCTCTGCTGGGAGTCGATCATTCAGCGCCAATGTGCCGTCCATGATCCGGGCCCGTAGCAAATCATAAATCTGCTGGTAGAGCGGGACGCTCGCCGATTCATCTATATCGGCAGGGCTAAACTTCATCGATCCGGTATCAGGCATATTTCTGGCTCATCGCTTCTTCGTCCCATTTACCGTTCCTCGAAGCAAACTCCAAGCCATAGGTGTGGGGACCGATTTTCCGATTGAAAGCCTGGCACAGCGATGTAAAAGATATATCAATTCAAATCTGGAGATTTCGATGATCCGTCGTTTAATGGCTGCCGCTATCGTTTTGACCCTTATTTCGGCCGCTGCCTCTGCCCATGATCATGGAGAAAAGGTAGATCCGGCATTGAAAGCATGGGTCGATGCGCGTGCTGGAACCGGTGAAGCGGTGCATTGGATTTCGGAAGGCGGCGTCTACGCTTATCCATCGGGTGAGAAGCTTTTTGGAATGATCGGGTTCGACAGCTCAACCGTGATTTGGCCCGATGAGCCGGGCGGCAAGGTCGTGCACCTGACGCGCAAAACGTTTACCTATACAGATCCTGAAACGGGTGAGGTTCTGACCGAGTATAATGGCCAACCTGTAACGCCCATCGCCTATCCGTACCAAATGATCGAGTACCGCTATGAGGACGGGCGAATCTATGGAGACGTGACACAAGGCACTGGCGAGCGCATTCAAAAGATCAAATCCGAAGACGGCATCGCTGTGCGCAAGCTCGGCGACACGTGGGCGTTTACGGCCGCCGTGTTTCTCGACTTTCCTCTTCCAAACGGCACTCAGTACGAAGCCTGGGAGAATTATGATTTCTTCATTCAACCCGAAGGCAGTGTTGACGAACCGCATCAAATGAGTTGGCAACGCTATGGTGCATTGCCCGCCTGGGCAGGTGGCGAGCGCGCCATCTATCACTTGCTAAACCACCGCGTTGAAAGTCTCGACGAATTCCCTCCAGAACTGCTCTCTTGGGCGCAAGAGAACAAACCCCAGTGGCTCACGCCACCCGCGGACTTGGCGGAAATCGAAGCGATTCAGCGCGGTGATACGGGAACCGGGTTTAGCGACTAACCCACCGTCGGGCGGTCGAGTTCAATCAACTCATACCAGGTGGCCATATAGCCACCGACCCCGCCCTGGACGAAAATGAAATCATCCTGGGTCACCCACATGTCATAGGCTGGGTGTTGGGTGCCACCCATGCCAGGGCCCTCATCATCGACATAGCGGAAGTGGAAACACTCAAAGGTTCCCGCTTCGACCGTCACCGTGTCTTCGCCGACATATTCGAGGCCGATATTGACCTCTGACACAATCGGCGGGGTTGCGCCGCGATGATCTGGTGACGGCAAGAACACGCGCACATTTCGGCGCGTGGGGCCGTTAGACCGATCAATGATCCGGCACATCATGCCATCGCCGACAATGGGGTGAGTGCCGAAACCATCAAATGACCCATTCGTCTCCATGACTTGCGACAGCCGACCAATAGATGGTCCGTAACTTTCACATTCGATCGATCCGGCACGTGTCTCATCCAGGTTAAATTTAAACCAGCCTGAGCCCATAAATTCATCCCCGATGGTCAAGCGCACATGGCAATCCATCGGATTGTAATGTTCGTCTGTGGAATAGACGATGTCGCGCATCACCGTGGGATCTGGCTCGTGGATCTCGCAATGCGCCCGCACGGTCATTTTGCCATCGCTATGCTGAGTGATGTTGAAGATCTCATCGCCGCGGACCTGATCCATCATTTCGGGCTTTTTGGACGTATAGCGGATGCGTCCGCGAATACGTTTGTGTTTCATGCGGTCGGTCATGCGTTCAAGCCTTTGGTGAGATCGCCCGAAGGGCCGCCAGCGGCGCGATGGGCAATGGCTTCCGCGCTTTCCCAAATCTTCCCGCCAATATACTGGCCAATCGAATTCGAGAATTCGTTATAGGTGATCGTCTCGTACATGCCGCTTGTGATGTAGGGGTCGCCCGCCATCAACGCTTTGGCGTCTTCGAGACTGTCAGCGAGCACGAGAAAGACCGATCCCACCAAAGCCTCGCCGCCGGGCTCTCTGATCGGACCGGCTGTGACATAGCGCGTCCAGTATTTTTCAACGTGGTCGAGATGCCCTTTAAGGTGCGTCGCACGTGGTTCGGCGCTGCCGGGACCATCCCGACAAATCACGAGGTAACAGGTTTTCTCAAGTCTTGGCACGAAGGGAGGAATGGCGGGAAAGTCGGTCATGGGGTGGCTCCTATTTCAAGACACCGCTCTCAACGAGCCGATCAATAACGGTTTGTTGCTGTGCGATGGCATCTGCGCGTTCGATCATTTGAGCGTCTGGCGTGCGATTGGCGGGGGCGTGGTTGGCCTGACCATAAGCACCGGCAAATGCGGCATTGGGCAAGCGCGATAGCGTATTCGTCATACCAGTCTTGCGGCGCGTCTCGCGCAGCGCGCCAATATCGAGAACCGCGTTCGCGTTGAGCGTCTCTCCTTGGTTGGCTTCAGCGAGCGTGCGGCCGTACCAATCGAGCACAATCGACATGCCATCCGTTGAGGCGGCTGGCACCGGCGTACCGACAATCTGAGCGCTATTGGCCGAAACGACGTAAGCGATGTTCTCAATCGCACGGGCTTTCTTGGTGATATGCTTTGGCGTCAGTGTTGGGGCGCCAACTTCGCTGGTCGGGTGGCAGAAGATTTCAGCGCCTTTAAAGGCCTGCATGCGGGCGATTTCAGGATAGAGGACCTCTTCGCTGGCGATCGACCCTAAGGTGCCGATTTCGGTATTGGCGACCGGGAAGACAGCGTCATCGCCATAGATATCGAGATATTGATCCCAAACGTCATAAGGGCTCGGCGTGTAGAGCGAGATCATCCGTCGATAGCGCAGGACCGTGTCGCCGCTTGGGCTATAAATGACGTTCGATTGAAAATAGAGATCCGGGAAGTTCGGATCGTTCTCATAATGGTTGGAGCACAAGTAGATCCCGAACGTCTGGGCAAGACCGGCGAGCTTATCTGGGAAGGCGCCTTCCATCGGAATGGCGGCTTTGTCTTGCCACTCTTCCCGCGTCTCACGGAGGGGGAAACCAGTCATCCAATATTCTGGGAGCACGACCAGTTTGACGTCATAGCCATTGAAGCCTTTCAAGAAGCCCTTGGCCGAGCCGATCTGACCGCGAACGCGATTAATCGCGCGATCCATGCGGGCATGGGCGTCTTCGGTCGAACTGTCTTGATTGACGGCATCACAAACGGTTTGCAGGGCAAGCGCGGAATAACGCATAGGCGATGATCCTTGAGCAAAAACAGGTGCCGCGATCGCTGCGGCGCCAGTGCTGAGTAAGAAAGTGCGGCGATTCATGAGAGAACCTCCTCGAAGGCTGCGCAACTGTCCCGTGCCGTCGCAAGCCGCAACCCATCTGTCGCGACAAGGACATCCAAGGCACGACGAAGAGCGTGAACGCGAAACGGTTGCCCAAGCACGTAGGGGGTCATAGTGAACGCGAAAGCGCTGGCGCCTTCTTTTTCAAACAGGGCAATGTGATATGCGGCGGTTTCGGTGATCTGTTCGACCCATTCGTCTTCCGATTGGGACCGATCGATCAAGAGCTTGAAATCTCCGAGCTCGCCATAATGTGGCAGGGCCCAAACCGGTTTTCTGCTTGTTTTGAAGGGGAGCGGTCGCTGGTCTGCTTCCCAATCAAGGCAAACCTCAAACCCGGCTTCGCTTAGCAAATCCAGAGTCCGATAGCTTTCATTTCGGGCTGGGCTCATCCAAGTGCTGGCTTTCGGGAACATGGTCCGCGTTTCGGCGATCAAGGCGCGTTCTTCAGCTTCGCTGAGACCGTCATAATGAATGTGCGCGGTCGAGACGCCATGCGCGGCGATTTCATGCCCCTCGGCGCGGATGGCCTCCAAGAGCGGCGGATAGCGTTTGGCCACTTCAGCATTCACCACAAAAGTCGCTTTGATGCCGCGCGCTGCGAACTCGCGCAACAAACGATAGATCCCAATACGGTTGCCATAGTCGCGAGTCGTGAAGTGTCTGAGGTCCGGATAGGGCGTCTTCATGGCGCCTGGATGTTTGAATGGTGCGCTCGGCGGATTGAGCGGGAAAAACTCAACCGGGACAATAATCGTCGCGATGGACTTGGTCCCGTCCTTCAGCGCAATCGGATCGCGCTGGTCGGCTGGGTCCCACGCATAATGCGGATTGTCTAAACCCGGCTTGCGATGCGGATAGATGAGATAGTCGTCAGGCAGGGGCAAAACCGGTCCCTCCTTTTGCAACGCCGCGGGCGGACACGTCGGCTAAGGTCTGGTCCCAGCATTGCTCTCGATAGAATTCCGCGATCTCGGCGCCGGTCGTGAACCAGACATCATCGCGATGGGCGCAAATATGTTTCAGCGCGTCCTCGAACACTCGCAGGCGATGGGGCTGGCTCACGAGATAGGCATGCAGCGGAATGCACATGACTGTGCCTGAGCGTTCGCCCTCTTCGAGCAATTGGTCGAAATGACGGATCAGCAATTCCGTATAGCGTTGTGGGCTCCAGCCCTGAACCAAATAGGTAATCACATCATTGACTTCGAGCGAGTAGGGCATCGAAACCAGTTTGCCAGATTTGGTTTTAATCGGTTGCGGTTGATCATCTTGGAAGAGATCGCACGTGTACCAGAAATCATACTCTGCGATGAGATCGAGCGTTTTCTCGGTATGCGTCAGGGCGGGCGCAAGGTAACCGCGAATACGCTTGCCCGTGGCTTGTTCAACGGTGCGAATGGAGTCTTCCAACACCGCGCGCTCTTGCGCTTCGTCCATGCCATAGGAATAGCGCGTGTTGTAAATGCCGTGAGAGAAAAACTCCCAATCTCGCGCATTCACGGCCTCGATGATTTCCGGATGGTGGCCGACTAAACCAATTGAAAGCGAGATCGAACCGCGCAGATTGTACTTGTCGAACAGGTCCATCATTCGCCAATGGCCGACAGTGTTGCCCCACGTGCGCTGTGAATAGGCGACCACGTCGGGATTGCCGCGTGGCCAGCCGGGGCGCTTATCATTATGCGGCGGCTGAAACTCATAGTATTCGATATTCGGCGCGATCCAGAAGGCGAGCTTTTTGCCGCCTGGCCAGACGATTTTCGGGCGCCCTTCATAGGGCCAATAATCGTAGAGATTGGGATCCGCGTGCATCAGCCTTGATACCTCGCAATCGCCTCGTGCACTTCGGAGACGGGAACCACATCAGCATATTTGATGAGCAGGTCTGTGAGGTTCGCGAAATGATAGCTCTCGTGTTTATCTGCGACGCACTCAATCGGCACGATGGTGCGATAGCCATAGCTGAGACTGTCCACCGCGGTGGCGCGGACACAGCCACTGGTCGACCCACCTGTCACGACCACCGTGTCAACTTTATGCCAAGTCAGAAAGCTTTGCAGCGGCGTTTCGAAAAAGGCCGACGGCATACGTTTCGTATAGACCGCATCGACACGTTCATCGATTGCAACGCGATCATCGAATTCGGTGCGCTCGGACCCATACTTGATGTTTTGCAAACTGTCCGGTGTGTCGGTGCGTGTACCCCAGACGCCTGCATCCGCAGCGTTCGCCATATAGGCGACGTGCGTCCAGACCACGGGGAGACATTTGCCGCGGGCCGCCTTCGAGATGGCATCAATATGCTCCATCTGCCGCGGGTCCGTGATGTAGGCGGTCTTAGGATAAAGGTCCGGCCGCGTGTAGGACTTTTGCGGATCCACGTTCACGATTGCGAGTTTTTCACCAAAGCCAAATCGCGCCCGCGCCGGATTGGCACGCACCTCTTCAAAAATCTCGCGAGCGGTTTTGCTGGAGGTGACCATGGTTGGCTGTGTGAGATCGTGTGCCATATTTTTCCGCTTGTGTTCGTGCTCTCTTCAAATGATATATCTTTTTCTTTGTGTCCAGCCAGTCGGAGGAAATCATGAAAGGATTTATCGCGGGGAGCGTCTTGGGTCTATGCGCAGGAATAGGGATTGCGGCTTGCATGGGTGTGCCGACGCAAGAAGCCATCGGCCAAGAGACGCCAGCTGAGGCTCCAGCTTACATGATCGTGCTCGGCGAAGTGTTCGATCGCCCGGCATTCATGGAGGGCTACGCCGCGAAACTACCGACACTCTACGAAGAATTTGGTGGGGCCTATATCGCGCTGGGCGGCGGACCAGGGATCGAAGTGTTAGAAGGCGACTATGCGCCGCCGAGTTATGTGGTCAGCAAGTGGCCCAACGCACAAGCGGCGCGCGATTTCTGGAACAGTGAAGGCTACGACGTTTTGCGTCGCGCACGAATTGATAATGATTGGGGGGAGTTCGATGTCCTTCTCATTCAAGGGCTCCCAGAAGCGCCTCCATCGGACCAGTGAGATATTTTTGTCACACACGTTCCGCAAATGACCGGACAAATATCGTCTTTTTGTAGAAAAGATATATCATTTAAATTGGGAGAGACAGCCTGACCGTTTTTTGAGGAGATTTCGGCTATGAAAAAGACACTCATCTGCGCAACCGCAGCAACTGCCCTATGTACGGCCTTCACTGCCCCTGCGATGGCACAAGACGCGAGCGCGGACGAAGATGCGCGTCGTTTAGGAGCCGTGACGGTGACTGCCCAACGGGTGGAAGAGAACCTACAAGATGTTCCGGTTGCGGTGACTGCACTTTCTACCGAGCAGCTCGAAGATAAGCAGGTCCTGAACATCCGTGATCTCACAGCTCAAGTGCCGAACATCAATATCGCGACCAATACTGGGACCGCGAGTGCCGCCCGCATCTTCTTGCGCGGCGTCGGCGAGGACGAAAGCCGGGGTGCGGTCGATCAAGCCGTCGGCATCTATGTTGATGGAGTTTATATCGGCCGCTCGGTCGGATCCTTATTCGACGTCGTTGATCTGGAATCTCTAGAAGTCCTGCGGGGGCCACAAGGCACACTCTATGGTCGGAATACTGTGGGGGGTGCGATCAAGCTGACCTCCGTCAAACCGCAATTCGAAGACAGCGGTAAGCTGAGCGCAGTGTTTGGAAATTATGATCGGGCCGAGTTTAAAGGCACCGCGAATGTTCAAATCGCTGATAATACGGCGGTGCGCCTCACAGCGTTCAAACGGGACCGTGATGGCTTCCACGATTTGCGCCCGAACGGCTTGCAAGCCAGTGAAGCCCGCGACGGTGTTGGTGCTTTAGATACGCTTGCTGTTCGCGCCTCGCTTTATCATGAGTTCAATGAAAACTGGAACCTACTTGTCGCCATCGATCATACCGATGACAATTCCGATCCGATCCCAGATTCAGCTCAACCCGGGAATGATGCTGACAATGACATTTTCACGATTGAACCCTTGCCCGGGACGGTGTGCCCAGCGTCTGGCTTGCTTCCGCTCGGGTGCTTCTCGAACTATAGTTCGGAAGTTCAGAGCACAGGTCTGATGGCGCGTGTCGAAGGCGCATTCGGAACGCTCGATTTTACCTCGATTTCAGCCTATCGCGAGCTTGAAGACGAGCTGAGCACACGCATCGGCTTCCCCTTCACGCAGATGACCGATCAAGATCAATTCAGTCAGGAATTCACCATCGGTCAAACCGGTCAAAGCGCGCTCGACTGGATTGCGGGACTTTACCTCTTCCAAGAAGACTTGGTTCTGGATTCTGTTTTCATCTTCCCATTCTCGATCGATACATCGACGGACTCGATCGCATTGTTCGGGCAAGGAACCTACGCTATCAACGATCAGCTCTCGATCACGGGTGGCCTTCGCTACACCAATGATAGCAAAGATTTCGATGGTGTTGGGCCGTTTGGGTTCGCACGGACAGATGATGCGGACTTTGACAATGTCAGCTACACAATCGGCGCCGACTATCGGTTTAACGATGGAATCTTGGGGTACGCAAAATACTCCACCGGCTTCAAATCTGGCGGTTGGTCGCCAGATGCGTTTAGCGGGACAGCTGTCTTTCTCCCAGTCGAGGAAGAAACGCTCGACTCATTCGAGGTGGGTGTCAAAGCCGATTTCTCGGACAGCGTCCGCATCAACGCGGCAGCATTTTTCAATCAGTATGAAGGCCTCCAAATTGGTGCGACCGTGCCGGGTCTTGGTTTCACGCGGTTTAACGTCGACGAAACAGAGATTTCCGGCCTTGAAGTTGAAGGCATCTGGCAGGTCACGGACAATTTCCAGATCAATGGTAATCTCGGAATTCTCAATGCCGAGTACACCTCCGTTACCGGCGATCAGGCGCGGGGTTTGACCAATAATGGCGCGGGGTGCCCAGCAGGTATCGATCCAACCAATGATCCGGCGATCATTTCCTGTGCCTTGGGCTTAGACCTTAAGAATGCACCGGAATACAAAGCCACGCTTGGGGCTCTATACACCCAACCGATCTATCAGGGAGAACTCATCGTCTCGGCAGATGCGAGCTTTGAAGATGACACTTGGAGTTTGGTCGCGAACTCTCCTGCGCACGCGTTTATTGAGATTGATACGCTGATCAATGCCCGCGTGAAATATGCTGATGAACGCGGCTGGTCGATTGCCGTGTTCGGCCGCAACCTTACCGACGAGGAATACTATCGGGCGGCCTCTGCGAGTTCGTTTACGACATACGCCTCGCCGCCGGCAGAGTATGGAATTGAACTCGGCGTTGAGTTCTAAGCGCGTGATTTCCCTTCCAACACGCGTCGCAGCCCTAGTGTCCGCACTAGGGCTGTTTGCGTCTTGTCAGGCCGTCGTCGAACCCGCTCCGGTGGTGACGCCGGCACCTGACCCTTTGCCATCGCCGATCGTCACGCAGCCTTGGTTGATGGCCACAGCCAGCGTATCAGATTTGGATCAAACAGCGCGGTTCTTTGTTGAGATCGGCGGCTATGAAGAAGTGTATCGCGGCCCGCTTGATACGGCGGAAATTGCGACGCTGAATCTGCAAAATGGGGCGAGCGGTGAAGTCCTCACTCTTAAGGCACCCGACAGCGACGCCGGATATGTTCGCTTAATCCGTTTCGATAATGTCGGGCGCAAAGTGCCCACGCGTCCGGGCGCACGGGCATGGGATACAGGATGCTTCTGGTCCTTCATGGTACGCGCTTATGATCTGGAGCGTATCTATGACGATGCAATCGCCATGGGGTGGGGCACTGAGACGCAAATCGCACCGTTGTCTTTCAACGGATCGGAATTGAACATAGTCGTCTTCAAAGGTCCGGACGGCTTGCAGGTCCAAGCCTATGAGCGGCTAAACCGTCCAGTACCGGAAGGCTACACACCTTTCGAGCGGTTATCGCGCCCATTCAACATTATGCAGATGACCCGCGATCGCGAAGCGGTACGCGTATTGATGGAAGATGTGCTGGGTTTTGAGCGCGTCTGGTACGGGCCGCCGTATACAGATGACGAGCCAACCCTGATGCCATTAGGCATTCCGCAGAATTTGACAACGAGCGTTCCGTACAAGGCTGGGATTTTTACGCCTCAAACGCAAACCCTTTATGGGCGCATGGAGTATATTGAAATTCAAGGTCTTGAGGGGTTCGATTTTGCGGATCGGTGTAAAGCCCCAAACCTCGGTTGGTTGTCGGTGACGTACCCGGTGAGTTCATCCTCAGACGCGCGCGCTTTGATTGAACAAAGAGGCTGGCCGATTGAGCAGGCCGAGTACACGACCACGCGACCGTCATTCGGAAAGCTAAACGTGTTTTCTATCCGCGCACCAGACGGCGCTATGATCGAATTTGCTGAAACACTCGACCCGGAACGTCTCGGCGACCGTTAGAGCGAGGGTGCCGCGATCGATTTGCGCTTCCAAATCCAAATCGGAAACCCTACACCCAAACGGCAAACAAAAAATGGCGCAGGTGACCCCCTGAGCGCCAGCCAATTGGGAGGATAGCCATGTCGATCGATTTCACCATTCCAGATGACGCTAAAGAAGTCCGCGCGCGCGTACGCCAATGGGTTCAGGATGAGTGTATTCCTGCCGAGAAGAGGCTCGTTGAGGGTGAGGCGCTCGACTCAGTTCTGGGAGACCTCCGCAAGAAAGCCCGCGGGCAGGGGCTGTGGTTGCCCTTCATCCCGAAAGAACATGGCGGCATGGGTTTAGGGCCCCTTGCCAATGCTTTGGTCCAAATGGAGCTCGGCCAAAGCCATCTCGGCGCCCTTTCGATGAACAGCCAAGGCCCAGATGATGCGACCATGCTCACGCTTCTGGCCCACGGTACGGACTTTCAGAAAGAGAAATTCCTCAAGCCGCTTCTGAATGGCGAAAAGCGCATTTGCTATTCGATGACCGAAAAAGCCGCTGGTGCGGATGCGACGGGCATGCAAACCCGCGCCGAGAAAGACGGCAAAGGAAATTACGTTCTCAATGGCGAGAAATGGTACTCATCCTCTGCCAATGTCGCCGACATTGCGGTCGTGATGGCCAAGACCAATCCTGAGGCCCCGCGTCACCAGCAATTCTCCACCTTCATCGTTGAGCTGCCAAATCCAGGTTATCGGATCATTCGCAACATTCCGACCATGGCGATCCATAAGCACTATCAAGAAGCGATGGGCGCCCGCACATTGTGAGATTGCGATCGAAGACTTGGTCGTGCCGGAAGAAAACCTGCTCGGCGGCGAGGGCCAAGGCTTTGCGATGGGACAGCATCGGCTCGCTTACGGGCGCCTGCGCCACGGGATGCACAATGTCGCCATGGCTCAGCGTGCTCTCGACCTCGCGACGGCGCATGTCACACAACGCTCAACCTTCGGCAAAGGGCTTGAGGACCGCCAGGGCGTTCAGTTCATGCTCGCAGAGTGTGCGAGCCAGCTCTACATCGCCCGGCTCATGCTCATGCACATTGCCTACAAAGCCGAGAATGGCCTCGACATTCGCCAAGAGAATGGCATCGCCAAAGTCTTCCTCGCTAATATGGTGCATAAGGTCGTTGATACGGCGATCCAGCTGCATGGGGCGCTTGGGTATTCAACCGATACACCGCTGGCGGCCTGGTACACCCACATTCGTTCCCAGCGGCTCGTGGATGGTCCAGACGAAGTACATAAATGGATTACCGGGAAAAATGTCATCCGCGCTTATAAAAAGGATGGCACGACTGCCGCGGCTGCGGGCGG
This sequence comes from Henriciella sp., assembly GCA_965279045.1. Classification (GTDB taxonomy): domain Bacteria; phylum Pseudomonadota; class Alphaproteobacteria; order Caulobacterales; family Hyphomonadaceae; genus Henriciella. Next base: position 28,659 of record CBDIHJ010000018.1, on the reverse strand, counting down.
GGATCTTTTATAAGGTTCAATTTGCGGGAGGGTTTCGGAGATAAAATTGCTTCTTTGAAGATCGTGCCGAGGATAAACCAACCGGCGAGACAAACCCCTTTCACCGTCCCAGAGATTTTAGATTTCCCGATGCGCCGGCGATAGCGAACGGGCACCTCGGTATAGGTCAGTCCATGCTTTAGCGCACGGACCTGCATCTCAACCGTCCAGCCAAAGGATTGCGCTTGCATCTGGAGCTTGTCGTACGCGGTTCTTGTGATGGCGCGAAATGGGCCAAGGTCGGTAAACTGGCCGTTCCAAAAGAGGCGCATCAAAGCCGTCGCGAGCCGGTTGCCAAAAAGCTGCGCAAGCGTCAAAGCGCCTGCTTCGGTCTGACCGGTTAAACGCGATCCGATCACAAGTTCTGAGTGACCTCTCAAGATGGGTTCGATGAGCGCTTGAAGGTCTTCAGGGTGATCCGCGCGATCGCCATCCATAAAGATAATCAGATCAGCCCGCTCAGAGGCGTCGACTCCTGCCATGCAAGCACGCCCATAACCGGGCGTTGGCACGTGAACAGCCTTCGCCCCAGCTTCGGCGGCGAATTTGGCAGTCTGATCGGTCGACCCATTGTCGACGACAATCACCTGGTCGACCTGATCTCGAACGCTGCGGACGACTCCACCAATGGCTTGTTCTTCATTCAATGCGGGGATGATAACGACGGAACGCATCTGGGTGCCTCTTATTAAAATGCGGAAGGGCGATGAGCGCTAAGGGAATGCCGAACGCGATGGGAACGATGCCCCATTGATAGATCAGCGTGTCGTCACCGAGTTGAAATCTCAGCCAGTATAGCGGAGCCAGGACAAACAAAGCGACCAAACCGGCCCGCGGTAAGAACGGGAGAAATGGCGCCAACCAGATGAAGTACCAAGGATACCCTGTTGGCGAGACGAAAATCAGTGCGGCGATGATTATGGCGAATAAGCTTGGAAGCCGGTCTATAGTCTTGGCAAACCGAAGCGCAAGCCAGGCCGTCAGACTGACCATGAAGGCAGCGACGGTGAGGCGCGAAATCTGTCCTGGATCGGCGCTTAGGGCGAAAACAAAGTCCTCAAGGATCGAGAACAAGAAGGCGTGCGTGCGCCAATCCGAAGCATAAGCGTTCAACCCCGCTTCGGGCCGTATGGCATGCACCAATTGCGGCAGGAGTAAAATCAAGACCGCCAAGCCGAACCCTGCGCTGTACAGCATGGCGCGCCATGGCTGCTTTAGGAAACGGCGTAGCAAAAGTGGAAAAAGAATGACCGGCCAGATCTTCACTGCGGCGCCGCCAGCGAGGGCGATCGACGCGAAAACCGGGCGTTCAAGTTTCGCCAAGAGCAATGCGGATAAAAGGAAGGGCAGGACGAGCAGGTCCATATGCCCCGCTCCAAAACCCTGTAATATGACAACCGGGTTCCACCAATAAAGACAGAGCCAAATAGGTGAACGCTGAAAGGCTTTGAGCGCTCTCACTAACAGCGCCACAGTGATGAGGTCGCCCAATAACAAAACGAACCGCCAGCCGGTCAGTCCAAACGGGTCAATCCAATGGGCGATGGCAAAAGCGGCTTGGGTGAGCGGCGGATAGATGGTCGATACGAAGGGATAATTGATCCGATCGTGTTTCTCCGCGTTCGCTGTCGCGAGATCTTGTAGACGGTCATAATCTGGGTCGCTCGGCGTTTGCGCGGCGCTTGCAAATACGGGATCTGGCGAAAACGCCGCGGGTGCGTATTTGTACGGGTCAATCCCGTTGGCGGTGACGGCACCATCCCAAAGATAGCGATAGCTGTCATCCTCCAGCACCGGCAATGAGTAAAACATGGCACCGCGCATCACGAGCCCGAGCGCGAGCACACTCCACAGGGCGGGCGCCATTATTTGCGGCCGCGAGATTTGAAAAGGTAGGAGCGCCCATAACGCGCCTGCGACCAAAGCCAGTCCGATGTAGAGCGTAAGCGGGGCTTGCTCGATATCGACACCGTAAGGAAATTGATGTGACAGTGCCGCAAGACCAATCATCGCGACACAGAGGATTAGCCCCGTTCTCAGAATGCCAGATTGCGAGCGCACTTTGGTCTCATGATCCGGCGCCGCGTACCGGGCGCGACCCACTTGTTCCAGAGCCCGCGCCCGCTTGGCGTGTTCGGTATTGCTCAAAAGCGGTTGAAAGGTTGCGCTTCGACACATTGCCCTCTGTTCTCACCACTGTCTTCAGGTCCGCTGAGACCAAGGTCGATAAGTGTTCGCGCAAGCGCGCCTGGTCATCATCGAAGGCCAAGCCCGCATACCAGTCGAAATAGGTTGTGAGGCGCACACTATCTCGTCGGACGCGGAGGTTGCGCGAGGAAGAGACAAAAATGCGTCCAGCTTCCGCGAGCTGAGAGGTGACATTTGCCCCTGAGAAAGGCTCACGTGGGAGGACCGGACCGCCTTCTATCCCTTGGTAGAGCCCAAAGATAATGTTCGGGTCAGACCATTCCGTGAAAAGGATATCCTGCTCGATATCCTGCAAAGAAAGGGGCGTACCTGACACCGTGATCCGCTCTTCGGTCCAAAACGCGCCAGGCGATTGAGGGGTGCCACGCTTGCGCTTGAAGCCGCTCACACGTCGCTCTTCAGCCAAAGCTTGGATCAGCAATACGTTTCGTGTGTTGAGCCAATAAGCAAGTTGTTCGTCTCGGTTTAAAGTTTCTACCGGGATACCGGCGAGGTAATCGACATATTGCTCAAAGAACGGAAGCGCTTGGGCGCGCGCCACATCATAAGCGACCAGTGTGCGTCCGCGCTCTGTGACGGATAGCGCCGAAATAATCTCGTTATAGGGATCGTAGTCGACGGTGGCGCTGCTCGTTTCGACATATTGGGAGAACGGGCTGGTGGCCTGAGCGGTGGCGGCGTTCAGGGGCGACGCAGCGACTCCGGAAAACGCGATTGCAGCGATAAAGGCGTGTGATGTTCGAACTTGGGGCATTTGAAAAACGGTCCTCGCTTGCTCAAGAATTGGACCGCTCATCCTTTGCGTTCCAATGCCGACGGTCATCGCGCAAGGTCCGTTCACTTAAAACTCAAACTCCCTCACGATGAAGTCATGTGCCCTGTAAAAACCGTTTAAAGCGGGATGCGTGGTTTTCGGCGTTCTCGGATCTCTTCACCAAAGCTCTTGTGCTGCTGAGGGAAAAGCTGTCACTAAGTGGTAGCGAGATGGGAGGGGCGTTATGCTCAAAACAATCATTACCGGGATGACCGTTGGACTATTGTATGGCGCGATCGGTTTGTCCGCGCAGGCTCAGGAAGCGGCCGACGCGTTAGGCGAAACCGAAGCAGCTCAAACAAACGTACTCCAACTTACCGACCATTTGGATTTTGAGCGCGTCAGCAACCCTCAATTGTCGCCCAATGGAGAGCAGGTGCTCTATACGCGACGGCGCATCGATAAGATGAATGATAGCTACGTCTCCACACTTTGGTTGATGGAGGCTGATGGCAGCAATAAGCGCCAACTCATGGAGGGAAGTTCCGCGCTTTGGTCGCCAGATGGCAATCGCATCGCCTTCGTCAAAGGCGACAAGGATGGCAAACCACAAATCTTCGTGCGCACGATGGATGGAGAAGGCTTGCTGACTCAGGTCACGAGCTACGAAAACGCGCCGCGTTCCATGGCCTGGTCTCCGGATGGGGCGACGATAGCTTTTGTTGCGCGTGTGCCGTCCGAACCTGCCATGAGCGTGAGCCTGCCTGGGCGACCTAAAGGCGCAAAATGGAAAGAAGACCCGGTCTATATCGACACGCTACACTATCGCCAGGATCGTGTAGGCTACACAAATGGCGGGTTCGATCATCTATTTATCGTGCCTTCAACGGGCGGCACACCGCGCCAGCTCACAAATGGGGAATGGAATGTCGGCGCGCGGGGGCTCGGCGTCATCGCAGGCTCGCCAACTCTATCTTGGTCGCCGGACGGGACCCACATTGCCTTTGATGGTCCCGCAAAGCCGATCGAAATCCCTCATTTCTTCGAGAGCCACATCAATCTGATTGAAGTCGCAACCGGCGAGATTACGCAACTGACGGAAGGTGAGGGGCGGCCGACCTTTGTATCCCCAGCCTTTTCTCCGAATGGGGAACGTATCGCTTTTTCAGGCTATCGCGCGCATGACACGGCTTACCCGGTTGCCGATTTGTTTGTGATCGACAGCGAGGGCGGTGCGGTCACTGCTTTGACATCTGAGCTGCCAGACGGCCCCAACGATTTAAAATGGCACCCCAACAGCCGGCGGATCTTTTTCGCGATGAACCACAATGGCGCGCGGCACCTCCATCAAGCGACGCTGAACGGCGAGGTCGACCAGCTTACGGATGGCCGCAAAGTCGTGCGCTTGACCAGCGTCTCTGAAAATGGCCGTCTCGCCGTGACCTTTGGTGGACCGCAAACCCCTCGGTCAATTGCAGTGACAAATGCGCGGGCTCGTTGGCAATTAGAGCCGCTCACGGATGTGAATGGTGACGTTCTGTTCGGCAAAGAGCTCGGGGAGGTCGAAGAGTTCTGGATAGAGAGCGAGGCTGAAACCGGCGAAACAGCGCGCGTGCAGGGATGGATCGTCAAACCGCCAATGTTTGATGAGAGCAAAGACTATCCGCTCTTGCTATCGATCCATGGCGGTCCGCACGCCATGTATAATACCGACTTCAATTTTACGTTCCAAGAATTCGCGGCACGCGGTTATGTGGTGCTTTATATGAACCCGCGAGGATCGACTGGCTATGGCTCAGATTTCGCCAATGCCATTCGGCATCGCTATCCTGGACCCGTCGATTATGCCGATCTTATGAACTCCGTCGATGAGGTCATCTCTCGCGGCTATATTGATGAAGATCGGATGTTTGTGACCGGCTGCTCTGGCGGCGGCGTCCTCACCACTTGGGTGGTTGGGAACACAGACCGCTTCGCGGCAGCGGCGGCGCTATGCCCGGTCACCAATTGGATTGGCATGTCCGGCACAACAGACGTGGTCGGCTGGTTATACAATTTCTTTCCCACACCGTTCTGGGAGGACCCGCAGCCATGGCTCGACAATTCGCCTTTGATGAAGGTTGGGAATGTCACGACGCCGACGCTGCTCATGACCGGTACCGAGGATATTCGAACCCCTCTGGCGGAAGCTGAAGTTTATTACTCCGCTCTGAAAATGCGGGGGGTCGATACGATGCTGATCCCGATGCCGAACGAGTATCATGGCACACGCTCAACGCCGTCCAACTATCTCAGAACGAGCTTGATCTTGCGCCAATGGTTTGATCGCTACGATCCGGCAAAGCAAGAAGAAGAATAGGACACCGTCGGATTTATAGTTTCCTGCAAATGTATTGATTGCAGCGATCGCGAGGTGCGCTAAGCCGCTTGCTGTTCGTGGGTCGCTGCGTGCTTAGACGTCAACTCTAGCAGATGGATCAGTTGATCGGCGTCACTCGACAAAGTTTCGTTGCGGGCGCCTGCTTTCGCGCTCACTTCTATGCTTTGCAGGCAATCGGCGAGCCCTTTAAACCCGGAGCTAAGCGCCATTGATTTGAACGCATGCGCCTTTTGCGCGACATCCTCTGCCGCGCCATTGGCGACCAAGTTTTGCAGCTCTGACAGCATGTCCGGTGCTTTATCAAAAAACATCGACCAAACGCGATCGCGGACCGCGCCTGGTGCACCGCCAAGCTGTTCGAGAGATTGGACTGTCGCCAAGTCCAACATACTCTCCGAAGCTGTTTCTGGCTCGGGTGTTTCCGGAGCCGGACTGCCTTCTTGAGCTGCGTCATGCACCTCAACTTCGCTGAACACCGAGGCCAGTTTTTGCAGCGTGAAGGGTTTTAAAATGTGCCCGTCGGCGCCGGCATCGTCCCAAGCGGTTTCGTCTGAGCCGACGACTTGAGCGGTCAAGGCAAACACCGCGGTCCGAGGGGCGCCTTTGGCCTCTTCATGGGCGCGGATTTGGCGCGTTGCTTCGAACCCGTCCATGACCGGCATGGACCCATCCATAAGCACGAGATCGAATGCGTTTTGTTCAAACAGCTCCACTGCTTGCGCACCGTCTTCCGCGAATGTGGCTTCAGCCTTCAAGGTGATCAGGGCTTCTCTCAGGACTTCACGGTTCACCGCATTATCATCGACCGCCAGGATGCGCAGACCTTCAAAGCTCTCAATACTAGAGGTTTCGCCGCTGCTCGAGAGTGCATCGATCCCCCGGTACGCTTTATCGTGCGCACGGGATAGGAGCGCGCTTAGATCAGCCCGCTTGAACGGATTGGGCAGCACGTCCTTCGCTTGTCCGGATTTCAATAAGTTGTCGGCTTGCGTATCGCCGATATCGGTCAACAGCACGCTGGGTGCATCGCGGTCTGTAAAACTGGCAGACGTGACAACCCAAAGATCGGCTTGGTCATTGTTGATCACGCCTCCAGCATCTTTCATTGACTGCGTCAGCGCAATTTTGAGGACGCCGTCCGGAAGGTCGATGCCGACGTTGATCGGATTAGACTTCGTTCGCGCGGCGGGTTTCGACACCTTGGCATCAAAGGTAACTTTAAAGGTGCTACCTTTTCCTGGTGTGCTGGAGACCGAGATATCTCCCTCCATCGCGGTCACCAGTCTTTGGCAAACTGTCAGGCCGAGGCCAGTGCCGCCAAATTTACGCGTCGTCGACTGATCCGCTTGAGAGAAAGATTCAAAGATATGATCGATTTTGTCTTCCGGGATGCCGATCCCGGTATCGATCACTTCAAAGGTCAGCGTGTCGGTTTCGGATCCGGCACTTTCAGCATCCACGCGGATTAGGACGCCGCCTTGCTCCGTGAACTTGAGCGCGTTGTTGACGAGATTGGAGATTACCTGATTGAGCCGGGTCGGGTCGGCAAAGACTTCGTCGGGAACATTGGGCGAGACATAGGTCGCAAGCTCCAGACCTTTCCCGCGTGCGCGTTCCCAGAAGAGGGATGCTATATCCGTGACCAAGCCTTCCGGAGAAGTTGGAATGATCTCGAGGTCGAGCTGACCCGCTTCGATCTTGGACAGATCAAGAATATCATTGATGATGGTCAGCAAGCTGTTGCCGGACCGGTGAATGATCTCGGCGTAGCGTTTATGACGAGGCGTGAGGTCCGCCGCGCCTAGCATTTCCGCCATCACCATCATGCCGTTCATAGGTGTTCGAATTTCGTGGCTCATGGTTGCCAGAAAGTCGGACTTGGCCGCGTTTGCGGCTTCGGCTTCATCGCGGGCGAGGCGCAAATCCTTAGTGCGAATCTCGACCGTCTCCTCAAGCGTATTCATATGCTCGGCGATTTGGTCGTCGCGGTCGCGAATGGCACCGATCATGTCAGAGAAAGTTTGGGTGAGCAGTCCCGTTTCGTCTTTACGGTCTTTGAGCTCAACAGCTTTGAGTGTGTGCCCATCGCGAATGTTCGCCATTTCCTGGGTCAGGGTCCTCAAAGGCGATGTCAGACGCACGACAAAAACCTGCGCGAGAAGGATACCGATCAGTGCGATCAAGCAAGCCGACGCGATGGTGATGTACAGCGAGTTCAGAATCTCTGATCTGAGGGGGCGAATGTCGGCAAGCATGCCAAGTTCAGCGATTTGCTCTCCGCTCTTTATCACCGGAATTTGGATTCGCACTTGGTCGACCGTCCACAAAGATCGCTCCTCGCCAGCATCCCCGATTAACCAAGCGCCACTTCCGAGCTCCACAAAGACCTCTCCATTGGGGAATGTAATGTCCGTCTGAGAGACATTTGGAAGGTCGCGAATACCGCGCAGCGCAGACAAGGTTTGCATCCGATTTCGAGCGGCAACATCGTCGGCCACAGCCGCAGCATAGGCGGTCGCTGCACCGGCGGTGAGGGCGCGGAAGTTCTCGGTCTCGCGTTCCAAGCTTTGCGAAGCATTGAAGGCAGAAAGCGCGATAACCGCGCTGAGGATGACCCCCGCTATAATGGCAGAAAGTCGAAAGCGAATGGAGTGGTAAAACTTGATCCGACGTGGGGGCATGTTGGAAGGTCTAACGCAGTGAAATTCAGCCTCTTATATCGCACGTCTTGGTCAATATTCCCGGAAACGCTCCCAAGAATTTTCGTTTAAATTCAATCGTTTTGGTTTTCCAAACCCTGACATTTGTTTGCTACTAAGCGACCCTACTGCGGTGCCAGGATGGCCGATTGAACTCCACTCGAGAGGGACACGAGTGATCAAATTGAGATCCATACTCTCCGACCGGTCGGGTAATGTGGCCGTGCCTGGAGCAGCTGCGATCATTGCGATGATTGCGCTGGTCGGCGGCGGTCTCGACGTGATGTCGATGTCTAACCAAAAATCCTCGTTGCAGGACCTTGCGGACCACGCGGCCCTTGCCGCGGTACAAGAGATGGCGGTAACGGCTCAAGATGAGTTTCGGATCAAAGCTATTGCTGCGGCTTATGTGCAAAGCAGTGACCTTTCAATCGAATCCGTACGGACGAAAGTTGATCTTAAAGAACGTCAAGTCAGCGTTTTGCTGACCGCCAAACCACTCTCTCAGTTCGCTTTTCTGAATGCCGCTGCTGGTAGTATTTCGGCGGATGCAACCGCTCGTTTGTCAGGACGAGGAGGGAACATATGCATGATCGGCTTATCGCCTGTTGCGATGAGTACGTTACGTCTTCGAAGCCGAGCCAGGATTACTGCACAGACGTGCACAATCTACTCCAATTCAAGCAGTAAAAACTCCGTTTCGGTTGCAACAACTGCTTCGGTTAGCGCCGATCTCATTTGTTCGGTTGGCGGTTATCAAGGCGGCAACCAGGCGAAGAGTTATAACGCGGTGGAGGACTGCACACCAATCAATGACCCGCTGATTATGCGCAAGGCCCCGAGCATCGGCGCATGTGATTTTACGAATACAGTGGTGACGAATAGCCAAGACCTAGGTCCAGGCGTTTATTGTGGTGGGTTGATTGTGGATGGTGGCACGGCAAATCTGAAATCCGGCGAATACATCATCACCGGCGGTCCGCTAAATGTAAGAAACAATGGTACGCTCAATGGAGAGTATGTTGGCTTTTACCTCTCAGGGCCGGGTGCGACGCTAGAGCTGGATTATGAAGCAAATGTCTCTGTAACGGCTCCGAAGACCGGCACCATGACCGGGTTGCTCTTTTTCTCTTCCCCATTCGATGAAAGCACAATCAAAGGCAATCGAAAGACCTCCGGAAAGAAGAAACCCGACCATTTCATAAGAAGTGATAATGCGCGCAGAATGGTTGGGACGATATATCTTCCGAGTGGAAAACTCCTCATCGATGGTCGCGATACGATTGCCGACAAATCTGAGTACACGGTCATCATCGCGGATACGTTTGAGCTGCAAGACGGCCCGAACCTCGTGCTTCGTTCAGATTACCATCTTTCAGACATTCCCGTGCCAGAGGGCGTCGGCCCGGTCACACAAAAACAACCAAGGTTGGTCGAATAGTTATGAGCTCGATAAGTACAATAAACCGGAGCGAGGGCGGGCAAGACCGCCCAACTGACGCTCTGTTCTCAAGAGCCTTGGTAATAGATGATGATCCGCTGTTTCAAATCGTTCTCAGCGAGAGTCTGATCGCGGCGGGGGTCTTAAATGTTGAAACGGCGGACGATGGCGTCATCGGTCTCGAAAAATTGATCAATGCGCGTGCGCCGATGAGCTTGATTGTCGTCGATCTTCAAATGCCGAACATGACCGGCGTTGACGTGATCCGCGAGCTCGCCCGTGTGAACTTTGGCGGCGGCGTGATTATCGCTTCAAGTGAAGATCCTAGTCTTTTACGTTCCGTCCGGAACATGGCAAAGGCACTAAATATCAACGTTTTAGGTGTTTTGGGTAAGCCGCTGGACGTGGAAAAGCTTCATCGTTTGATGGCGCAGCTACACGAAGCGCGCCCGAAAGAACTCCAGCGGGTCCTGTCGCGTGAACAGATCTATTCGGCTCTGGCGCACGGCGAATTGGTGCCGTTCTACCAACCAAAAGTCGACCTCGAAACTGGGGTGATCGCGGGCTTTGAAGTCCTGATGCGGCATATCGATGCCACCGAGAACAGCCCGGCACCGATGCGGTATCTGGAAGCGATTGAAAAGTATGGTCTGAGCGTTGAAGCGCTTTGCTATATGATCACGCAGGCGGGCATGGGCGTAAAGCTTTGGGCGAACGAGGTGGACAGTGTCAAACTGGCGTTCAACTTGTCGCCGCTCGCGATCCAGGACCCTGGACTCCCCGACCGTTTGCTTACCGTGGTGCAAAACGCAGATCTCGATCCGCGCAGTATCACGCTCGAAATCACCGAAGATCGTTTGCTCGAGTGCACTGCAACAACATTAGGCGTTTTATCGCTGATGCGGCTCTACGGGTTCAGTTTGAGCATTGATGATTTCGGCACCGGCGCGACCGGTATAGAACAATTGCGGACTTTCCCGTTCACGGAGCTTAAGATTGATGGCAAGTTCATGCTGTCTTTCGCTGATGATGATTTCTCTCGTCTGACGGTCCAGACGAGTGCGAAGCTCGCCCGCATGCTCGGCATGAATGTCGTCGCCGAAGGGGTTGAGACGCTTGAGGGCATCGAATTCGCCCGCGACGCCGGTGCGCATCAGGTCCAAGGCTTCCATATTGCCCGCGCGATGAGTGCAGAGCGCACGCTGGAATGGCTGCAAAACTTCAAACCTATGCAGTCAGGAGCGCTCCGCAATCATGGATAGGAGAAGGCCTCGATTTAAAGCTGCGGAAGAGTCGTTCCGGAACAGAGATGAATCACGATTGGCTCAGGTCTCTCACTCAGGCGTGATTATGCCGAGTGAACATCTGACCCTGGAACAGGATGCTTTCGGAAGCCGAACAGAGGCGTTCGTGTTTCCGATCTTGATGTCCTTAACCTCGGTCTTCCTCGCGCTGGTTTTCAGTTTGATCGCGGTCAAAATGGAATGGCACCTCTTGGCACAAGACAATTTTGTCTTGTTCTGTGTCGCCCTGGCGCTCTCGATCGCCGCCCCTTTAGGTGTGGTTGCAAGCTTTCGCGAGTATCGCAAATGGCGCAGCCACCAAGCCATTCGGTCTGTTGCGGCCCTTGATCCCCTGACAGGCTTGTTGAACCGCCGTGCGTTCTCGATTTCAATCGATGAAGAGCTTCGGCGTATGTCTCGCACCGGACATGCTGCCGCAATTATCTTGTTTGATTTGGATCATTTCAAGCACTTGAATGATGAGTATGGGCACCACACGGGCGACAATGTGCTCACCAAGATTGCCTCCATAGCTTACGCCGAATTGCGGAACCCGTTTGATCGTTTGGCACGATGGGGCGGGGAGGAGTTTATCATCCTGCTCCACAATATGACCGAAGAGAATGCGCGAAGTGTTTGCGAGCGTCTGCGGGTTCGGATTGAACGTTTGAGCGTCGAAGAGGGCGGACGAGACGTTCTATTTACGGCCAGTTTTGGCGGCAGTTTGTTACATCCAAATCAGCCCTTTGATGAAGCGCTAAATCGGGCTGATAGCGCGCTCTATGATGCGAAAGCGAATGGCCGAAATCGGGTTGAGTTTAAGCGGCATCTCGCTGTGGCGTCCTAAGTGGAGCGCCGCGCATCGTCGCGCATCCCGAGATACAAACTAAGGCAACAAATCAAAAGAATGATCGTGAATGGCAGTGCGGCCGCAATCGTGCCCGCTTGCAGCGCTTCTAGCGCAGACGTTCCGCCGCCATAGAGCAGGGCCGACGCGGTCAGGCCAAGCATACAGGCCCAGAACACACGTTGGGCCACCGGGGCGTTGGTTTTACCGCCGGATGTAATCGTATCGACCACCAGTGCGCCGGAATCTGCGGAGGTCACGATGAAAACGATGAGCAGCCCGATCGCGATTATGGAGGTCACACCCCCCCAAGGCAGGGCGGCCAACATCTGGAACAAGACCGTCGCCGAATTCACGATTCCGCCTGAAAGATCCCCAATGCCATTCTCGTACTGGAACACCGCGGTCTCGCCAAAAGCCGAAAACCAGACAACGCAAATGGCGAATGGCGCGAGCAGAACAACAGAAAAATATTCTCGCACGGTCCGTCCGCGCGAAATACGCGCGATGAACATTCCGACGAAAGGCGACCAGGAAATCCACCAGGCCCAATAGAATATGGTCCAGTCGTGGAACCAGGCGACATCGTCACGTCCGACCCAATTCGTCAGAGCAGGCGTGTCGGCGAAATAGGCGATGAGGTTCTCAGCCATGCCTGAGAAGATCAAAGCGGTCGGCCCAGCAACGATGACGAACAGCAAGAGGCAAAACGCGACCACCATATTGATGTTGCTGAGCAATTTGACGCCGCCGTCTAACCCACGAATGACTGAGATCACCGCCAATCCTGTCATCGCCGCGATGAGCCCGATTTGGATCCAAACATTAGGCTCAAAATCGAACATATAACCGAGCCCACTCGCCGCCTGCGTTCCTCCGAGGCCGATCGTGGTTGCTAATCCGAAAATGGTCGACACAACCGCGAACAAATCGATCACGTGTCCCCACCAGCCCCAGACACGCTCACCGAGCAAAGGATAGAAAGCCGAGCGGATGGAGAGGGGAAGGCCCTTATTGTGTGCAAAGAAGCCGAGCGAGAGCCCAACCACGGCGTAAATCGCCCAAGGCGACAGGCCCCAATGGAATAAGGTGGCGCTAAACGCCAGACGGTTTGCCGCGTCTGTGCCGGGTTCAGCGCCCAGCGGCATCCCAAACCAATCTGTATGATAGGCGAGCGGCTCAGCCGCACCCCAGAACATAAACCCGATCCCTACGCCAGCGGCGAAAAGCATCGCGACCCAGGAGTGTATTTTATAATCCGGCACGGCGTCCTGACCGCCCAATCGAATTCGCCCCAGCGGGGAAAAGGCGAGGGCGAGGCAGAAGACGAAAACAATCACAGGGGTCGCAGCGAAAAGCCAATCGAAAGACTGGAGCGTGTGAGACCGCGCGGCGCTCAAGATGTCGCCCGAAGCCGCCGGGAAGATCAGAGTCAGGCCCCCAAATAGGAGGACCAGGGTCGCGGCCAAAAAGAAGACAGGATTGTGGACGTCCAAACCAAGAACTTCGACATTGTCCTGGCCGACCTCATAGTCAGTCTCATATTCGTTTTCGGCGGCTAAGATCGATTCAGAATCCGGCATACTTCACTTTCGAGACGCTCTTCAGTGGTCATGCACGAATTGTGTTGATGTTCAAAGCATTTGGCGCAGGCCACGCTACGGAAAAGCCGGGCTTACGTGTCGTAAGTGCTGTAAAATTAGCACATACGTCGACTGAGTCTGGAAATCCGATACCAATGACAGTGGATAATCTTTCCATGATCAAACTATCTGCTACGTAACACCCACCATCGAGCGGTCGCGATTCTAGTGTGCCCTGCGTAATTCGGCGTGGGCCTGCGTGATCGGAGCAAACACCCGAGGGATTACATATGTATCGACTAATGAGTGGCGCATCGCTGATCGCCATGATGAGTCTATCTGGCATGAGTGCGATTGCCCAAGATGCTGGCGAACCCGAAACCAAGCGCTTGCAGTCCGTCACCGTTACGGCGACAAAGCGCGCCGAAAGTGCGCAAAGCATTCCAGTCGCGGTCGACGCCATCGGCGAACAAGAGCTAGAGGAGCTCGGCGTCAAGAATTTCTCAGACTACCTGATTCAACTGCCTGGCGTCACGGCCGGTGGTTCTGGGCCAGGTCAAAACTCAATCTATATTCGCGGACTGGCCTCAACGACTCCCGCGGCGACGATTGCTGGCGTTGCCGGTCTGGCGCCGAATGTGTCTTTTTATCTAGATGAGCAGCCTTTGGCGCAACCCGGGCGGAATCTGGACGTCTACGCTGCCGACTTGGAGCGCGTGGAAGTCCTGTCTGGCCCTCAAGGCACGCTTTTCGGCGCGAGCTCGCAAGCGGGCACAGTTCGACTGATCACGAATAAGCCTGACTTTTCAGGCGTTGCAGCGTCCCTGAAAGCGTCGACCTCCTTCACCGAGGGGGGCGAGATGAGCAACAGCGTTGAGGCCATGCTCAACTTACCCGTTTCAGACAAGCTCGCGCTTCGCGGTGTTGTCTATACCGACAATCAAGGCGGTTATATCGACAATGTTGGCGGGACGGTGACCACACAAGAATCAGCGCGCTTCCGTCCGGCAGGCACGGTGCGGGATAATGGTTTAGTCGTGTCGCCAGGCCGCGCTGGCTTCCAAGCCGGAGCAGACCTATCCAATGTGACGTTCATCCCCGCGAATAATAGCTCGATCGTTGAGAACGATTTCAATGACACGACATATGCTGGCTTCCGCCTGAGCGCCGCCTATGAGTTCAACTCGGATTGGAGTCTGTTGGTTTCACATGCGCAGCAACAGCTCGATACGGACGGTGTGTTTTTCGCCGATCCTGAACTCGACGATTATGACATTCAACGCTTCTCTGAAGACCAAATTGAAGACAAATATCACAATACAAGTTGGACCTTAGAGGGCCGGATTGGAATGCTCGAGGCGCTCTACACCGGCGCTTACACGGATCGAACCACGGATCAGACCGTCGACTATACCGACTATCTGTTCGTCGGGCAGTATCTTCCATACTATATCTGCGACGGTTCAGTGACGTATCCGGGGGCTGCAGGGCCAACCGGAACCTGCCAAGCGCCAAACCTATTCGTAGACTCTCTAACGGAACTCAAAGTCGAAACGCACGAGCTTCGCTTCAACACGCCCGCTGAAAACAGATTACGTGCGACGTTTGGCGGTTTCTATTCGGATCTTGAACTGCTTGAGCGCAATGATTTCACCTATCCCGGATCGCGTTTTGCGATCGGATTTAATGGGGTGGCTGGATTCCCGGATAATTTCCCGCTGACAAATACGGCGGTTACGGGTCAAATTGGGAGTGCGTCGCCTGGTTTCTTCAGCGACCCTGGACCGTTCCCCGAAAGCGCGATTTTTCGAAATGACGTGTTGCGAACAGATGAGCAGCTGGGCGTGTTCGGCGAAGCGACATTTGATGTAAATGAGCAATTCGCGATCACGTTTGGCGCCAGATGGTATGACATTGAAGTTGACCTTGAAGGGTCTGCGAACTCGTCCTTCTTCAATCTTGGTCAAGCAACGGACCAGCAGCGCGCAGGTACAAACATCTCCGCCCAGTTTGCGCCAAACAATCCCTTCGGGGCGCCGGATACAGCTTCAACAGATGGCGTGATTTACAAGCTCACGGGCTCTTACACGCCGACGGATGATGTTCTCTTATACGCGACTTATTCCGAAGGCTTCCGACCAGGTTTGCTCAATCGACCGGGTGGGCGTTCAAACCCTGCCGGGACCTACACGGTACCTTTTGCGGTCGATACTGACGACATTCAAAACTACGAAATCGGTTGGAAAACGGAATTGTTTGACAATTCCCTCCGCTTTAATGGGTCAGCCTTCTTCGTTGAGATTGAGGGCCTGCAAGCCACTATTTTTGATCCTTCGATCGTAAACCTCTTCTTCTCAGACAATGCCGCGAACGCTGAGATTACCGGCGTTGAGGGTGACTTCACTTGGGCGCCATACGCGGTTGAGGGGCTAACCATAGCGGGCGCGTTCTCACTTCTAGACACCGAAATCACTGAAGTGCTTGTGCCGACGAATGACGTTCTGCAAGGCTCGGATCTCGCCTTCGCACCAGCTTATCAGGGCAATATCCGGGTGCGCTATGAATGGGATTTGGAGCGTCAGATTGGAGGATCTCCGCTCACGGCTCACGTCATGCCTCAAATCGTATTCTCGGACGACTCGGTCAGCGATATCGTCGAAATCAATAAAGGTGACGTTGATGGTTACGTCGTTCTCGGCGGTACTTTGGGGGTCACTGCAGATCAGTGGTCTGCTGAAGTGTTCGCGACGAATCTAACCAATGAGTACGCTGAGCTCAGCAATAGCTTCCAGTTCGACCGAAATCGCGTGACTCCTATGCGCCCTCGCACCATCGGGGTTCGCGTGGGATATGATTTTTAGGCCTGGAAGAGGCTATCGATTGAAGGCAGCGTCTTGATCCCTCAAGGCGCTGCCTTTTTATGGACCCAGCCATGACCCAAATCGTCGATGACGCCCGCGCTGCAAAACTCAAGCAAGCGCAATCAGAAATGCAAGCTGGTCGGTTCGCTGAGGCGGCCGCGATGGCGGATGAGGTGTTGTCGATCGCACCAAAAGACCAAGATGCGCTTTATCTCGCAGCGGTTGCGGCGCGCTATTTGGGGCAGTTCACGGACGCTGCAGAACACTTGAACGCGTTAAAAAACGCCACGCCGGAATATGGCCGTGCCTATCAAGAAGAGGGTCATTTGTTCAAGGCGAGGGGAGAGCTGGAGCGCGCGCTCTCATCCTATCAGCTGGCGACGCGCTACAATCCAGCCCTGGTCTCGAGCTGGCAAGCTCAGGTCGAATTGCAAAGCGCGCGAAATCAAAAAGTTGAAGCCGATACCGCTGCCGCACAGTTGCACCGCATCAAATCGCTGCCGCCAATTTTATTGGCCGTGACCAATCACCTTTATGAAGGACGTGTTCTTCGTGCCGAAGAGTTGGTGCGTGGATTTCTACAAAAGAACCCTCGCAATATTGAAGGGATTCGGTTGCTTGCAGACATTGGGTCTCGACTTGGCGTTCATGAGGATGCTGACTTTTTGCTCGAGTCCGCGATTGAGCTTGACCCGGACAATGTGCAGTTGCGGATCGATTACATTCAAGTGTTGAGAAAGCGCCAAAAGTACGCCGCGGCGCTTGAGCAAGCAACGATCTTATCCGAGCGGGATCCTGAGAGTGCCGTGTTTCAGTCTCTGTATGCGATTGAGTGTATGCAAGCGGGAGAATACGACCTTGCGCTTGAGGCTTTCGAAAAGGTGCTGGCCAAGGTGCCGGGTGATCCAGCCACACTCACGTCGCGTGGACATGCGCTGAAAACCTATGGCCGTTCTGATGAGGCGATTGCCTCTTATCAAGCCGCCTTGCAAACCGATCCTTCAAATGGCGATGCCTGGTACGCGCTTGCCAATTTGAAAACCTATCGCTTTTCGGACGAAGAGTTGATGCGAATGCAGGCCGTCCAGCAATCGCCGGATCTCAGTTTCATGTCGCGCATTCACATCGCCTTCGCGCTCGGCAAAGCGTTCGAAGATCGCGGCGATTACGCGTCCGCCTTTGAGCAGTACCAGACCGGCAATTCGCTGAAGCAAAAGCAAACCCGCTATACGACGGAACAGATGCAAGCTGAGTTCGAAGCTCAGAAGACATATTGTTCGAAGGCGGTCATGTCCGCGCAATCCGGCCTCGGCTGTCCCGCACCAGATCCGATCTTCATCGTCGGATTGCCGCGTGCCGGGTCGACTCTAATTGAGCAAATCCTCGCCTCTCACAGCCAAGTGGATGGCACACTTGAGCTCCCAAACATTTTGTCTTTGGCTCATCGTCTGCGCGGGCGAAACATTGCAAGTGATCGTGACCGTTATCCGCGAATTCTCGCCGAGTTAGGAGCAGAGGACTTAAAGCGTTTAGGTGAGACTTATCTCGAAGATACGAAGATACATCGTAAAGGCGCCGCTTACTTCACGGACAAGATGCCGAACAATTTTCGCCACCTTGGTTTAATTCACTTGATCTTGCCGAACGCGAAAATCATTGATGCGCGCCGCGCACCGCTCGATTGTTGCTGGTCTGGTTTCAAGCAATTGTTCGCCGAAGGGCAGGAGTTCACCTACGGGCTCGAAGAGATCGGACATTATTATCGCGGATATGTCAACTTGATGGATCACTGGGACGCCGTGCTGCCGAACGATCGCGTCCTTCGAGTGCAGCACGAGGATGTCCTTGGCGATTTGGAAGGCCAAGTCCGCCGGATCTTGGATTATTGCGGTCTCCCATTTGAGTCCGCGTGCATAGACTTTCACAAGACCGATCGCGCGGTTCGTACCGCGAGCTCTGAACAGGTGCGCCAACCGATCAATCGTACTGGACAAGACCAATGGAAGCCGTTTGAACCGTTTCTAGATCCATTGAAAGCGGCATTGGGTCCGGCGCTTCTGGGGGACTGAGGACATCGGGAATGAGTGTAAGATCTGAAGAGGCTTTGATTGCGCTTCGGCAAATCCAGCGACGCACAGAACAGGCGTCGAAGAAACTTGCAGCTCAAGCCGGCCTCACGCCATCTCAGTTATTGGTGATGCAAATCCTGGCTGAGCGCGGGGAAATCTCCGCCGGAGAAGTCTCGAACCTCACTCAACTGAAACATGCGACCATTACCAGTCTTGTCGATAAGCTGGTCGCACGCGGGCTGGCTGCTCGGCGCCGATGTGAAGAGGACCGACGTCGTGTCTGGCTCACGCTTCTGCCAGAAGGGGAGAAAGCCATTACCTCCGCGCCTGACTTGCTCCAAGAAACCTTCCAAACGCGTTTCGAAGGTCTGCCCGACTGGCACCAATCCATGCTCGTGTCATCGCTTGAAAGAATTGCTGCGCTTCTCGATGCCGAAGATTTAGACGCCGCCCCCATCCTCGACATTGGCGCCCTGGACGAACGCCCATAACGCACTTGAGTGGGTGTTAAGTGAACACCGGTCGACAACGAACCATGTGTCGGACTCCGATCGCTCGTCGTGGAACTAGTCTTCGCGACGATAATTATCGCTGTGGCGCGCCTAGCCTCTGCTGCGTTTGCCAGTTCGGGTCGATCCAAGAAGGCGCATCAATCGGAGACAGCGGTACCTTTCCAAGAATTGCATCTGCCGCTTTTTCGGCAACCATAATCGTTGGGGCATTGATATTGCCATAAGGAACTGTCGGGAAGATTGAGGCGTCGACAACTCGAACCCCTTCAAGGCCGCGCACGCGGCATTCAAGATCTACGACGGTATTGGGATCATCAATCTCACCCATGCGGGCTGTTCCGCAGGGGTGGTACGCGCTTTCCACATTTTCACGCACCCAGCGGTCGATCTCTTGATCTGATTGGATCTCCAGACCGGGTTGGAGCTCCGCGCCCCGGTAAGGATCCATGGCGGGCTGAGCAATGATCTCTCGGGTCAATCGAATGCACTGACGCCACGCTGCGATGTCGTGTTCATGCTGGAGGTAGTTGAACAGAATGCTTGGGTGCGCAGTCGGATCCTGTGAGGTGATTTCAACGCGCCCGCGGCTCTTAGGCTTGTTCGGGCCGACATGGACCTGAAAGCCATGGCCTTTAATTGAAGGCGTGCCGTCATAGCGCATGGCGGCGGGCAGGAAATGGTACTGAATGTCGGGCGACTTTAAGCCGGCGCGAGATCGAATGAAGGCACACGACTCAAAGTGATTGGTCGCTCCCAGGCCTGATTTGAAGAAAAACCAGCGGGCGCCAATCAAGAACTTACTGAACAGGTTGAGTTTGCTGTTGAGGCTTACGGGTTGCTCGCAGTGAAACTGGAAGTAAACCTCAAGGTGATCTTGCAGGTTCTGACCAACGCCGGGAAGATCGTGTTGGAGGTCAATGCCCAAGCGCGAGAGCAACGCAGCGGGCCCGATACCTGAGCGCTGCAATATCATTGGCGACGCAATCGAACCGGCTGACAGGATCACTTCGTTCCCCGCCCTTAAGTCCATGGGCTTGCCCCTATGCGTGCCACTCACACCAATCACCTGCTTCCCCTCCAGGATCAGACAATCCACGAGAAAGTTCTTCATCACGGTCAAGTTCGGTCGGTTCATAGCAGAACGGAGATAAGCCCGAGAGGTCGATGCACGAACGCCGTCCGCAACCGTCATGTGCATCTGCCCAAAGCCCTCGCCGCAGGCTCCATTATAGTCGTCCGTGCGCGGATAGCCGGCCTCTACGCCCGCATCGATAAAAGCCTGATAGAGCGGGTTGCGGGTCATATTATTGCCGCCCGACACACCGAGCGGCCCGCCACCGCCACGATAGGCGTCTTCTCCATCTTGCCAGGTCTCAGAGCGCTTGAAATAGGGCAAGCAATCCGCATAGCCCCAGCCTTTGGCGCCGAGGGCTCCCCACTCATCAAAGTCACAGGCATGACCGCGGACATAGACCATGCCATTGATCGATGAGGTGCCACCAAGACCTTTGCCGCGTGGACACGTTATGCGTCTATTGTCGACGAACGGCTCCGGATCAGACTCGTAACCCCAATTATAGGTTTTTGACGCCATGGGATAGGACAAGGCCGTCGGCATCGCGATCAGGATGTTACGATCGCTGCCGCCTGCCTCGAGCAATAGCACCGAATGCTTACCGTCTTCCGACAACCGATTGGCTAAGACACAGCCTGCCGAACCCGCGCCGATGATAATATAATCGAATGTCTTATTCATGAGCGACTGACTTTGCTTGAACGATGCCTTTAAGCGCATCGCGCCTGATAAGGGTCAGAGCATAGATGGCGCAATAGATGCCGATCACCACCAGCCCAATCCATTCAATTTTGAGCGGTGTAAACTGGTATAAGAGGATCAAACCGAACAATAGAGCCCAGTGCGTGGCGATGTATCCGGGGCCGCTCAAGCGTTGCACGGTCAGGCCGAGGTTTTCAGAGTAAAGACGGGTCAATGAGTCGAGTGAATTGATCACGAAAATGACTCCAACAAAGACCATGCTCAGTTGCAGTGATCTCACCAGCTCTATGGATTGAGTGTGATAAATATAAAGAACCGAGAACCACAACGCGATGGGGATGGACGGAAGGATGAGAAGCGCAAGCATCAGTTGATAGGTTCGTAAGCCGCCAACGAAACGCGCGACAAACTGGCCGATCATAATGCTCCAGGCGAACCACCAGAATAGATAAAAGGCGTGATAATCCGTAATCGGGGTGGTGAACTTTGGGAGGTTTTCGAAATAACCGCCAATATGAGCTGCGCTTTGCAGAAGTCCTGAAACCCCCGCACCGCTGCTTAACCAAAGCAGGCCAATGAGACCGAAAAACAGACCGCTGGACCCGAGGCCTAACCACTTTACGTATCGAATGTCTGTGCTCGAAAGGACTGCAGCGAGCACCACGAAGGCGACAAGGGCGAAGCGGATCGGATCGCTGATACCGTCGATATAACTCGGCAAATAAGACAAAAACAGAAAGCCCGTGAACGCGCATGTGGCGATGATCACAGCATTGTTGATCAATTTAACCCACATGATTTCGAACAGTTTCAATTTCGGCTCGACCACGCAGAAATAGAACGTCGTCAGAAAGTAGAACCCCCAAACCAAGAAGCCCCAAAACCCGAACTCGATCGCCAGCGCGTTGGTGAACTGATAGGCCGCTTCGGTTTCATAAACGGGAAACTCTGTCAGCGGAAACATGATCAACCCGACATCGAGACCTGACGTGAACAAAATCGCCATGAAGGCTGTGAGCGGCAGGGGATCGTTTCCGGTCAGTTTCAGATTGCGAAACCAAACGACCAATATGATCGATGTGGACAAGGTGATCAGAATGGCGATCGAGAGAATAAGATTCATCAGCGGATCGTTCCTGTTCAGCGGTGTTCACGACCAAACCCATTGCACAGAAGGGCGCGAGGCGGGTAAGCAAACCAAAATTAGGGCCCACAAATAGCGCACCCAACCCTGGAATCATCTAGAGGCAAGCCGGCAGCGTGAACTTAATCAGGGTCGGAATTTAAAGCTAGAAGTGACTGCATTCTACGCCGCGAAAGACACTAACGTGTCTGCCCAATTGGTCCGTCTCGATAAGAGCGGCGTCAAGCTAACCATCGATGTCTTCGGAACAGGCTACGCGATGAATGATGTCATGGCCCGGATAGAGAAAATCCCAGTTTCGACCTGAGTCCGCTTAAGACGAAAGGAACCGTCGGAGCAGCCGCTGATGACGGCGTTTAAAAACCCAAGTGAATATGGTGCGGAGCAGTCCACCCAAAACGCGAAAACGCGGCACAAACGAGCAGTCGTCGGTGATCTCAACACCGCCATCGCGCTCTACCAGCGTCCTTATATGCGACCAAGACGTCATATTGAGGTTCGAGGATCGCTCATCGAAGGAGTTTGGTGCGTTAAATCCGACAAAGGCAAATTTGTGATGATCGATCGGGAGGATCCCAAACAATGAAATTCCAGCGGTGAAGTAGCTCTTACCATCCGCGGGAATGTCTTCGAGTTTTGCATAACGTTCTGGATAACTCATTTTCAAGATCGGGCCGAGCTCATGATTGACTCCCTCCCAGTTCCCAATGGCACGCCAGACTTGTTCGCGTGTCACATTTGGAAGGAAAGTAGACCGTTTAAAGCTGAGGGTGACCGGCTGGGCCATGAAAGTCTGTTTCTCCTTGTCTTGTGTCAGATATGCGCTTGCTTCAGAACCGTGTTGGCATATTGTTGAATAAAAGCTCAGATTTTTCTACTCGGATTCATATGCCTCAATCAGCCTCCCTTAAACGCGCTAGGAAGCCTGTCAGAACGGCTAAACAAGAGCGATCAAGAGCCACCGTTGAAGTGATCGTCGAAGCGGCGACTCGGATTTTGTCGGATCACGGATGGGCGGGCCTTAACACGAATGCCATTGCCAAGCGGGCGGGGGTGTCAGTTGGCTCGGTCTACGAATACTTCCCCAACAAACATGCCATTGTTGATATCGCCCTTGACCGTCATTTGTTGCAAGGCGAGGACCTGGTGCGCCAGGGCGTCGAGCGCGTAGCGTCGTTGAAATCGACCAATGATGTCGTCGATCTACTGGTCGCAGGGTTCGTGCGGCTACACAGCGATGACCCGAATTTGCATCGCGCATTGTCCTCTGATGTTCCACTGACCACGGAGCAAAAAGCGCGCGTAGCAGATTTGCGGGCCAAGATCATTGAACTGACGACGCTCGCGCTGAGTAAATTTGTCAAAGAGTCAGCCACCAAAGCGACGCTTTTGGTCGATACGGCTGACGCCCTCACGCACAAATGGCTGATTGATGAGGCTGGGGCACCTGTCTCAGCCGAGAAACTCACGCAAGAGCTCGGCAAAATGTTGAGGCTATATGTTACCGCTGATGATTAGGCCTCAAGGCGCGACCTATTTCTGTCGCTGGCGTTGGTTTAATTGCCAATCATATAGAGAGCGCACCTTAGGCGGCGTGTTTACATCTAAGACCGTCGGGGTCGGGCGATAGTCCACTTCGAATTTGCGATTGCCGTGGACGCCGACAATAAATGCGTCAGGTCCCTCGGCGAGCCCGTCGAGGACCACCGTCTCATCGCGTGCGGCGCCGTTTTCGACAATGACGTTGAGATTCCAGGTCGTGTTGAAGCGGCCGTGGCCCGGTTGCCAATAGGGGGCGCCACTGCCGTCCCAAATCGGATAGAACGGGCGACCCTCGCGCCTCTGAGGACGAACGTATAACGTGATATTATCAAACAGGTTTTGATGGTTTGCACCTGCATGTTGGTCAAGCACGGAAGCATTCAACACGGTCGCATTTTGATAAACGCTCTTGGTCGATTGGGTGTTGAATGTGAGCGAATGAATGACTGGGTTTTCAACGGTGAGATTGCGGACCAGCACATTGTGCACATTGCCTAAATGGACTGCATAATGAGCGGGGCGATTACCCTCGGAGCGAATGTTTTCGATGGTTAAGTTAGCGCTGTTATACGTAAGGATCCCGCTATCAGCATTTTTAAAGCGAACATCCCGCACCCAGCCATCAATCGTGCTGGTGACGTAGATTCCATTGTAGCCGCGTTCGAGATGGTGACCGAAATAAGGGCTGTCCGGAAAGGAAATAGAAAAGTCTTCCAGTCCGACCCGTTCGAGGTGGTCCCATCTTGAAAACTGTGCCGGAACCTCCGCAGAGATATTATGCAGAAGTGGATCGCCGATTTCGACGCGGTTTCCCGTGATGCTTACAATCCGGGTTGTCTGTCGAACCAAAGGCCGTTTGGTGAATGTCCAATGGTGTGATCCGATCGCGAGATCAGTGTCTCCATAGATCTCATTTAGAAGCGGTCCCGTTTCACCAGATCGGTTGAACCAGTGGATTTGAACGGCGTCACCTACCGTGAGTGCATCCGTCGATATGACTTCGACAAACCGGTCCCCGCGTTCACCTTTGGTGATTTCTGAAAGCGACGTGATCTCAGGATCATACTCCTCAAGATAGGCCGCCGCGCGCGTTTCTGGTTTCTGGATCCAGATGAATCCCCCGGTCCAAGAATACTCGGAAAACAGCTCATCGATATTGCGCGCTGGTTCTCTTTGGCGCTTTTCATATTTTCGAAGATAGATACGCAGCTCTTCAAGTCGGGTTGATTGATCAATATCCCGAAGCGGGCGTGGGAAATGAATTTGTGTGCCTCCCGCGCCAGCGCCAGCACCGCGTAGTATGAAGTCACTACGGGTAATTGGCAGAATGTCCGAGATGATGATGCGGCCGCTGGGGAGTTGCAATGTCACCGGTCCGTTTACGGCATGCGCGGCCTCCAGTGCGTCGAGCAAGGCGGTGGAGTCGTCGATACCATCATCCGCGATCACGCCAAAATCTGCCGCCTGGATCATCTCGCCGCGTGCGATTGGAATAGTTCCGAGGCCAAACTCATAGCCGGCATAAGAAAAGTCGGGCAGATCGGAGGCGGCCTTAGACGTCAGAAAGGCATCATCAGCATTGGCCGCTGACAGCGTCGAGCAAGCGGGCAAGATCATCATGGCGGCGACGGCGATCGTTCTTGCAGCAAAGTTGACCTTCAGGAGGTCCTGAACCCAAAGTTTAGACGCTCGCTCGATTGTCATTTATTCCTCCCGCTCGTGAGACCTTGCGAGGTCTTTTCTCGATATCATAGCTCAATAGGTTACCGGTGTCATTTTTGCAATCCGAAGTCCCAAAATTGATATCAAATCGTCCGAATGGGTGTAAAAAAATTGGTGATATCGTAGTTTCACTTGCGTCGTGATGGTGATTTGGTAGGTAACCGGTATCATTTATGGGAGTGAATTGGATTGGGTATGACCTCCGCAATTGGTGAAAACTCTGTTCGCGAATCTCGAATTGAGCACATTTCAAACACGCTCATAAACGCACGTTGGGAGCGGCGTATTTTGTCTGCCTTTCCAGGAGATTTACCCGCAGACTTGGACGAAGCCTATGCCGTCCAGGATCGATCTATCGGGCGATGGGATGATGAGGTAGTCGCTTGGAAGGTCGGCGGGATCCCGCCTCATCTGCGTCCTGTATTGGGCCAAGATTGGGTCACCGGACCGATCTATTCCAAGCGCCAAAAAATCGCCAACCACGCGCCGGTGGACATGGCGGTTTTTGAGGGTGGGTTCGCGGCTGTGGAGGCCGAGATTGTCTTAGAGTTTGGGAATTTAGAGCGCCTAAGCACAACAACACCGACCGCCGAAGACATCGTCTCGTTTATCGACGCATGTTATATCGGCGTTGAAATTGCCAGCAGCCCCATGCCGGATATCAATGTTATTGGACCGCTCGCCGTGATCAGCGATTTTGGCAACAATCATGGCATGATCGTCGGGCGCAAGATCGAAGATTGGTCTCCCGAAAAACTATCGTCGATTGAGGTGAAAACTTATGTTGAGGGCGAACGGGTCGGGACGGCGTTTCCGCCTGCACCGCCTGCTGGCCCGATGGGGGCGGCGGCCTTCCTGGTTGGAAATTTGAGGCAACGAGGTCGATCTATTCCCAAAGGTTTGCGGGTCTCATCAGGCGCCCTGACCGGTATTCACGATGTCGTGGTGGGTCAAAGCTCGACGGTTGCCTTCCAAGGACTTGGGGAAATCGATATCAACATAGTTGCACTTCAAGACGGCGAATGAGGGACATCCGACGCCGCGAAACTGTTTGACGTTCGATTCACCTCAATGTGATAGAACTTGTCCTTGCGGATTGAGCGTTTTGGGAAGTTAGATGCCTGAAAAACCATCAAAAAAGGCCATGACAGACAGAGCGGCTGAGCGCTCCAAGGTGACGATCAATGATATTGCGCGGCTCGCAAATGTCTCGAAGAAGACGGTCTCACGTGTATTGAATGATCATCCTATTGTGCGGGCCGAAACGCGGGCGAACGTCAAAAAGATTATGGCGGAGCAGGGCTATGCGCCCGATCTTCAGGCCCGTGCATTAGCGTTTGGGCGATCTTTCCTTGTGGCGCTGGCATATGACAATCCCAGTCCGCAATACGTCGTGAACATGCAACGCGGCATTCTCGATGAATTAGAGCGTACGGACTATCAATTGGTTTTGCATCCGGTCGACCGAAATGCTCAAGATGCCTTGGAAAAGATGCAGCGTTTTGTAGAGCGTCATCGACCGGCGGGAATCATCATGCCACCATCCGTTTCGGAAGATGAGGCAATCTGCGAGATGCTAAGGTCGCAATCCTGTCCTTACATTCGCATTGCGTCATTAGAATTAGATTCACCCGAGCATTTGGTCCGCACGCATGATGCAGATGGTGCAGCACAAGCCGCCAGGCATCTTGCGAGCCTCGGGCACAAGCGGATTGCGCACGTGCATGGTCCAAAGTCGTTTCGCTCAGCTCATGAACGGCTTGCCGGTTTTCGCGCAGGATTGCGTGAGTTCGATCTTGAGCTCGATGAGGCACTTACCATTGAGGCGGGATATACGTTTGAGTCTGGCGTGAGGGCGGCAAACCAATTGCTATCACTCGCCAACAGGCCAACTGCGATTTTTGCGGGCAATGATGAGATGGCGATTGGTATACTCACATCAGCCCGAAAGCTCGGGCTCTCCGTTCCAGACGATGTTTCGATCGTTGGGTTCGACGACACGCCTATGGCGTCCCGAATTGCGCCAGCTTTAACGACGGTTCGGTTGCCGATTCGGGACATGGGGGCTGAAGCTGCTGCCTCGCTGATGCGGCTTCTCAATGGCGCCGAAGTCACTGACAACAAGAGCTTTCTTCCAGAGATTATCGTTCGGGAATCAACGCGCTCAATCAGTTAGACTCTATGGTTGAAGCATTTGGCGTGTAGTGATATGACACCGGTTACCTAATGGCGCGAAACCTCTCTACATCAGATGAATGGTTTCGGGCTCAACAATAACGAGGAACGATCCGATGAAAATTGCGCTGATTATTGAAAATAGCCAGGCTGCAAAAAGTGAAATTGTACATGACGCTTTAAAAGCAGTTGCAGACCCGCTCGGCCATTCGGTGTTCCACTACGGCATGTATGGGCCTGATGATGAGGCGCAACTCACTTACATCATGAACGGGCTCCTCGCGGGTATTTTGCTCAACTCAAAAGCGGCAGATTTTGTCGTCACGGGTTGCGGGACCGGGATGGGGTCTATGCTTGGTTGTAACGCGATGCCGGGCGTCATTTGTGGACTAGTGATTGATCCGACTGATGCGTTTCTGTTCGGCCAGATCAATGATGGGAATGCGATCTCCATGCCGTATGCAAAGGGTTTTGGTTGGGCGGCGGAGCTCAACCTGCAAGACTGTTATCGCAAACTCTTCGAAGTCGAACGTGGGGTTGGGTATCCCAAAGAGCGCGCCGCGATCATGGCAAAGAACCGGGGTATTCTCGGCGCGGTCAAAGACGCCACTTGCCACGATATGCTCACCGTCCTGAAAGCGGTGGACCAGGATCTCCTCAAAGCCGCTGTGTCGGGTGAAAAGTTCGAAGAGTATTTCTTCGCCAACTCGCAGGATGCCGCCATGTCAGACTACCTGAAATCGGTTCTTGCGTCATAGTGTGCGCCCAAGACTCCATCGAAAAGCAAGGTGAAACGCCATGAGCAGTTTGTTCGATCTCGGTGGTAAAGTGGCCATCGTTACGGGGGCTAATACGGGCCTGGGGCAAGGCATCGCTTTAGCGCTCGCGGAAGCGGGCGCCGCGATCGCCCTAGTCGGTCGTTCAGCGCCTGATGAAACAATTGAGAGGATCTCAGCCTTAGGTGGGCAAAGCCATTCGATTCAAGCGGACTTATCTGAACTCGACGCCACGGATGCGATCATAGAGCAATCTTACCGCGCTTTCGGAGGCGCGGATATTCTGATCAACAATGCAGGCATCATTCAGCGTAATGACGCCATCGATTTCACGGTGGACGAATGGGACAGCGTCCTCAATGTGAACCTTCGAACTGTGTTCTTCTTGAGCCAGTCTTTTGCGCGCAAGTGTTTGAAGAATGGCCAGGGGGGCAAGATCATCAATATCGCGTCCATGCTGTCCTTTCAGGGCGGTATTCGCGTCCCATCATACACGGCGTCCAAATCGGGATTGATGGGGCTCACCCGCGCACTTGCAAATGAATGGGCGAGCAATGGCATTAACGTCAACGCGATCGCGCCGGGCTATTTTGCCACGAACAATACGGCGGCGCTTCAGGCTGACCCCAAAAGGAGTGCGGAGATCTTGGGGCGCATCCCAGCTGGGCGCTGGGGTCAACCCAAAGAGTTGGGGGGCGCGGCTGTTTTCCTTGCCTCAGAGGCTTCGGACTATGTGCATGGCACAACCCTCGCCGTCGATGGTGGGTGGCTGGCGCGCTAGCCAGAAAACATCTGCAAAAATAATCAACTGAATAAAGAAACGCCCCGCAAATTGCGGGGCGTTTGA
>CBDIHJ010000017.1:0-12119 GCA_965279045.1 Henriciella sp. | reverse complement strand
GACTTTGATCTTCTCTGAATTCAAGAACGTTTTGACCCAAACGCCAGTCGCGAAACAGCTCATCCCAGCTGAAGCGCCCGACGATGCCGAAACCATCGATCTTGGTGGCGCCATCTATGCTTATGAGCCGTCTGAGCCAGAAATTCTGGAAGCTTTGCTCCCGCGCTATCTCAACACGCAGATCCTCTCCGCCATGTTGGAGAACGCAGCGGGCGAGCAAGCTGCTTCTATGACCGCTATGGACAATGCGACGCGCAATGCGGGCGAGCTAATCGATAGCCTCACTTTGCAGTATAACCGCGCACGCCAGGCCCAAATCACCAAAGAACTGATCGAGATTATCTCGGGTGCGGAGGCGCTCTAGAATGTCGTTCTGGATCTACGAACATTTCAGCAAGAAGCGCGCACGCCTGCACCATAGCAGCTGCCGTTATTGCAATGATGGTCAGGGCGTCGGTGGCGACCAGACCAATGATGATGACAAATGGCACGGCCCATTTGAAACTTATGCAGAAGCCGAGACCGCAATGATGGCGCTCGGGCATAAGGACGCGCGCGCTTGTGGCGTCTGCAAGCCTGCTGAAGTTGATGCCAAACCCGCCGCGGCGCCTGCAGCTGCCGCTCCAAAAACGACCACCGCCCCTAAAAAGGCGGCCCCGAAACCTAAACCCGCTCCTAAGGAGACGCCTCGCATGGACCTTTCAAAAGCGACTGGCCGCGTAAGCCAGGTTATCGGCGCTGTTGTCGACGTTGAGTTCGATGGCGCCCTTCCGGACATTCTGAACGCGCTAGAATGTGAAAACAATGGCAACCGCCTCGTCCTCGAGGTTGCCCAGCACCTCGGTGAGAACGCAGTTCGCACGATCGCCATGGACTCCACTGAGGGTCTGGTGCGCGGACAAGCTGTTGCTGACACTGGCGGCCCAATTCAGGTCCCAGTTGGCCCAGGCACGCTCGGCCGCATCATGAACGTTGTGGGTGAGCCCATCGACGAACGCGGCCCGGTCGCCTCTGACATCATGGCACCAATTCACGCCCCGGCCCCTGACTTCGTAGACCAGTCGACCGAAGCTGAGGTTCTGGTCACCGGTATTAAAGTGATCGACCTGCTCTGCCCTTACACCAAGGGTGGTAAGATTGGTCTGTTCGGTGGTGCCGGTGTTGGTAAGACCGTTCTTATTCAGGAATTGATTAACAACATCGCGAAACTGTTCGGTGGTTACTCTGTGTTCGCGGGCGTGGGTGAACGGACCCGTGAAGGGAATGACCTCTACTACGAGATGCAGGACGCAAACGTGATTGATCTGGACGGCGAAAGCCGCGCGACTCTGGTCTATGGCCAGATGAACGAGCCTCCAGGGGCCCGCGCGCGTGTGGCTCTGACCGGTCTTGCGCAAGCGGAATACTTCCGTGACCAAGAAGGCAAGGACGTTCTGTTCTTCGTTGACAATATCTTCCGCTTTACCCAAGCCGGTTCTGAGGTGTCAGCGCTGCTCGGTCGTATCCCATCTGCTGTGGGCTATCAGCCAACGCTCGCCACCGATATGGGGGCTCTGCAAGAGCGGATTACGACTACAACCAAAGGCTCTATTACCTCTGTGCAAGCGGTTTACGTGCCTGCGGATGACTTGACCGACCCAGCGCCAGCGACCTCGTTCGCGCACTTGGACGCGACCACGGTTCTGAACCGCTCTATCGCGGAAAAAGGCATCTACCCCGCTGTGGACCCGCTTGACTCAACGTCTCGTATTCTGGACCCGCTGATCATTGGTCAGGACCATTATGAAGTGGCTCGTGGCGTCCAAGAGATCCTACAGCGCTATAAAGAGCTGCAAGACATCATCGCGATCCTCGGCATGGACGAACTGTCTGAAGAAGACAAACTCGTCGTGGCCCGTGCGCGTAAGGTTGAGCGCTTCCTGTCACAGCCATTTGACGTGGCTGAGGTCTTCACCGGCTCTCCTGGGGTTCAGGTGAAACTGGAGGACACCGTCGCTGGCTTTAAAGGCCTCATCGAAGGCGAGTATGACCACTTGCCGGAGCAAGCCTTCTATATGGTTGGCTCGATCGATGAAGCGAAAGCCAAAGCAGAGAAAATGCTGGCGGACGCGGCCTAAACACCGCCAAAGCCGGACCCATAAATGTCAAAGCCTGACGAGACACCAGAGGCGAAACAAAGCCGGTTGCTCGTCAGGCTTTCTATTTTGCAGTTGATCCCCGCAGTGGTGGGGATATTCATTGCCACGCTGGCGCTCTACGCCGCGCTAAATGAATCTGACGCCGTTCGTAAGCAACAACAGGCGGCGGTATGGCCGCACTTGCAAGTCGATCTGACCAATATCACAACCAATGACACGACTGGCATTACGATCAGTGTGAGCAATCGAGGGATCGGCCCCGCACGGGTTCGAGCGGCGAATATCATCCTCGACGGGCAGCAAATGGTTT
Source organism: Henriciella sp. (assembly GCA_965279045.1). GTDB lineage: Bacteria > Pseudomonadota > Alphaproteobacteria > Caulobacterales > Hyphomonadaceae > Henriciella. The sequence goes on along the minus strand of CBDIHJ010000017.1, from coordinate 9,671 downwards.
CGTGGCAGGAGCTGTTCGATCAAATGCACCCCGAGGCATCGGGTTTTTTTCCTCGGAATGATTCGCGCGTCGGACGAACTGTCCTTGTGCCCGGGAGCAGCGTTGAGGTTGTCAAAGTGAGTACTGAGTTTTTCAGGCTTTATGACATCGCGTCTTTGGAGGGTGTCTCGACACCGGAGGAAACGGCGAGCCTCGTTCTGAACCTTCGGCAGGCTTTCCGAGACGATCGCGTCGAAATGGAGCTTTGCTATTGCTCAGTATTCGATGATTGCTGGCGCGTCAGCAGCGCCAATCGCGATCCGCAGACGGTTCAAACCTGTGCGCCGTATATCCTTGAAAACAGATTTTGAGGAACACGCCTGCCCCGCGACATGTTTGACCAGCATCCCCCGCTAGACAAGCCAACCGACCGCGCTATACCCGCGCAAGAATAGGACTCCGCTTATGGCTGACAAATTACACTTCTCACTCGTTTCTCCCGCACGGGAATTGTTCTCTGGTGAAGTTGATCACGTGATCGCGCCTGGCTCTGATGGTGAGTTTGGGGTGCTGGTGAACCACGCACCTTTTATGACGACACTGAAAAATGGTGTGGTCCGTGTCGAAGTTGGCGGTGAGACCACGATGCGGCTCTTCGTGCGCGGCGGCTTTGCTGATGTCACGCCGGCTGGTTTGACCATTCTCGCTGAAGAAGCCGTCAACCTAGACAGTGTTTCTGCCGAGAGCGTGCAAAAAGAATATGATGAAGCGCACCGCGCTTTGCTCGCTGAAGGCAAAGATGGCCCACACGTCCACGCGCTTGAAGAGCAAGTCGCGTATCTCGAAAGCCTTAAAGCTGCGATTGCGAACTAAGCGCCCTTAGCGCGACAATTGCACCTCCAAATACGCCCGCATGTTCGCCTAAGCCTGGCGATATGATGATTTGCGCGCCGCGAGTCGGAAGGTAGGCGCCATTTAACGTGTCGAATGCGATTTGTATTTTTTCCAAAAGGCCGTTGGCTTGCATGAGTCCACCACCGATGATGATCTTTTCGAGGCGTGTGGTGAGATACAGGTTGAGACAGGCTTGCGCCAAATAGAAGGCTTCGATCTCCCACCCAGGATGATCTGACGAAAGGCTGGCGGCTTTGCCCCAACGCACCTCAAACGCCTTTGCCGACGCGAGGCCTTCTAAACAATCTCCATGCAGCGCACAAATGCCAACAAAGTTCTGATCGTCCCGGTGCCGCGCAACGCGGATATGACCAAACTCTGGATGCGTCGGGCGTCCTACAAAGTCGCCATTGAGGGAGAGGCCCACACCGATCCCGGTGCCAACGGTTATATAGGCTGCATTTTGCACCCTTTGCGCAGCGCCCCAATGCATTTCTGCCGCGAGGGCTGCATTGACATCCGTATCAAGATGGAAGGGGAGCGCGAGGCATTCGCTTAGAAACGGACCGATTGGCGCGCCATCCCATCCCGGCTTCGCCGTCCCCGTGATGACGCCATAGCTCGATGAACTCGGGTCTATGTTCACCGGTCCAAAACTCGCGATGCCAAGCGCGCTGGGGTTGAAACCCGACAATTGAATTTCGTTTTGGAACGACTCCGCACATGCCTTGAGTGTCTCTTCAGGCCCTTCCGTGGGAATGCGCCAAGCTTTCAGGAGCGTACCATCAGCGCGTATAAGGGCGCACTTAAAGCTCGTGCCGCCGGCATCGATGGCTGCAATAATCGTTTCTGATAGCACGGCGTTGCCCTCCCGGTTTAACGGGATAGGCGATCAGCCGAAAACCGCAATCGTTTGACGTCCGACAAGGATCGGCTCGCCGTGCCGATTCCAAAGACGCATGGACTGGCTTGAATAACCATCTTTGGAAAGCTGCGCCGTATGTTGGGCAAAGAACCAACCTTCGGGATCGGTTGTAATCGTATCGGTCATGAACTCCGCCATCCAGGTCATGGAGCTGATCCGAAGCGGCTGCGTGAACATTGACATAACGGCTGGCGGTGGGGCATCGCCGATCGCCAAGACGGCCGTGGCATCTTGGGGCGTGTTCGGATCCAGATGGCGCATCCAAAGCCCAATGGATTTTTCTTTTGATCCTGAAATGGGTCGTCCCCCGAGCGCCATGAGCATATCGAAATTCTGCGTAAATCCAGGTCGAGGCCCGCGTGAGTCAAAGAAAGACTCAATCTCGTCCGGCGCGCGTACCTCTGGCATTGGCATATCATCAAAGTGGATCGCACTTTCTTTCGCTTTACCAAATGCAAAAATCGATTGTGCCGTCACGTCTTCACCGGCGACCACGTCGACACTGACATAAGCGGTATTTTTTCCGCGTCTCAGCAGGGTCGGTTTGATGGTCACATCGCCGCCAACAGGTCCGACAAACGCCACTTGGGCACTTCGGATCGGAATATCGTCAACCAGACCCATAGCCGCCTGCAGCGATAAAGCTGCGGTCAGTCCGCCATAGGTGGTCCGCCCCTGCATCCAACTTTCAGGAATGTGCGCGTCAATCGATTTATCAGATTTACGCTCCAAGCCGGCGAGCAGCTCCGTATAGCTGGTCATGAGGACGCCCCCTTCATCGATTGATCTTGGGTGGAGATAGGCAGTTCTGATGCGGCACCAAGCCGTCACGCCACGTCAGGAAATGCGAAAACGCCCCCACCAATGGCAGGGGCGCAAAAACCCGCTCGAGGATCGGCCTTAGTGTTGGCTCTCTGGCGTTGTCACTTTCAAGCCATCGAGATCATCGCTGACACTGATCTGGCAAGATAGTCGCGAATTGCCCTGAACGTTTTCAGCAAAGTCGAGCATGGATTGTTCCATGTCTTCCGGGCTGCCGACCTTGTCCATGAACGCTTCATCGACATAGACGTGACAGGTCGCACAGGCACACGCGCCGCCGCAATCGGCATCAATGCCTGGGATCGAGTTTTTGATCGCTGTTTCCATCACGCTTTCGCCATTCGTGGCTTCTACGACACGTTCCGTGCCTTCGTGATCGACATAGATAATTTTGGCCATTTCTGGTCGTCTCCTTATACGGCGGCTGCCGCGATCTCTTTCATGGATTGTGATGTATCGCTTAGGGTTTCAGGTGCAAGACGCGCGCCTGTTATTATTAGTTTTTTGGACGCGAGAAATTCAGGCGGACTGTTAATTGCGTCGACCGCAATCAGCTTGCCGTTCTGAAGGTAAAAGACCGCAAATTTACGCGCGTCTGGATCGCCGCGTACCACGGTCTCATCATAGCCTTGGCTGAGGCCCGCGATTTGTAGCTTTAGATCGTACTGATCAGACCAAAACCAGGGGCAGTCCAAGGTTGGGCGTGGTTTGCCCATGATTGCCGCGGCAGCCAGTTTGCCCTGCTCAATCGCGTTGTGAACGCTTTCAAGCCGCCCTTTGCGGCCATAATGGACCAGAGGCCGCGCGGCACAGTCTCCGGCGGCAAACACGCGCGGATCGTGGGTCCGGGCGTCTTCATCGGTGAGAATGCCATTCGAGCAGGCAATGCCAGCCTCTTCGGCGAGCTCCACATTTGGCAGGATACCGATGCCGACCAGAACGATATCGGCATCAAGCGCGGTCCCGTCGGCGAGCACGGCTTGCGTTACTTTGCCATCCACACCATTGAGCGACGCGAGGCGCGCGCCCGTGCGGATCTCTGCCCCTTGGCGCGTATGCTCGTCGGCAAAGAACTGGCTCATAATCGGGCTGGTGACCCGGGCCAGCACCCGGTCTTCCATCTCCAGCACCGTAACGTCCAAATCGAGCTGGCGCGCCACGGCTGCCGCTTCGAGGCCGATATAACCGGCGCCGACAATCACGAGCTTGCGTCCGGCTATCATGCGCGGCCGGATGCGCTCCACATCGGCAAGGTCGCGAAGATCGAAAACGCCGTCGAGATCGGCACCGTCTACCGGCAAGGTGCGCGGGCGGGAGCCTGTGGCGATGATCAGCGCGTCGTAAGGCACGGTTCCGCCATGCTCGAGTTCCACAGTTTGCGCGCTGCGATCAATCTTGGTCGCTCGCACTGATAGCACCGTGTCGATGCCTTGGTCTTCATACCAAGCTGCCGGCTTGAAATAGAGGCGTTCTTCGGCGAGCTCGCCTTTCATATAAGCTTTGGACAAAGGCGGGCGCTGATAAGGCAGGGCGGGCTCTTCGCCGATCAGTGTGATCGCGCCCTGATACCCGAACAGTCGCAGCGATGCGCAGGCTTGCGCCGCGGCTTGGCCCCCGCCGATAATGACGACACGTTCTGCATTCGATAGGTCCACGACCCACAACCCTCCCGAGTTCACTATTTTCATGACGCATGCGTCATTTTTTTGCAAGCCGCGACGCTGCGGCAAGTTTTCACGTCCTTTTCCACAAATGCAGTCTGTGCCACAAGCCCCGAATGGATAAAGACAATTCCCAGCGAATCCTGGCCATGCTGCATGCACGGAGCGGCGCTCTTGAAAATGGCGAGCCAATCAGCCCTCCAATTGTGACCACGGCCAAGTATGCACTGGCTGGTACACCGAACACGCCCTACACTTATGGCCGCGATATCAATCCTACCGTTGAGGCGACCGAAGCCGCGATTGCCGCGCTGGAAGAAGCACCCGTTGTGGCGTTTCCGTCCGGAATGGCGGCGATTACGGCCGCGCTCATGGTTACAGCGAAGGCTGGCGACACGGTGCTTGTCCCGTCCGATGGGTATTATGTGACCCGGGTCATGCTCGAAGAGATGCTCTCGACGCACGATATCCGGTTTGAAGCGATTCCAACGAAAGCCTTCGCAACTGCGGACTTGTCCCCTTATGCAGTCGTCTGGATTGAAACACCTTCCAATCCGGGCCTCGATTTGTGCAGCATCCGGTCAATTACCGAGACGGCCAAAGCCGCAGGCGCGTTCACGGTCGTCGACAATACAACGCTGACACCCCTCTTGCAGCGTCCCCTTGATCTTGGTGCGGATATCGTCGTGAGCTCCGATACCAAAGCTATGGCAGGCCACTCAGACTGCCTTTATGGTCACGTCGCGACGCGAGACGACGTGTTGTTCCAGAAGATTTGGAAATGGCGGAAAGTTTCGGGCTCAATCCCCGATCCATTCCCCTCCTTTCTTGTCCATCGCGGGCTGATGACCCTTGAACTCCGGCTAGAACGGATGTGCGCGAACGCTGCCGCTTTGCTGAACTTGCTAGAAGAGCATCCAGCGCTGGAGCAGGTGAAGTATCCAGGAATGGGCTTCGTGATCGGGCTGACATTCGACGGCGAAGCAAAAGCCGAGCGCTTCATCAATGACTGCCCGGCGATCTTCGCTTCGACGAGTTTTGGCGGCATCCACACCAGTGCGGAACGACGGGCCCGGTGGGGCGATGATGTTCCAGAAGGTTTTGTACGCCTCTCCGTCGGGTGCGAACCGACAAACAGCCTATTAGGCGCGATAGAGACCGCCCTTGCTGCGCTTTGAACTTCGGGATCTTGCCGCAACGGCGACGCTTGCACGGACGCTCTCCTCGCACCTTCAAGCGGGGGACGTCATCGCTTTGCGCGGCGGATTGGGCGCTGGAAAAACGACGTTCTCACGCGCGCTCATCTCCGCCTTAATGGGGGAGGACACCGAAGTCCCGAGCCCGACTTATACTTTGGTTCAGACCTATGAAGCGCCCAATTATCCGGTCTTTCACTATGATCTCTATCGCTTAGACGACCCCGATGAAGTGTTCGAACTCGGTTGGGAAGAGACACAAGATGGGTTGACCCTAATCGAGTGGCCTGACCGCGCCGGCAAGCACTTACCGAGCTGGCGCTTGGATTTGAGTATTGAAATCGCTGGGGATATCCGCATCGCCACACTGGAACCCTACGGCGAAGACTGGCAAACACGTTTGCATGAGTTCTGACGCACAACGCCTCGAACAAATTCAAGCGTTTCTAAGCCAAGCCGGATGGCAGGGGGCGCACTTGCAATGGTTCGATCAGGATGCCTCGACCCGGCGTTATGCACGCCTCACCAACCCGGAGGGCCACACCGCAATCTTGATGGATGCCCCGCGGGTCGAAGACGCGCCTTGCACACCAGAGATGAGCGAAGCAGATCGTCAGCGCCTTGGTTGGAATGCGATGACGCGTCTCGCCTCGAGCCGGGTCGATGCCTTCGTGCTCGTTGCCGATCATTTGCGACAGGCGGGACTTCGCGCACCGGAAATTTTTGCGCATAACACTGAGCTTGGCTTCGCATTACTGGAGGACTTTGGCGCGCAACGCGAATTTGCTCGCTTAATTGAAAATGGAATGGCGGAGGTCCCGCTTTATAAGCGCGCGGCGGAGGGTCTGGCGAAGCTCCACCGCCATCCTAAGCCCAGCGTATTGGCGAAAAACGGCGATCGCTGGCCAATCCTCGATTTCGATCATATCGCACTTGGCGCCAATGCCGATCTCTTCGCCGATTGGTTCCATATTTATGATCCCACGGCGCGCATGAGCGACACCGATCGGGTACGATGGGAGCGAGTTCGTGATGGCCTCATCGCGCAAGCCATCGCTTTTCCCAGAGACTTCACCTTGCGCGATTATCACGCCGAAAACTTGTTATGGCTTCCAGAGGGCGAGATTGGCCTACTTGATTTCCAAGATGCCGTGATGGGTTGGGATGCGTGGGATATGGCCATGTTGACCCAAGATGCGCGCCGGCCGGTTTCTGCTGAGGCAAGCGAAACAGCGATCGAGACGTATCTAAACGCGACAGGTAAGGATGAAGCGCTCTTTGAAGAACGCCTCGCCGTGATCGGGACCCTGAACGCCTTGCGCATCGCAGGTGTATTCGCACGCTTGATGAAGCGGGATGGCAAAACCCGGTACGAGGCTTTCATGCCGCGTCAAAAGCTGATGTTAGCGCGCAATCTGATGCATCCCTCCGCTGCTGAAATGCGCGCCTTTATTGCGGAGACCACACCGTCTGTCTTGGAGACGCTCAAATGATCGAGATGCCACACACGGCTATGGTTCTGGCCGCAGGGCTCGGCACCCGGATGCGCCCTCTAACCGAAAAAACGGCGAAGCCACTGCTCGAAATCGCTGGCCGTACCATGATCGACCGGCTTCTCGACAATTTGGCTGCCGCTGGCGTGAATCGCGTGATCGTCAACGTACATTGGTGCGCGGACCAAGTCGAAGCGCATCTGCGGTCGCGCACCGATCTGGACGTTGTAGTCTCGGATGAACGCGCACAAGTGCTCGAAACGGGTGGCGGTCTCGCCAAGGCCCGTCCGCTTCTCGGCGAAGACCCGATATTTGTCGCGAATACGGATGCCTTTTGGGAACCCACTGGCCCCGAACCGCTACAAGAGCTTGCAGAGCGTTTCGATTCAGAACGCATGGACGAGCTGCTGCTCCTCGCCGATATAAAACGATGCCTTGGTTTCCCGGGCGCTGGAGATTTTTTTCACCAGTCTTCAGGTCAACTCACCCGGCGCGGAGAAGCGGCAAGCGCGCCTTGGGCGTATGCGGGCATGCGGATTTTGAAGCCACAATTGTATGACGAAGCTCCAATCGAGCCGTTCTCAGCCAATCGAATTTGGAACGAGATCCTTCCTAAAGGCCGCGTTTTTGGTCTCCCTTTAGACCGCTTTTGGCTGCATGTCGGTGATCCAAAGGCGCTGCAGGATGCCGAGTTTTGGTTGAGGTGCCACGGCGCATGAGCACGCTACCCGGTCTCTCTAGCGCCGATGTCTACTCTATCCCAGCCGGGGCGAATTTTCTCGACAACCTCGCCCGCGTGCTCGCGGCCGAAACCGATCTTAAAAAAAATCCAGACGCGCTGGCTGATGCATTGATCTATGTGCCAAACAGACGCTCGGAACGGGCGCTGGCATTTGCACTGTATCGCGCGGTCGACCACCAAGCCCTTTTACTCCCCTCTATTCGAGCGCTTGGCGATCTAGAGACGGCTGATCCGCCTCCAAGTGCTGAAGCCGCGATCGCTGATCTTCCCCCGATCATGTCACCTGCCACACGCCTTGGCGCGCTGACCAAAATGGTCACGCAATTCTATGAGAGTTCCGGTCGACCCCTGCCCGCAGTGTCGTGCTTGGCCGCCGCCCGAGAGCTCGCCCGCCTGCTGGATCAAGCAGCGCTATCCGGAGATGTCGATTGGGACGCGCTGGAATCCCTGGTGCCGCAAGCTGACCTGGCCGGGCATTGGCAAGACTCGGTCAGATTTTTACGCATCATCACGACCCATTGGCCGATAGAGCTCGAAGACGCACAAAAGATGGACGCCTATGTGCGGCGGCTTGCAGCGGCTGAAGCTATGGCGCAGGTCTGGCAAGACGCCCCCCCCAATGCACCGGTCATTATTGCCGGCTCGACCGGTGCGACTCCTGCAAGTCGCGCACTTATGAAAGCGGCTAAGTCTTTGCCACAAGGTATGATCGTTTTTCCGGGACTGGACCTCGGCTTAGACCCTCACACGCTAGAACAGGTCCGCGAATCTCCGTCGCATCCCCAATATGCGATGGCCAAAGCTTTGGCGCATCTGGATTTGATGCCCAAGGATGTGAAGCGTTGGCCGGGCTCGTCGGCTGACGGTCCCCGAGAAGATCGGCGCAAGCTGATCCATGAAGCATTAGCGCCCGCCCAAGCCACAGCCGATTGGACCACACGCCTCGCGCAGATATCTGGAGATGGCGACGCCGCCAGTTTCGCGCGGAGTGCGCTCGATGGTCTCACGCTCATTGATGCCAATGATGACAGCGAGGAAGCCGTGCTCGCGGCGATCATGTTGCGGCACACATTAGAACACGAGGACGAAACAGCCGCTTTCATTACGCCTGATGCCGGGCTCGCGCGTCGGGTGAGCGCCATGCTCAAGCGCTGGAATGTTGAAGTCTCTCCGTCCGCAGGATGGCCACTAACTCAAACGCAAGCGGGCAGCCTCGCCGTGCTGGTCGGCAATTGGTTACAAGACCCGGCGCACCCTGTTGCGCTTATGGCGGTGTTGCAACATTCATCGAGCCGGTTTGAAATCGACGCTGTGCGCACCCTCGACAAATATGTTTTACGTGGGCCTCGCGTTTGGAAGGATTGGTCGACGCTGGTTGAACATGCCTGTGCTCTGGCCGCCAGCAGGGACATTCGCGCCAAGGACTTTGAGGGTACGAAAGCAGATCAGGCATTGCGCCTCTTGGAGGCATTATCCTCGGTGCTCGAACCGATAGAAGCCGATGCTGACCGGCTGATCTCAGGCGAGGCTTGGTATCGTCAGCTGAGCGACGTCTCGGCTGCAATCGCAGTGCCACCCAGCCCGTTTGCCGGCGAAGATGGCGCCGCATTGGTACGTTTATTGAGAGATTTAGCAGATCTCTCGACGCCGCTCGGTGAACAGGTCCCCGCGGTCTGGTTAGACCTATTACAATCAGAAGCCGCCATGCAGACGATACCGGTTGGAAACCCGCACCCCAGATTGGCCATTTGGGGACCTTTGGAAGCGCGGTTGCAATCGGCGGATCATCTTATCTTGGCCGGCCTTAACGAGGGCATCTGGCCAGAGCAGCCCCCAGCCGACGGGTTCTTACCTCGGGTCTTTCGGAACCAAATCGGGCTTGCAGATCCAGACGAGCGAATTGGCTTATCCGCCCATGACTTCGCCCAGCTCGCCACAGCGCCGCGCGTGACGCTGTTG